>CAZSPL010000202.1:0-7179 GCA_964608735.1 uncultured Planctomycetota bacterium | reverse complement strand
CATTCCCCACGAATGCGACGCGAATGTAATACTTCCCGGTGCCGTAGCCCGAGCCGCCAAGCTCGATGATGCCATCATCCGCGTATCCGGCGTAATCCCACGCCAGCGGTTCGGCCAGGGGATCGGTGTAGAGCTCGAACATGCACTGCCCGGTATCATTCTGAAGCTGCAGCGCAAGCTCTCCCGCGAGGGGTACCGGGGATACGAATGAGTACCAGTCATACGGGTCGTCGAGGCAGACGGTTTCCGCATCCAGGACATTATCTATCGTGACCGGCGTGGCACCTTCAAAGGTTTCGTTTCCCTCGGGCTCACATGATACCTCACCGTATTTCAACCTGAAATAATTGAACAGCCGCGATGCCGGGGCCCCTTCGGTGCTCGCCCATACCAGCACCTTCGGGTTCATCGCGAGCAGCGCCTGGGCACCGTATATAGTCCCCCGCCAGGTGTTGCCCGTATCCTGCTGAAGTTCGACAACCGACCCGCCCGTCGGTGTCGCGTCGACATACACGGCGCAGGCGTTATCCTGCCAGTCTAAAACGCTGACGGCAACTTCGGCGAAAAGTTTGTCCTTCGAGAAATAATCATCCTGCTTGAAATCCTGGATCGAATAAGGCTCCGCGCAGTTGCCGGGATAGGATGCATCGACCGTCAACTTCAAATCCAGAAGCGAATCGGTGTCCGTATAGGTGAATTCATAAATACGCGCGTGCGCCGTGCCGGGGGCGAACTCCCGGTTTGGCCAGTCCACGGCATACGCCTTGAACGGGTTGATCTCCACGGCGCAGCCGTCATCCCACAGGTCGGTGTATGAATCGGCGTTGATAAGGGCGATTTCGGGAATATTCGTCATCGCAATTCCCCTTACATCATATGCAGGGAACTGCGACGGATTTTTGATGGCGATTTTGACCTTAAGGTAATTCTCCGCGGGCTTGAATTCGAGAAGAGTAATGCCCACACAATTCTCGTGCCCGGGGAGATCAAGGTAATTGGTGACGTTGAGATGATAGTCGGAATTTCGTTCGGGGATGAACGCAGGCTCGACTATCCCGGGCGAGAAAACCACGCGTCCTGTATAAAGCACATAACGCGATGATTCCGCGCGCGATGGGGCCTCCGCCCGCAAAGCGTCGCTCCCCGGTTGAATAATCGGCGACACGGCCGAAGTCCCGCTGCATCCAAGCAGCAGGAGAATAAAAGCCGCAAACGCATAATGCATCCTGTGCATTACTGCCTCCACTGAAAAGCGGTAGCCAAATTCTACCTGTTAAGGTGGGCGTTCTGGGAAACTTCTTAGCAAATCCGTCGATTCGCCGTATAATGAGTTTACCATTAATTCTTTTAGAAAGGAATATCTTATGACACCCACAAAGAATACCAGTAAGCCCGCGGGCTCGATCTCGAAGGATGTAAAAGCCATCGAGACCAAAGTTATCGAACATCGAAGGCATGTTCATATGCATCCCGAGAGGGGATTCAAAGAGGTCAAGACACAGCAGTATATCCTCGACAACCTGAAGAAGCTCGGGCTCGCGGGGAAAAAGATAGCCGGTACCGGGGTTGTGGCTGTTCTGAAGGGGAAGTCGCCCGGCAAGACAATTCTCCTGAGAGCCGACATGGATGCGCTTCCCATGCAGGAAGAGACCGGCCTGCCCTACTCGTCGAAGCATCCCGGCGTCGGGCATTGTTGCGGGCATGACAGCCACGTGGCGATGCTTCTCGGGGTGGCGGAGATTTTATCGAAGCGAGGGATCGAAAAGGGAAACGTGAAATTCTGCTGGCAGCCCGCCGAAGAGGGCGATGGCGGCGCCGCCGTAATGATCAAGGAAGGCGTGCTGGAGAATCCCAAGGTTGACGCGGCGTTCGCGATTCACTCGTGGGTGCCCTTCCCGACAGGCGAGATCGCCGTACCCGACGGCCCCGCCATGGCGGCAGTGGATATCTTCAAGCTGACGATTTATGGGAAAGGCGGGCATGCCGCCATGCCGCATTTATCGGTCGACCCGATACTCATCGGCTCGCAAGTGGTATCCGCGTTGCATACGATCGTCAGCAGGCAAGTCGACCCCTATCACAGCGCCGTGATGTCAATCTGTTCGGTACACGGCGGCACCGCGAACAACATCATCCCCGAAAGCGTCCTCTACGAAGGCACGGTCCGGACTTTCCTCGATGAAGACCGGCGAAGCATCCCGCGCGATATGAAGAAAATCGCCGAGGGAATCGCGAAAGGCATGGGGGGCAATGCGGTGCTCGATTACACGAGGCTGCTGCCCTCGACATCGAACGACCCGAAGATGGCGGCGTTCGCGCGCGAAGTCATCGCCACGATCATCCCGCGGAAGAAAATCGTTTCGCCCAACCCGTCGATGGGCGGCGAGGATTTCGCGTACTTCCTCGAAAAAGTACCAGGGGCGTTCATCTTCCTCGGAGCGGGCAACAAGGAAAAAGGCGCTGTCTGGCCGCATCATCATCCGAAATTCCGCCTCGACGAGGACGCCTTCGTCACGGGTGTCGAAGTTCTCGTTAGGATCGTGGAGAAATTCCTGGGTAATTAAAAAGACAGCGAAGGTCGGCTTCGTAAATTATCCCGTATCTATTCCACCGGCCATGAGGCCGTCGGACTTCTTGCGCCTCCGCGCCTGCTCATATGCTACGATGATATCACTGCGGGTAATGATACCCACCATCCTGCGGGGGTCGTCCTCGTCGACAACGACCAGCCTGCCGATATCACGTATGCCCATCTTTCTCTGCGACAGGCTGAGGTCATCCGTCGGAAAAACGGTTACCAGGTTCCTCGTGCAGAATTTCTGGACGGGAGTGCTGTCGGGCAGATTCGCCGCGGTACAGAAGTCGTTGAAAGTTACGATTCCGTACAGCAGGCCGTGCTCATCGAGGATCGGGAATCCCTGGTGCTGTTTCTCGATGAACCTGTTGTAGAAGTCTTTCTTGGTGTCGCCCACATGGAGCGAGTCGATATTGGTGTGCATGACATCGCGCACCTTGATCGTTTCCAGGAGGTCCGTATCGGTCCCCCAGCGAAGCCGCACGCCTCTGCGTACCAGCTTGAACGTGTAGATGGATTCCTGCTGGAAATGATTTGCGACGATGGTGGCTGTAACCGCGGCAGTCATTACGGGGAGGATGATTTCATAGTTCCCGGTTAACTCGAAGAGTATCATTATCGCGGTAAGCGGGGCGCGCGCGGCGGCGGTGAATACGGCCGCCATTCCAACCATGGCATATGCTCCCTGGCCCCCCGTGATGTCGGGATAGTGTTCGTGAAGCAACGCCCCGTAAGTGCCTCCAAGGCAGGAGCCGATGAACAACGATGGTGCGAATATCCCGCCGGAACCGCCCGAGCCAAGCGTGATGGCGGTTGCCAACATCTTGGCCACAAAGAGGATGACCATTATATTGATGACGACGTCGCCATTAAGAATCTGCGTGATGGTGTCATAACCCACGCCCTTGACCTGCGGGTAGAATATGATAATCAACCCTATCAGCAAGCCGCCGATACTCGCCTTTAACACCGGATGAATCTTGAGTAGTGTAAAGCCATCCTCACACAAATATACAAGCCGCGAATAAGCTACGCCGACAAGTGCGGAAAGCACGCCCAGCGCCAGGTAGAATAAGTACTCGTCGATATTGACGATCTTGTAAGCCGGCACTATGAACGCGGCATGATTCCCGAAATAGATACGGCCTATCACCGAACCGGCAACCGTGGCGAGTACTATCGATGTAAAGCTCCTGATAGTGCTCCCGTGCAGTATGACCTCCATCGCGAAAACGACCCCTGCGATGGGAGCATTGAACGTTGCCGCTATGCCGGCCCCCGCGCCGCAGGCTGTAAGCCATCTTCGGCGCTCGGCGGACATCTTGAGGAACTGGGAGATCGACGAGCCGACCGCGGCGCCGATCTGCACGATGGGGCCTTCCCGCCCCACCGAGCCTCCGAACCCGATGCAGATGGAACTTGCAAGAGATTTAATTACAGCCACCCGCCCGCGGATGCGCCCCCCCTTCATGGCTACCGCTTCCATCACCTCGGGTACGCCATGCCCCCTCGCCTCGGGAGCGAAATAGTGAACGAGTATGCCGACAACCGTCATGCCGATGACCGGCACCAATATCAACGCCCCCATGCCGAGGAAGCCGAAAATGTCCGCGACCCGGGGGGCGGTATCGTTCGTCCAGTACGATATCAGCCAGCGGAAAAAGACAGCGCCATATCCCGTTATAATCCCAACCACTACCGCAAGCACGTTGGTAACAAGGCTCTCGGGGAGATGAAGGTGATAAGCGTCAAGGACAGCTACAACGAATTTGCGTAAACGGCTGTACCATGGGAGGTGCGAGTAAAGCTCGAATACCTTAGCCTGTTCCTTGAATCGCCGCATTCACTCTTAAATCTTTGACCGTTTAAAAATAAAAAAGCCGTTTATCAACGGCTCTCAGCCATCAACACATTATGCTTAATCTTCCGGTAACAAGTCAAACAGAAGATCCTGTTCCCTCAAAGCATCAACCACCATAAAGGTCGCCATATGTTTATAGTCTTCCTTGCCCCAGGTGCCGTCGGCGTTCTGCGAGTTGACTATCTTCGAAAGCGTCTGCTTTATCTGGTGTTTGGCGCTCTTGCTGTGGGACTGGGCTATAACATTGAAAGTATGATACGGGAACTGGCAGTTCTTCCAGCCGCCGTCTTCGAGCAGGAGGGCTTCCATCGCCTTTACGCATTTCTTGACGGTCACGCCGTCCTTGGTGAACGGGTGTTTCGCGAAACCGCGCAGGATGTTGTCGGAACAGAACGGGCTGCAGAAAAGCCCTTTGCGCGCCTTGGCGACTTTCGCGAGGCAATAGACGGCGCCATCGACAGCCTTGGGATTCGAGGTGCCGAAATAGCCCGCGAAATGTATCACCGCGCCGGTGTTGATGAAAGCGCTACATCCTGAATTGAATATCAGGTCGCGGCGGTTCTTGAAATCGTTGATATCGTCGTGCGTCATCCGGTTGAACAACGAACATCCATAGAGTCCCGAAATTGTTTCCCACGGGATTTCCATTAGCCAGTCTACGGCCCTCCGCCCGGGATCCCTCGGACCCCTCAGCAGCACCATCTTGAACAGGGCATCGACGGTATCGGCCACGCGGTTGTTGTATGAACCGTTGGCGGCCTGTTTGTCGAGGAGTTCCTTGGACAACTTGGCTTTAAGTTTCTCATCCTGCGGCGTGAAATCTTCGAGAATGTGCCTGCGTACCCAGAGCGCGAAGGGGCTCGCTTCTTCCTGGAATATTCTCAGCGGGTTGTGTTTGAGTTTCTCCATTGGCGGCCTCCTGTGAAGTTATTTTAATGTATCACATTCTTAGGCGTCCTCAAAGCCTTATCAACCACATTAAGGATGAAATAGGACGTTTCGCCGCCGGGGGGGCTGATGCCCCGCATTAAATCACGGAACGAAAATTGCACAAAAAAATTTGAGTCCCCGTGTTCACCGGGTGGAAGTTTCATGTGATATAATTTTGTATGCACGGAGGCGATGAGTGACATGGATGTCAGCCGCGCGGCATTTCAGCTTGCTCAATTTCGGCTGAATGATCCACTATTGCGATACCAGCTCGACCCTGGAGAGCCAGGGCTGCTTCGAGATGCCCGGGCGTCCGATTCGGTCGCCGCCGTAAGCGCCCAGGAACGCGGGAACCTCAACCAGTTCCGCCGTGAAGCGTTCATGGCGGGACGGATGGTCGTTTACCAGTCCATCTCGTTCACGCCCGGTGTAGAGGGCTTGTTCACAACGTTACACGCGGGGCTGACCGAAGTTGTCTCCGTGCCGATGCCGAGCCCTGAATCCCCTGAAACCATTTATAAGCCGCCGGCTGCAGATGAATCTTCCCCAACCCCGGTCGAAGCGCCCACCGAATCGAGCGAACTCACGGAATCCATCGAGGCCGAGCAGTTGCAGCTTCTCAGCAGGCTCTCGGCGCTACAAAACCGTATCGATTCGGCAAGGGCGATGGAGGCTAATCCCGCAAGCGACCCCGCCGGTGATTATGTCGAGTTCAAGGGAATCGAGTTCCCATCAACAAATCCGGCACCGGTTGATGAGCCGGACGATAACTCCGCCGATGAAGCCGGAAATGCCGATGAAGACAATACCATCGGCGTGATGCCCGGCGCCATTGAAGAGGTTGACTTCGTCGGACTTGGTCTAAAAACCGAAGACGATAGCCAGTCATTGAAGATCGAATTCGAGCCGGTCGATTTCCGCAGCCGCCTGCGCGGGGAAGAAGAAGAGATCGAGCAGATTAACCGGAAGCTCAACGAACTCGACATCATGCGCATGCAGGCCGGGCTGGCGCATCTGAACGAAGTCATGATGGGGTCGATACATCAGAACATCGACCTGCTCACAACCCTTCTCGCGGTCGCAAACCGCGTAAGCCCCAACAGCCATTTCAACGACCTTTCGGCATCGGTCCCGGTGCTCGGAAGCGCAATCGACTACACCGCATAAACTGTTGATAGCGAAAAAAAAGCCGCCCCGGGGCGGCTGAAGTTTCGTAAAGACTCGTCTATGCGTTACTTGTTATCCATCCTGAAGATGAAAAGCTCCTCTTCGTTATCCTGCGGCGTGGCCGACATGATGACATTCCGTATGGGATTGTGCACCGCGCGGAACAGCAGGTTGCCCTCTCGATGCGCGCCGGGGTAGATGAAGAACCAGTTGTCGAACAGCTCGAGATCCCATCCTTCGGGGATGTCTTCTTTCAGCAGCGATGAATACTGGCGCCCGGTGTTATCGATGATAACGCTGTCGGCATATGTCAGGCTGAGATTCAATCGCTTGCGGCTGAGGTTCTTTATGCGCAGGTATACCCGCGTGAAATGCATTTCCTCGTAGGTCGCGTCCGCTTCAAGTTCGAGAAGTGAAACCTGGAACAGCCGCTTCGTGATACTCGGCGCGTCCTGCAGGAAGAAATCGAAGTCTTCATCCTCGAGACGCTTCTCACCGCAATATGGGCAGAACCTGCCCTCGACGATCAACTCGCCGTGACACTGGCGGCATACGGGCGGCTTATCGACGGACCGCTCCTGGAATTCCCGCTCGTCCGCTTCGCTCAGGCGTCTTATTAAACTGTCAAACGGGTCTTTCGCTTCCA
>CAZSPL010000201.1:0-7235 GCA_964608735.1 uncultured Planctomycetota bacterium | reverse complement strand
CTCCGTAATATCATAAAACGAATCGGTAAACGCCGCCGATTGCTCGATATGCGTCGAGACTGGCTCGCCTGCTTGCCGTACGATATTTCGACCAGTGAACATATCCGCCAAATTCGCCTTTAATCGTTCTTTAATCATACCATGCACAATGCCTCGCCTATAGGGCCAGGTTAAAATTCAGCAGGCCCGCCCAGAAATACGGATGCGATGTAACCGGGTTGCCGATCAGCTCTCTCCGGACTTGCCTTGCCGCCTCCGGGGGGGGAATGCCGTCGTTGATAAACTTACCGAGCATCGGGCGGATCAGGTTCGACAGGCTGCCCTCATCCATCCGCCACAGGAACGAGGTCACGGAATTTGCCCCGGCGGTGAGGAATGCACGCTGGATCGGCAGGAACCGGCTTCGTGATTGAAACTCCTCGCGGGAAATCCCGCCGGTGTTGAGAATCACCATCCGTGTTCCGGACAGGTCGTAGCGCTGGCTGAAAAACTCATTTGCGGTCAAGCCGGGTCCGGATGCCATGCTCAGACTGGCCTGCTCCGGGTTATTCTCCTGGTAGAAATAATTCCCGGTATAGAGGAAAGCGGAGTATTTCCCGATATTCGGTCTGATCGCTTCAATGGTGGCCGCGCTCCCGTGCAGTTGTTTCAGCCGGCGTGAAGAAAAGCCTTCGGTATACGACATGCCTTTCGAGCCATTTTCACCGGTCATCGAATTAACATCGAATATTTTATGCTTCCCGGCGGATCTGGGTCGCCCAGGCAGGTTGAAAGCTCTCAGGAACGAGGGAGATAGAACCCTTAGTATCTGCATGTACTCGCAAAGGTGCCTGCGCCCGTCAAACAGCGCTTCGAACGGCAAAAAATTCAGCAGCGGATCGGTCAGCACAAGCAACGGTTTATCAGGGTCCAACGCCCCCGCGAAGGGTGAGAACAAACGGTCGTAGAGTATCTTAAGAATGCTTTTTACCTGGCGCTGTTCATCGATCGGCGGGGGTGAACCGGCGCGAATCAGCGTGCCCACGGTGGCACACATGGCTCTGAAGTCGTCCATGTATTCCCGGGCCTCAGCTTTACCCATGTCGATTTCCTTCCTGTGCGCGATTCCGCTGCTATTCAGCAGGAATCCCTGGCCCTTTTTTTCGGCTACATATATGAACAGAACCGCTGTACCGCGAGGGATCCCGCTTGATTTTAATAATCCCCTGATCTCGTCGACCGACGGCCCGTCTTCCCCCTGTAACGGAAGGTAGAGCGGGTTTTTCCTTGCAACCTCCGTTGAAAGTTTTGCCTTTGTCGCCTTCAGCCTCGAAATCCTGTTGCCGAGGTGTTTTACTTGCGACGGCATCAGCTTCCCGGGAGCGATGTGGTAAGCCTTGCGATGGAATTCGACAATCGCCGATGCCGCCCGTGCAAACTTGCGCGCGACAAACCTCCCCTTTATGGGATCGGGATAGAGGCTATTCTCATTGATAACCCGGTTCGCGCTCTCGGAAACAAGGAGGGTAATGTCCTTGAACGCCGCTTTATCATTGGTGTCAAGGAAGATGGACCCGGCGAAATCGTCGAGTGTGTCCTCTACCAGGTGCTCCTGGTAGGCCGGAAGCCCATCGGCGACAGACCTGTCGATGTCGGCATTCAGGCTGAAGAGAGAGCCGCGGAAAAATTCATTGGCCCGTCGATAGTCTCCGGATGCCGCGTATATCCTCCCGGCATAGCGCCGGTGAGTTCTCAGGTTCGCGAGTTGACCGAGTTCTATCTGTTTACTCAAGCCCATCTCGATGTACTCAGCAGCTTTCTTGTACCGTTTGAGCCCAAGGTTGCACTTTGCATAGTTGAAGTAGAGCCCGGCTATAGCAGGGGTTTCGCGGTCCATTTCCCGAAGGAGCTTTTCCCTCGTTCGGAGATGCTCCATTGCGCCCTTGTAATCCTCAAGCGCGAGAAGGCTGTTTATCGCCATCGAGACTAAGCTATCCTTCGCGGCGGGGTTTAACCGGCTCCACTCCTCATACGAGCGCCGGAAATAGTCGGCTGCCGCCTGTTTGTCGCCGATGTTCGTCATCGACCGGCCCAGGTAATTGAGAGCGCTAACGCGCATCTCATCAAGCTTGCGTTTAAGGCATAGCTGGTACGCTTTCTTCGCATAGCCAAACGAGAGTTGATGCTCGCCTATCGATGAATAGATATCGGAAATAGAAAGCAGCGTCGTCGGCTCAAAATGTGGCTGTACCTTTATCCCTCCGGCCATCTCGAGAGCTTGCCGATACTGGAACAGAGCCTCCTGGTGCCGGTTCATCTGGGCGTAGAGCTTCCCCATGTTCGTGTGAACAATGGCAATCTTGGCTCTCGAGTCGGCATCCCGGAGGCACTTTAATACCCGGTGGTTGATATCAACGGCTTTTTCGAAATTGCCCTTCAGGCTTTCGATGGCGGCAATGCCTGCCAGGATACGTCCTTCGAGTTCGGGATTTCCCAACCGGGATACTTTATCCAGCGCCTCATTGAACCTCTGCCTCGCCCTTGACGGCTTGCCTTCAAAGAGAAGCGCATAACCTTCAAAGAATGTCGCCATTGTGAGACCCTCGATGTCGCCCGCGCGATTAAAGGTCTCCTTGACGTGTTTTATAATCAGAATAATTTCGTTCCCTTTAAGATGTACGAGCAGGTTCTCACATTCCTTCAACTTATTCCTGGCGTCTTTCAACTCAGGCGTGAATTCTACTTCAGGCTTGCCTGCCTTTTCGGGCGGGGCTTCGCCGAGGAATGCCGTCACTTCCTCGCGGCTGAATAAGCGCCGCCGTCCGAGCCTGACGCCCTTCAGCCTTCCCGCCTTGATGTAGTCATACAGGGACGCCCGGGACACCCGCAATAATTCCGCCAGCTCGGTCGTCGTAAAATATCCCTTTTCTTTATCCTTCTCCACGATTATATTTTACCATATTTTAAGAAAAATCTTGACTTTAGTGCAAAAACATTCTATATTTTCTCTGTTAGATTTGCAGCCTTGATGGATTCTGGGAATTAGGGCTGAAAGATGTAGAGACCGATTAACGTAACAAGCAAAGCAAGGCTTTGCTTTTTTTTCGCCCTGCCTTCAATTTGTTTCCATGGCGACGACCCGCCGCGGGGATAATGGTCGTTCAGGGGCTGACGCCGGGAAACGCGCCTGTAGCGGGATGCGGGATGCCTTGCATGAACAGCAAGGCTGCAGCTTGCGCTGCAGCCTTTGAAGGAATGTAAGGGGTAGGGGTTGAATTAAATGTTAGCACATCAATCGCGTTTGGGCAATACGTCAAGCAAAAATTTTTTTTTCGTGCCGCCCTGGTTGATTTCGGCGCGAAAAAAAGCCCGCTCGCGGCGGGCCTGTTCAGCAAGTATTAATGGCTCTACGCCTTCGATTCGATATACGCGTCTATCGCGCGAGCCGCGACCTTCCCGGCCCCCATCGCGCTGATAACCGTCGCGCCGCCTGTCACGATATCCCCGCCCGCGTAAACGCCCGGCATATGCGTCGCCATCGTCGCCTCATCGACTACCACGGTACCCCACCGCGTCGTTTCGAGCTGCGGCGTGACCCGGAGCAGCAGCGGGTTCGGGCGCGTGCCTATCGCGATGACCGCCGTGTCGATCTCTTCCTCGTAAATATCCCCCTCGATGGGAACCGGCCTCCGGCGTCCGCTGTCATCCGGCTCGCCGAGCTCCATGCGCTGAAGCTTCACCGATTTGACCCAGCCCTTGTCATCGACGCCGAATTCCAGCGGCGCGACGAGGAAATGAAACTCCACCCCCTCCTCCTGCGCGTTGTGATATTCCTCCTCGCGCGCGGGAAGCTCCTGCTCCGAGCGCCGGTAGAGTATCATCGCGCGGTCGGCGCCGAGCCTCAGGCTCGAACGCACCGAGTCCATCGCCGTGTTGCCGCCGCCGAATACCGCGACACGCTTGCCGCAGTAAATCGGCGTGTCATACTCCGGAAATCTATAACCCGCCATAAGGTTGTTGCGGGTGAGGAATTCATTCGATGAAAATATCCCGTTCGCGTTCTCGCCGGGAATCCGCAGGAACGATGGCAGCCCCGCGCCGGTGCCGAGGAACGCCGCGTTGTAACCCTTGTTAAATAGATCCTCGAGCGTCGCCGATTTCCCGACGACGAAATTCTTCACCAGCTCCACTCCGAGGGTTTCGAGGTAGCTTATTTCCGCTTCGACAATTTTATTCGGGAGACGAAACTCCGGGATGCCATACACAAGCACGCCGCCGAAAATATGGAACGCCTCGAATATGGTGACGCCGTAGCCCTTTTTGACGAGGTCCCCGGCAACGGTAAGTCCCGACGGGCCGGAGCCGACGATCGCGACCTTCTCCTTGCGCGTTACGCAGTTCTCACCGCAGGGCTTGTAATCATCCTGCAGCAATGCAAGGTCCGCCACGTATCGCTCCAGGCGTCCTATCGCCACCGGCTCGAACTTCTTGCCCAGCACGCAGAACTTCTCGCACTGGCTCTCCTGCGGACATACCCGCCCGCATATCGCCGGGAGCGCATTATCTTCCTTTATCGCGTTATATGCGCCGCGGAAATCCTTCTCCTGTATCTTGCTGATAAAATTCGGGATATCTATTTCCACCGGGCAGCCCTGTACGCAAAGGGGTTTCTTGCACATAAGGCAGCGGCTCGCTTCGGTGACGGCCATCTCTTCGGTGTAACCAAGCGCTACTTCGTAATAGTTATGGATCCGCTCCTGCGGATCCTGCAGCGGCATGGCTATCCTTGGGACTCTTTCCGGCATCCGCACTCCTCCTTTAACTTCGCGCGCTCTTTCTCGTACATCTCATCGGAAAGCTGCTCCATCTTCCGGTACGCGGCGAGGCGGTCGCGTAAAATCTGGTAATTCACGCCGTGGCCGTCAAACTCCGGGCCGTCCACGCATGCGAATTTCGTCTCGCCCCTGACTTCAACCCTGCACGCGCCGCACATACCGGTGCCGTCCACCATTATCGGGTTCAGGCTTACGATCGTCTTGACGCCGAACGGCTCGGTCATTTTGCTGACCGCTTCCATCATCGGAAGCGGGCCTATCGCCAGCACGAAGTCGATCTTCTCGCCGCTGTCCAGCAGTTTCTTCAGCTCGACCGTCACGAATCCATGCACGCCGTATGAACCGTCGTCCGTGCAGATTATCAGCGTGTCGCTGCAAGCGCGGAGGTCATCTTCGAGGATGACCAGGTCCTTGCTCCGCGCGCCGATTATCGTGGTCACCTTGTTACCGGCGGCCTTCAATCCGCGGGTGATGGGAAGAAGCACCGCGTTGCCGTACCCGCCGCCGACGCTCACCGCGTGGCCGAAATTCTCTATCTCGGTCGCCTGCCCGAGCGGCCCGACGATATCGTCCACCTCGTCGCCTTCGCGCAGGGTTCCGAGGAGCTTCGATGTCTTCCCCACTTCCTGGAAAATCAGCTCGACGGTGCCCTTTTCGGGGTCGGGATGCGATATGGTGAAGGGCACCCGCTCACCCGTCTGGCTTACGCGCACGATGACAAACTGCCCCGGCTTGGCCTTTGGCCCTATCTGGGGCGCTTCGACGATAATCCTGTGCGTGACGGGCGTCAAATTCTCGTGGTATAGAATCTTATAACCCAATGAAACCTCCCATCCACAACGGCAGTGGATGTTTTCGAACACTTAGCCCCCTCGCGGGGGCAATGTGAAACATGTAACATTCTAACAAAATTGCTTCTTTCAGCCAATAAGGTACTGCACGAAAATCCCACAAATCGGGGCAAAAATCCTCATTGCAAAGAATTGCTCCGAGTGTCACTTCTTCAAAAAGCCGAATTATCAATTCCTCTGGTTGTACCGCAGGCATCCTGCCTGCAATTCCGAGGGTAAGCCTAAGAAGATGCAGGCAGGATGCCTGCGCTACAACTGCACGCTATACATCGCCGGCATGTGAAGCGCCCTTGTCCAGCGCCGCCTCGTTCATCGGGATGAGTTTGTGATGCCGCTGGGGAATGACATCCTTGAATGCCCCCTTAAGCGTATCAAGAGGCACGGTCCCGCTCTTCGCGATGAGAGCTCCCAGCGCGATTACGGCGGCAACCTGGTTCGAGCCGATCTCATCCGCTTCCCGGTCGGCATAGATACCTATCGTCGTGATGTCTTTGCGTTCCGGCTCTCTCGGTATCTGCGACTTGTTGTAAACCAGGACTCCGCCCGGCTTGATGAGCGGCTCGAATTTATCCATCGACGGTAGGTTCATCGCGACGACGAAATCCGGCGACACCGGTATCGGGCTGCCGACCTCGTCATCCGCGACAACCACCGCGCAGTTGGCGGTACCGCCGCGCATCTCCGGTCCGTACGACGGTATCCACGCAACTTTCTTCCCGTCGTTCATCGCGGCGAATGCCAGCAGCTTGCCGAGCGTTAAAACTCCCTGGCCGCCGAATCCTGCGAATATATATTCAGCATACATGGTCTAATCCTTCTTTTCCTTTTCTGCTTTCAGGACTGGTGTCAATTTGTCTACGAAAACACCGGGCGGGTAATACGGGATGACTTCCTTGCGCATCCACTCCATCGCCTTCACCGGCGTCAAACCCCAGTTGGTCGGGCATGTCGACAGCACTTCGATAAGGCTGAATCCCAGGCCCCGCTCCTGTGTCTCGATCGCTTTCTTGAATGCCGCCTTGCATTTGATAGCGCCCTTTGCGGAATCGAGCGCGACGCGCTCAAGATAAGCTACGCCGTCGAGGCTCTGAATCAGCTCGCATACCCTTACCGGGTACCCCGCCGTCTCGACATCGCGCCCGAGCTGCGTCGTGGTGGTGCGTTCGCCCGGAAGCGTCGTCGGCGCCATCTGTCCGCCGGTCATGCCGTAGATGGTGTTATTGATGAATACAATGCAAATCTTCTCGCCGCGCGTGGCCGAATGCACGAGCTCCGCCGTACCGATAGCCGCGAGGTCGCCGTCCCCCTGGTATGTGAACACCAGCATCCCCGGCGAAACGCGCTTCACGCCGGTCGCCGTCGCCGGGGCACGCCCGTGCGCCGCGCCGATGCCATCCACGTTGAAATAATAATATGCAAACACCGCGCATCCGACCGGGAAAACTCCCACGGCCCGTTCCCTCGTGCCACTCTCGGCCATCGCTTCGGCCCAGAGCCGGTGCGCGACTCCGTGCGTGCATCCCGGGCAGTAGAACATGCGCTTCTCGGTAAGGCCCGTCGTTCGCTCAAA
>CAZSPL010000200.1:0-7369 GCA_964608735.1 uncultured Planctomycetota bacterium | reverse complement strand
CGGGGGAGTGGGCGTGAATCCAGCATTCATAGTCACCGCGAGGAGCGGACATGCTGTTGACAATGGTGGCCTTCCATGTATCGCCGGAAGTGTTGGTGAGATTCGTCACGCCGCCGGTAATCGGTGTCGTATCGACGGTCACGTAATCGACATCGTCCTGCCAGTCGAGCACATCGCATGAGATATCAATGCTCGAGGTAGTCAACTGGTGAAGATGCCCGCTCGTACCGATGTTGTTTATCTCGTACGGCTCTTTACAATGAGCGGGCCAGCTTCCTTCAACGATGTTGAGCACGAATCCCCCCGCGCCCGCGGGCCAGTGGATGACGAACTGTTCGGCAAGCTCCGCTGGCGCGGGGCCGAACGCACGGTCTGGAACATCCTTGCCGAATGCGATAAACGGGTTCGCGTCGCCCGCCGGGTCGAAGTTCGGCGTATATGAATCGGCGTTGACAAGCCTGCGCAGAACGAAGTGCCTGAAGATGAGCCTTGCGTCATACGCCGTAAGATTGGTCGGATTCTGTATCGTGGCGTCGATGGTGAGAACCCGCGCCGCCGGGTCCCAGCCGGTTATCGTGTATGCCAGGCATCCGGCTCCGCCGCAGGATGGGGGAGCGACCCAGGAGGTGACATCGTAGTGCGCCTGCATCGCGCGGAATGTCATCGGCGTCAGCTCGACACTCTCTTCGTCGAACTCAAAACCGTACACCCCCAGCACTATGTGGCCCATAACCAGACTTGCTGAAATCGGGCGCTGCACGGATGAAACAGGCATCGCCTCGCCGTTGGACGAAGTCGGCAACTCACCGCCGGAACATCCGTGCAATACCGGGAATAGGATGAATAAAACCATCAGCGCAATTATTTTTGCACTTCGAATTGACATCGCCCAACCTTTTTCCCCACCGCTCATAGCTCTACATCGTTAGATGCACTATATCGAAGCTCGCTATAGTCGTGCAAATGCCCGTGTGCAGAAATTATCAGCTACTGCTTGTTACTGGATTTCTTGTCATCATTTATCATCTATTATCAAATCAAAGGTATATTAAAAACCGCCCGGATTCTTCCCGGGCGGTCGATGGTCAAATCGCGGTACATTTTAAAGCCACTTGAAAACCTGTGCAATCGGTCCTGCTTGCATAACGTGAATCTCGAAAGTGCCGTCATCGATGTCGATATATTGCGGCGCGCCCAGTATCGGCGGAGATGTCAGGCCCGTGCCGAGTAAGCTCAGGCTTCCGACATAGGCCCCCGTCAGCGCATCGTAGAACCACACATCGCCCCCCGAAATCCCGCCCGGCCAGAGGTCGACGAGCACGCAGTACGTCGGGCTGCCGGGATTCGGTGTAAAGCCGGGGTTGGAAGGAAGCAGCTCGATGTCGATAGGCTCGACGTCGGTGAACTTGTTACAGAACATCCACTGGACATTATCGAAGGCCCATCCGGGCTGGTTATTAAGGATGTCGAATGCTTCCACTTCCCAGCCCGCGCCATGTTCGAGGATGAAAAGCCGGCACGTCTGGAAATTCATCTGCCACGCGTCGATGCCGCCGACATCGGAGCCCGGCTCGATGAAGCCGCATCCCCCGCCGGCGCCGGTGGGTATCGGTGCGTAATAGATGATGTCATTGTTCTGATAGTTGCCGCCCGGGGCGCTTTCGAAGCCCATCACAAGGGCGCTCGAATTGAAATCTACCATCAGCGCGTACTGGAAACGCTTGAAATCGTCGCACACATCTATGGGGAAATAATCGTTGTTCGTGGGCGAGGGCGGGCGGAAATGCCTGTGGTCGTTGGGCCATGCGAACACGAAGTTGGTGTTGCGGTCGATGTTCGAGTAGATGTACATATTCAGGATTCCGGCTGCCGGGGTGTAGCCGGGCTGGTTGTACATGAGAGCGGTGTCGATGTTGTTCCATCCGGCGGCGCCGTCGTTAGATGCGTCGATGCGCTCCGGCGGATACGGCTGATAGGTGTTGTTGGTCGGGTCGAGGTTGACCAGGCTCTTGTACATGACGCTCGGCCCGTAGTAGGCTCCGTACTTGTCGATGGCATCGCAGGGTGAAGCGGCCCACACCGGGTCGTCGCCCACCATGAGGATGTTCGAATCAATCGCGGAGCCCGTCGCGCCTATCACGCCGAAATCGGTCGTGCATGGACCGGAGGGAAGCTGGTAAATCCCCTGCTGGCCCCATTTACCGATCCTTATTTTGATAATCACCTTGTGATAAAGGTCGGTGAACGTCGGGCTCGATGGATTCGATGTCGCTTTGATCCAGCACGGATAATCCCCGACAGGGGCACCCACGCTGTTGGCGACATTCGCCTGCCATGTGACCCCGGCTGTGTTTGTCAGCGCCGTCCAGCCGCCGGTAATAGGAGTCGTATCCACCTTCACCCCGAGCACATCGCTTTGCCAGTCGAGCACATCGCATGATATCGTCGTGCTGCCGGCGGGATATATCGGCCCGGTCGTGCCGATGGCGTTGATTTCATAAGGCTCCTGGCAATGCCCGGGCCAGCATCCCTCGACGATATTGATCACGAATCCACCGGCGCCCAGGGGCCAGTAAATCTTCACGGCTTCGGTGATCTTGGTCGGGGACGGCCCGAACTGTCGCACGGCGCTTCCCTTTGAAAATGCGATGAACGGGTTTATCTCGCCCACGGGGACGAAGTTTGGCGTGTAGGAATCGACATTCAAAAGACTTCTCATGATAAAGAACCTGAATATCAGGCGAACGTCGTATGCCGTGAGGTTTGTCGGGTTTTCGATCGTTGCGTTTAAATCGAGTATGCGGTTAATCGGATCCCATGAGTTGATGACATAGGTAAGGCATCCCACGCCGCCGCAACCGGGGGGCATCACCCACGCGGTCACATCATAGTGCGCCGCGAGCTGACGTTCAGCCACGGGGATAAGCTCGACGGCTTCTTCGTCAAACTCAAACCCGTATATCCCCATCACATTGTTGCCCGAGAGCCCTGCATCGTGATTCCCGCCATTTGAAAGTGCGGGCGCCGCGGTATTCAACGGCTCGAAAGGAGTGGATGCGTCCGAGCATCCGGTGATAACAACGCCGAGCAGCAGAATTGCCGTGAGCGCGCTCAGTCTGAACCAACAGACGGACATCTTTTTAGCCTCCTTCCTCTCGTAAGAGAGAATAAATGGATTGATTTTTTCCCTTGATGACTATGTCAAGCCTATTGCCCGGCGAACGGCGTGAAATTGATATTAACACCGCCCCGGCTAAGGCAGTATGTCGATTCGGGTGACCGTTATTTGCGGATGGAGAAAGCTCAATACAAAGCGCTTCCCATTTTCCTTAGATGCACATTTCTTGATACAAATATTTACTCGTGTACAATGCTATACGCGGATTCTATTTCATCACCGGCAGTATCAGCCGCGATGGGTGGCTCTTGTCATGATGAACCTTGTTTTGCGCGATGACGAGCTTCACGGCGCTTCCGCGCGGTTCGAGTGTGTTGGTGTGTGTGCCGAGTTGCGGGCATGCGGAGGATGATATTTCGAGGCGCATCCGGTGCCCTTTCAGGAAGCGGATTCCCGTCGCCCACATGTCGATTCTCAGCTTCGCGACTTCCCCCGGCGGAAGCGGGTCGAGTTTTTCGAGCGAATCCCTCAGCGCCACGCGAATATTGCCCCCGCATACCTGGCGCGAGAGACCGCTGGGATGCACGTCGCACAATTTTCACATGACGTCGGTATCCTCCGCCGATGACGAAATCCATATCTCGGCGAATATCCTCCCGCATACGACGATATCGCTTTCAAGCGGTTCGGTGGTGTAGCAGAGAACATCATCGCGCCGTTCGACCGGGCGCTGGTCGTACGGGCCGCCGACCTGCAGCGACGCCGCATCATAGATGAACGGCGCCGGGTTATCCGGGTCGTAAGTGAATTCATCAGCGCGTTCATCCGCCGCGGGTGCTTCGAGCGACATCGAGCCGTCGCCGTAGACGCTGTTCGCTTTGCCTCCGGAATGGATGAAAACCGATTTCTCGACGGCGTCCGGATGCGGCCAGTCCTCCCACTCGTGCCAGCGGTTCTCGGCCATGATGAAAATCCGCGCGCGCGGCTGGCCGTCCCATGATTCCGGCTTCGCGCCGATATGCCTGTCCAGCCATTTGATGATGAGCCCGTCGAGGTCTATGACTTCCTCCGGGCCGAAATCGACCCCGGCGATGATGGTGTGCGTATTGGTCGCGTGGGGCCACGGCCCGATGATGAGAGTCTGCCCGTCGCGCGCTTCGCGACTCGCGGCGAGCCGTCGCGCGCTGGGGTAATTGTTGAATGTGCTCGGGCCGTCGTCGTCATACCACCCGCATATATGCAGCGCGGGGATATCGAGCTCGTTCATGCGATGCATATAACATGCGGGCTTCCAGTAGTCGTCGAGGGTTTCATGCGCCATCCAGTCGCGCCACGGCTTGCTGATAAAACCCGCCTGCTCGTCGATTTTATCGAGCGGCTTGAATTTATAGAGCGATTCCCAGTTCGGCTCGGTGATATTCTGGTTCGTACGCCCGTGGATGAAGAACGCCCACTCGATCATGTTCCACATCGGCGCGCCGTTCTGCCACGGCACATTGATGACCGGGTCGGGCAGCGCGACGACAGGTACGATAGCCTTGACAGCGGGATGATGCCCGAATGTCCCCATCCATACGCAGTAGCCCTCATATGACCGGCCGTAGAGCGCGATGTTGCCGTCGCAGAAATCCTGCCGGGCTATCCACGCCTGCGATGCAATGGAGTCGTCGCGCTCGTTGAAAAACGGGTACCATTCCCCCTCGGAATCATAGCGGCCGCGAACGTCCTGAATTACCACGGCGTATCCCGCGGAGGCGAATTTTTTGCAATACGCGACTTTCTTCTCGGCGTTGTTGGCGTACGGCGTACGCACGAAGATGCATGGGAATGGGCCGGGGGCATCGGGGATGTATATGTCGTTCGAAAGCATGACACCGTCGGGCATCTCGCATTGTACGTGTGTCTTGACCTTTACATCGTATTGACGTCCCATCTCGCACCTCGCGGGTATTGGATTCAATTGTAGATTATAGACGATGAGGGGCCTCTATTCACGGTGATGCAAGCGTCAGAGCACGGACATCTTAGGCCAGTTGAAAAAACCGGGTAGCGCGTATCTATTCGCGCTCTTGTGCGACGGCGTAGCCGTGATGCGCGATTGAAGGCACGGGCAAGCTTCATACGAGTTGGCAGAGGCATGGTGATTGGCAGCCGCTTGTCCGTGCCATACGTGAATACATTTTAAGAAAAAACCCGAGCCCCGACCGTAAGGGAGGGGACACCGAACGAAAGCCCGATCCCGCGCTCCGACAGGAGGATTTTTTATCTCCGATTTAGACCTGGTGACCTCCTCAGGTTACTAATATGTGTCTCGTGTTTGAGTCGAATACGGATTATAGAGACTCAAATACTTCGACGATTCACATCAGCCAGCCAGCCAGGACGGAATGAGGAAGCTCATAGAGGGAGCGTACGCAACCATGGTTGTCTCATTCCTGCGCGATCTCGTCGCATACTGGCGAAGCCCCGAAGACAAATGGCTGAAGGCGGCCGTATATATCGGCGTCATCGCGCATATCAGCGTGCTGGTCTCCGTGCATACCGGCCTCTGGGATGAATATTTCTTCAATACCACGAACAATAAACTCATCCAGGCGTGCGATTTCTACGCCATCTATTATGCCGGGCACGAGATGCTCGAGGGGGATACGCTTTATTCGAGCATGGATGACAACTCCGATTATCTCGAGGTGATTCCATATTACTACCCGTTCCGCTATCTGCCGGTGGCGTCATCGGTGGGGGTCGTGCTCAACCTGTTCAATCCGTGGACGGCATACCGGCTCTGGATACTGCTTTCGGAGATTCTGTTCCTCGGATGCATGGGGGCGCTCGCGTATCACTTCGGCGGTATGCGGCGGATTCATATCACGGCGGCGATGTTCCTCATGTTCGTGCCGTTCTACTGCGAGCTGTTCCTCGGGCAGTTCAACATGATGCAGACCGCGATGATACTCGGGATGATACTCGCGGCGTCGGGTTGGGCTGTCGGAAATGTGCGGGGATGGTGGACCGCGTCGGTGATGTGGAAGATAAACACGGCGATATGCCTTCCCGCCATCATACGCTGGAAATCGTGGAAGCCGCTCCTATGGCTGGTGCTGTTGCTCACGCTCACGTGCGGGCCGTATTTCGTGATGCATCCGGGCGACGCCGGGAAATTCATATTCACCAACATACCGATTCCCGGACGCGAGGACCTTTCGGCGAAAGGTATCGGTTTCATGTTCGCTGGGCTTCAATCGGTCGGAAATGTGAGCGTGCAGGGGAACATCGCGAAGCTGGGCTGGAAGAAGATTGACAGGAAAACAGAGAAGATAAATCCCGTCTACAATTTCATCAGCATATTCATTTTCCTTGCCGCCGGACTCTGGGCCACTATCCGCGCGCGGGACGACAAATTCGCCGAATGCATATGCATGTGGGTGGCTGTTTATTTCATGATATACACGAATGTCTGGGAGTATCACTATCTGATGCTCCTCCCGGTGGTGACATTCCTCTATCTGAAATATGGGAGCAAATGGCTGATAGCGGCATGGCTTCTGCTGGTCATCCCGCCGCGGCACCTTGGCTATGCCAGCATGCTTCCGAACTGGGACATCCCATGGATAAGGCCGATAGCGGCAGTGATAATTTTCATCTTCTGTCTCAGCGTGCTCGTGGGGCCGTTCAAGCGGCACAGGATATTCAGCAAACCGGGTCTTGCGAGTTTGATTACTTCCGCCAATATACTTTATTCGGTGGTTCCTCGACGGTGATGCAGAGATTATATTCCCTCGTCGGGAACGTGATAATCTCCCCGGGGCCTGAATAGCCGTACTTCGCGAGGTCATCGCGCCAGTATCCCTCGGCGTCGAAATAGTATGGAACGCAGATCGCGGCAAAGCGCCCATCCTCGATATCCTCGATAAGCGGGTACGGCTGCATGTTGATGTGCAAAAGATCCATCAACGATACGCCGAGATAATCCTGCTCCTTGCCCGCGAGCCACGCGTAGTATGTCATCGACGGCATAAGCACATCGCCGTCTATCTGCCTGATTTTATCGACGAAGTCATTCCCGAGCCGGATATTGTCCTTCGTCGGGCGGAAGTCGTTCCACGGGGTCATCGATGAAACGCAGTGCAGCATGAGGAGGAACAATATCGCCGATGTAACAAGATGCCCCCCACTGTTCCTCCAGTCCCAATTGGGGGTACCGCACACTTCAGTGTGCGAATGTTTGATGAAAAGCGGCATCGATAGCGC
>CAZSPL010000199.1:0-7425 GCA_964608735.1 uncultured Planctomycetota bacterium | reverse complement strand
CCCCCCGACGCCTGCAAACCCGCAGGCTTCAATTTCCGTGATGCTGCGCGCGAAATACACTTAAGGACGAACACATGAACGATGACAAACTCGTAATCGCAGGCAAGGAATTCAAATCGCGACTCATGATCGGCACCGGGAAGTATGCCGACAACGAAACCATGGTGAAAGCGCTCGATGCATCCGGTGCTCAAATCGTCACCGTCGCGATGGGGCGTGTCGACTTCGATGACAAGGACAACATCCTCAAACACATCGACCTCGACAAATACACCCTCCTCCCAAATACCGCCGGCGCGTTCTCCATCGACGATGCCCTCCGCATCGCCCGCATGAGCAAAGCCGGCGGATACACCAACTGGATAAAACTCGAAGTCCTCGCCGACAAGGAAACACTCCTCCCCGACATGGAGGGCACCATCGAAGCCGCCAAAATCCTCGTCGATGAAGGATTCGTCGTGTTGCCCTACATCAACGACGACCCCATCGCCGCGAAAAAACTCGAGGAAATCGGATGCGCCACCGTTATGCCCCTCGCATCCATGATCGGCTCCGGACATGGATGCATCGACCTCACCGGTGTCAAAATCATCGTAAGCCGCGCCAAAGTCCCGGTCGTCGTCGATGCCGGGCTCGGTGTACCATCCGATGCCGCGCAGGCCATGGAAACCGGTGCCGATGCCGTGCTCGTCAACACCGCCATCGCCAAGGCACAGGATCCCCTCCTCATGGCGAAGGGATTCAAAAAAGGCGTGAAGGCCGGGCGTCTCGGCTATCTCGCCGGACGCATCCCCAAGAAAATCTACGCCTCCGATTCTTCCCCGGGAGCCGGATTCGATTAAATGAACCCGAAGCGCATTGCTGATATCTGCTTCTTTGTCGGATTCGCCGGCGTGATGTATGCCGTCGTCTACGGCAACCTGAAGCCCGACAATCCTGTATTCGCGCGCACACTCGCCGCTCTCATCATCGGCGCGCTGCTTATCGCTGGAAGCTTCCGGTTTTTATACAAGGAAAAGAAACGGGCTGATAACAAATCTGAGGAGGGATCCGATGAAATTTCCTGAAGCATTGAAGATATCCTTCCTTCTTTGCCTGATTGCCTCAATATCTTTCGCCTTCACAGCCGTCCCGTCAATGGCCGATGACACCGGCACCGTCGATGAACTCTTCGATCTGTTCATCGATGGCTGGGTGAAACCGTCCGCCCCGGTGGACGCTGTCACTGCCGATGTGAATGCAGCTTTCCTCGCGCAACTTGTAGATGCCGAACCGCGGTTCGGACACCTGCCCGAATATTGGGAATTGCTGGCGCAGGTCAATCTGCGCGATGTCGACTTTGCGAGGAATATCATCGAAGGCGACTGGCTCGATTTCAGCATCCAGGACGATGTATATCTTCGCATGAATCCCCTGATGCTCCAGAAGGCCCTTGAAATCGACCCGGCGCGTCCCGCCGACTTATGGAACCTCGGAAGGATCGCCGCGCTCGATGCATGGCCCGATTGGGATGAAGTCACATTCACCGAGCGGTACGATGCCACTCCTTCTGAATACCTGCGCTTCTATGCCGACGGCCTGTCCTCGGCTGGAGCCGCCGACCCGGGCAATGCATACTACCCGTTCTTCGAAGCCGCCAAGCGATTCCGCCTCGGTGACCCCGAGCTCGCGATCGACCTCTTCAAACGCGCCGCCGAATGCGACAACTTCTCGCAGCCGGTGATGTTCCCCCGAAGCTACGCCATCGGCGTTATCGATGATTTCAAGAATGGCACCGGAATATTTTCCGATTTCACCGCCATCGAACGCGATTACTTCGGCGCGAACTTCTATTACTCCAGAACCGCCGAAAACTTTCCTGAATTGAGACAGGTCTACCGGGAGCTCACTGAAAATCCCCCCGCTGAATGGAAAAGCACATTCAACATTCTCAATGCCGTAGCCTGCCTTCTCGGCGAAAACGACAGCGCCGACACTATATACCAGATCACAGCGATAACACTCGTAAAAATCTGCCGCGATGCCGCGCTCACAATCGCCAAAGATAATAACGACACTGACCTCGAAATCGCACTGCTCGCGCTGTGGCACGAAACGGAAAATATACGCACCCGTCTGCAGATGCAGAACACCGTCGAGGACCGGACATCCATGCTTATGCGTCCCATCCTCACCCAGCTTTTCGAAATCGACATCAGCCCGTCGAGCACCGGTAAATTCGCCGATTTCGTCCGCTTCCTCCAGGACGGCCCGTACACGCCGGAAGACCTCGACTGGGCCGACATGTACCTGACCGATTACATGATGGGAGTGGTCTATCTTATAAAAGACAAGGAGTTCTCCGACAAGAATATCTATCACATCTTCGAACGCATCGAGCTGTTCGACTATGAAGACCCGCTGTGGTGGTACAACTGGTGGGAGAATGAGGGCCGCATTTCGCCTGCGAGGGATAAACAGGGCTACCGGGAATACTGCGCGACGTGATAGCATCGAATGCGCGGTCCGCGCAGGAAATGGAGTCGAAAATCCGATAAATGTAGTATCATGCCATGAGCCAAATCACAGAAAGGTTGTTTCATGACACTTGTTAAAGACATACAGAACGGGAAAGAGAGACCGGAGATAAAGGAAATCGTCGGACGCGAAGCCTGTTGCGAGAAATGCCTCGTCCAGGGCATCCGCGAAGGAAGCGTCGTCGTCCCTAAAAACATCAAGCGCGACTTCCCCGCATGCGGCATAGGGTGGAAACTCCATACCAAGGTCAACGCCAACATCGGCACATCGCCGGACTGCTGTTCAATCAACATCGAAATCGAAAAACTGAATGCCGCGCTCGATGCGAAAACCGATACCATCATGGACCTCTCCACCGGCGGTGACCTCACCGAAATCCGGCGCGAACTCCTCGAACGCTCACCCATCCCCTTCGGTACCGTCCCCATCTATGAAATCGCCAAGAAAGCATTCGATGCCGGCCGCGAATTCAACGACCTCAACACCGAAGCCCTGTTCGAAGTAATCGAGGCCCAGTGCGAACAGGGCGTCGATTTCATCACCGTGCACACCAGCATCACCATGGAAGGGGTCGAGATCCTCGAACGCAATCCCCGCATGCTCGGTATCGTCTCGCGTGGCGGCTCACTCACCGCCGCATGGATGCATAAAAATCGCAAGGAAAATCCGCTCTACGAATATTACGACCGCCTGCTCGATATCGCCGAAAAATACGATGTCACCCTCTCCCTCGGCGACGGGCTTCGCCCCGGATGCCAGGCCGATGCCGTCGACAAGGCGCAGATTCACGAACTCATCGTATCCGGCGACCTCGTGCGGCGCGCCCGCGAACGCGGAGTACAGGTGATGGTCGAAGGCCCCGGGCATGTTCCCATCGACAAAATCCAGTACAACATGCAGCTCGAAAAGGAAATCTGCGATGGCGCGCCGTTTTATGTCCTTGGCCCACTTCCAACCGACGTCGCCCCCGGCTACGACCATATCGCGACCGCCATCGGCGGCGCGCTCGCCGCGTGGGCCGGCGCGGATTATCTGTGCTATGTCACACAGGCCGAACACCTCAGCCTCCCGACGATCGAGCAGGTACGCGAGGGGGTCATGACAACTCGCCTCGCCGCGCATATCGGCGATATCGGGAAGGGCATCAAGGGCGCCCTCGACTGGGACAATGAAATAAGCCGCGCGCGCGCGCGCCTCGACTGGAAAACGCACATCGACAAATCACTCGACCCGACCCTCGCCCGCGCCATACGCGAATCCGCCAAACCCGGCAACCCCGACCTCTGCTCCATGTGCGGCGAATTCTGCGCCATTAAAACTTCGAGAGCCGCGGGGTTTATTGAGGAGGCGGGAAATACTACTCCCTGACTTCGCGTGATACACAAATTGCGAGTGGAGGCAAGCTGCTATGAATCTAAATGATATCCTTGCATCGATTAGTGAAAACCAGCATAAGATAAAAACCTATGGTGTTACACGTCTCGGCATCTTCGGCTCGGTTGTGAGAGGCGAACACGATGAAAATAGCGACCTCGATTTCCTCGTTGAGTTTGAAAAAGAAACGTTTAAATCATATATGGGCTTGAAATTCTTTCTCGAAGGATTATTCGGGCGCAAAGTCGACTTGGTTATCACGGGGACGATAAAACCGCGGCTCAGGGATCCTATCCTTTCAGAGGTAGTCTATGCCGAGGGATTTTAAGCAACTACTTGAAGACATCCTGCAAGCCACATCCAAAGTAAGGAGCTATTGCGCATCTCTAAGGATGCTGGGGCGAGCTTCGAACAGCAGATGGCTTATGACGCCATCATAAGAAACCTTGAGATAATCGGGGAAGCCGTTAAGAATCTACCCGCTTCTTTAACCGAGCGATATCCTGAAGTTGATTGGAAGGGATTCGGAGGACTTCGTGACGTGCTTATCCATCGTTATTTCGGGCTTAGCGACCGGATAATTTGGGATATCATAGAATCTGAATTGCCTGTTCTCGAACGATGGATAGACCAAATACTCACAGATACCGAAAAATAAAAATCTTCAACCCTCATTAAATCTGATTCATAATCCTACACCCCTTATTAAAGAGATTAATCATGCCCGTAATCTTCCGCCGGGAACGACGGGTAATTCCCTTATGAGGGGAGCGATATGGTCTCACAACGCTACTTCCGAATCTACGTCTATGCCGCCGTACTCGCCAGCTTCATCATTCTCGTCGGACTCATCGGCGCATGCTCGGGGCAAAACGACATCCCGTCGATCCCGCGAATCGCCGAGCCGCCCGACATCCCCGCTGAATCCGGTGATTCCCTCCGCGCGGGAAACATGCTCTGGGGTTACTTCACCGGCCACGCCAACCTCGAAAAACAAATCTTCGAGCTGAGTCCCAACCGCGCAGCCGCGATGCATCTCAACCTCGTACCCACCGCCGACCAGCTCAACCTCATCGATGTCCATGTCCTCTGGAGCGAAAGCAACCTGTCGCTCGGACAAATCACCGTCGATGTCACCCTCAACAATCCCTTCGCTTCGCAGGCGCGCTATCCCGGCTTCGATGTCCGCGGTATCTTCATCACAAGCTCCTCTGTCGAAATCGCCAACGGCCTCTGGACCGCTGGAGACCAGGACCCACGCTTGCTCAATCCCGATGGCTACACCCGGTGGTGGAATCCAGTCGAATTCACCGACCCCGGCGTGATGGGCTATTCCGACGGCAAACTCGGGGCACCGAATTCCGGCCAGCTCGATGCCGAAATAAACGCGTATAAAATCTTCGCTGACGCCCTCATCACTCCGGACATCGACCCGGTACTGCTTTCCGTAACTGATATAAGCGGCCCCTTTGGAAGGGCGGTGTTCCACGGCGCTTCCAATACGAGGCGCTACGAACTCCAGTTCCCCCCCGGCGATGCATATTTCAACTATGCCATCGATGCATCCTGGGCCGCCCCGACCGCGTCGCCGCCTGAAGTCCCGGATGACTTCCCGGCGAACGCAAACAGCAGGGAACCGTGGTTCGTTCTCTGTTACGTCACGGAAAATACGCTCACTTACAATTCCTCATCCGGTGAACACAACGGCAATCTCGTTATCGATATACTCGTATACGACTGGCAGGGAAGGCTCAACGGCACTACCGCGCCCGAAGTCTCCGCCGTGAATGTATATTCACGAACCCTCATGGGCTCGCAGGTGGTTCAAGCCACTTTGACCACGGACTATGACGATAACGCCCACTACACCGTGAACCTGACTCCATATTGCAATCCCCAGTTCGCGGGCGATTATCCAATCGGCGTCGAAATCGTCTCCTCGAACGGCACTTATATGCAATCGACATCCGCGGCCCCCGATGAACCACCGGCGGCATATATGCTGATGAACATCGAAGTCGCCGAGGCGAACCCCTCGACACTCGCCAAGACTATCGGCATCCACGCATGGGTGCTGCGGACTTCCGCCGGCACCGACCCCTCCATCTCCGATGCCGAGATCGATGCCGATATCGCCTATGCGAACTCATTCTGGAGCCAGTATGGCTTCGGGATCGAGCTCGCCCAGCGAAGCTTCATCGATTCCGACCTCTATTACAATTTCAGCCCGTCTGACACGAACAACCTCTACACCGTCGCCCACGACTTGACCGGCCTCGTCAACCTCTACTATGTCAACTCCATCGTCGGGCAGGGCGGCGCATATGCCATGATTCCCTGCCTGTTCCAGTATTGCACCGGCGTCAATTCCACCATCATCTTCGATGCAAACGACAATGACGGACTCGACGAAGTGCTCACCCATGAGCTCGGCCATGCAATCGGCATGCTCGAGGATGAATATCTCCTCGACTCCGGCTACACGTGCTACGACCTGTCTCACCAGTTCTGCGGCGGCGTTACCGATGTCTACTGCAATCCGGATTTGAATGTCTGGGGCAACCTGATGTATTTCCTCAACGGCAGCCCCGACACACCCGTTTCCTTCTACAGCATCAGCGATACCGACATCGCCATGAACACTCCCGCGATAGATTCACAGGCCGAGAATGCCGCTTACTTCCATTCGAATTATCCCTATAACTTCATCGACATGGAGGATTGACAATGACTTCTTCGACGAAAATCATCAACCCGCTCTATTTCATATTAATCCCGCTTTTGCTCATGCTCGCCTCTTCACCGGCCATGGCGGGCGACATTCCCGCCTCCGATGTGGAATACATACGCATGCTCCTCCTCCAGCCGGATGTCGATTTCACCCTCTTCCGCGGCGATGAATTGTGCGATACGCTGATGTACATCATCGACAACGACCGCACGTCGCAGCGCGATATGGTCGTACGGCGTGCCCTGTGCGCCCTTCCCGAAACCGGCGACGACCGCGCCGTGGATTATCTGACTGAATATATCCCCGAACATCCGCTCGACTGCCTCGACGGGCTCGGCCATTTTTCCACCGTCGAAAGCTGCGATACGCTACTCTATTACATCGATAACGAAGACAGGTTCGTCCGACGCTTCGCCGCACAGTCACTCGGTAAGCTCGATTTCACCGTTTCCGATGAAATGTGGGCGAAACACGACCTCGTGCTCTCAAGCCTCTCTGAGCGGATGAAAATCGAAACCGAAGAATGGATACTGCCCATCATCGAACTCTCATTCACGACCTCCTCCGCCCAGGTCTTCGACGCTCATACATAAAACCGTCTCCCGCTCTCTCATTCATCAATCCCATTTCGTGGATCCGTGTGGCACGGGCTGGCGTATACCAGTTCTCATCATACTCCCACTCCGCCTGAAGCCTGCCCGTGGTCTTTCATTCCCCCCTGGTGCTACGGGTACGCTCGAGATTGTGCCACGGGTACGCGAGTCCTGGTGCCACGGGTACGCGAGTCTTCGAGCTTACCCGTG
>CAZSPL010000198.1:0-7516 GCA_964608735.1 uncultured Planctomycetota bacterium | reverse complement strand
ATATAAAGCAGCCCGGTCCGGCGGATGCCTTTTTTTACCGGATGCCGCTATTTTTCCGCGTTTCCGGCGTGACAATGTATAATTAGGGCGGTTTGGTGCGCTTCAACGGAAGAATCTATACGATGCAGCCCGATGCGGCCCGCGGCTTCGCCGCATGGGGGCTGGCGCTCACCATCATCATTGTGCTGGCGAGCACATTGCCGCATGCGGGCGCGTTTTTCAGCCAGGACGATTTCGCCGGGATGAACGTCGACGTGTCGTCGTTCAGCGATTTCAAGGCGTTTTTTGAGGGCGACCCGGAGATGAACAGGGCATGGTTCAGGCCGCTGAGCTTCTACATCAAGTTCTGGCTGATGCGCGAGGCGTTCGGCTTCAACCCGGTGCCGCATCACCTTCTGCCTATCCTGCTTCACTGCCTGAATATCCTTCTTTGTTACAGGTTTCTCCACCGGCTTACGGACAGATATGACGTACCGCTTCTCGCGGCCGCTCTCTATGGCTTGTGCGGGGCGCACCAGACGTCGCTTACATGGATATCGGCGGGAGTCGAGCCGATAACGGCGTTCTTTTATCTCTGGGGTCTGAATGCCTTCGTCGACTGGCGCATGAAACCCGGCGTCCTTCGCGGTGCAGGGATATGCGTGCTGTATATCCTGATGCTCCTGTGCAAGGAAACGGCGGTCACTTTCCCCGTCGCGGTTCTGCTCACGGACATTATATTTCCCGGCGGGACGGCCTCGCGGGGCGCGCGTACGAAGCTGTTCATAGCGCTTTTCCTGCTTCTCGCCGGATATCTCATCTTCTGGTTCACCGTGCAATACCAGCCGGGGATAGGGGAGTCATATGGTTACGGTCGTACGCTGAATCCGCTTACGCTGACAATTAATTTCTTCGCCTACCTCGGGGAAGTATTCATCGGTAACGCCTTCATCTACGCCATCCTCAACAGCGCCGGCGGCGGAGATCCGAGAGAACTGGTGACGAGATTCATGCATTCGCCGGCGGGATATATCACCGGGGCCGCGTGCGTGGTTGTCCTTCTCGTGCTGATTATCGGGATAACCCGCCGCTGGAGCGGTTTTCACGCCCACGAGAGGCGTTATGCGATTTTCGGATTCCTGTGGTTCATCATATGCCTTACGCCGGTGCTTCCGGTTCCGGGGCGGAACAGCGCCTATTACCTGAACCTCCCGATGATAGGCTTCTCGTCGTGCCTCGCGGCGCTCGCGCTGGGACTCGGGGCGTCATTGAAGAGCGGGGGCCTGAGGCGATGGCTCGGCCGCATTTTGCTCCTTCTCTATGTCGCCAATTTCGTGGTGAACATCCAGCTTGGCGACACCATCCTTCCGATTAACAGGAGGGCACCGGTCGACAAGGCAGCCTTCGAAACCATGATAGCCATGCACCCCTCGTTCGAGCGGGGGACGCTTCTTTTTATTCTCGATATCGACGAGGAATTGCGCGTTACTCTTGACGACGGGCTGATTTACATGTCGTGGTACGACGACAATCTCCGGTGGTGCTTCACGATAAAGGAAGGCCAGCGGATAACATGGGCGTATCTCGATGTCCACGGATGGACCGAGGGCGGGCCGCGGATCTATTATTCATATGACGGCAGGGAATTCATTCCGAGGGATGAGGAGTATTTCCTTTCGAAGTACATGCCGGAAGGATGATCGTATCGCGCATGGCTTATCCATAATGCCACAGGTAAAGGACCGAATAAACGAACCGCGAGATGAGCATCAGGCCGAGAAGGACAAGCAATATCGATGCCCAGATGTTCGTCTGAAGCGACTGAGAGTCATATGATTCCCGTCGCGAAGTGAAAACCCCCTTCACACCAGCCCAGATGCACATAAATCCGAAGATCGTGGTTGTGGCCCAGAACAGGAAACCGATCATTTCTCTCACCCGATTTATAGACGGCCGGGTCGATGGGATGTTGCATGCGATGCGGGTTCGCGCAAAAGCGCTTATTCCTTCACATCGAGTTCATCGAGCGTTTTCAGCAGGCTGATCGCCTCGGAGTCGAGGGAACTGCACATGTTCCTCAAGTTGTCCACGGTGGCGGCGTCGACCTCGATTAGCCGGGATTCGAGCAGGTCGCGCAACCGCGCGAGACGTCCCGACATATCTGATGTCTTCTCCCCGAGCATGTTCATCTCTTCGATAAGGTTGACTGTTTTTTCGGGAAGGTGCGACGGCCCTTCGCCAAGCTCCGAAATTTTATCGAGGTCGATCACATCACCGCGCGAAGGCACGTGCGTTCGCAGGCCGAGCCGTTCATGGACGTATTCCGAGAAACTTATCGCCTGCTTGTCTTCCCCGTGTATCACCAGCACGATCTCGGGACGAATCTTCATCGCGGCGAGCCAGTTGGCGAGTCCTTCGCGATCGGCATGGGCGGAGAACGCACCGATGGAATGTATCTTCGCCTTGACCGCTATCTGCTGGCCGAATATCTTGACGGTTTTCGCGCCGTCGCGGATGCGCCGTCCGAGCGTGCCGAGAGCCTGGAATCCTACGAACACGACATGCGTAGACGGTTTGTAGAGGTTGTGTTTCAGATGATGTTTGATTCGTCCCGCCTCGCACATGCCGCTCGCCGATATCACCACCGCGGGCTTGGTGTTCAGGTTGATCTTCCGGCTGTCCTCGACATCCCTCGTAAGACGCAGCCCGGGGAACTCGAACGGCGAGTCGCCGGATTTGATTTTCGCAAGGGTTACATCGTCGAAGCATTCGGGATGCCGCTGGAATATTTCGGTGGCGCTTATTGCGAGCGGGCTGTCGATGTAAACGGGAATTTTCGGGACTGCATTATCTTTCCTCAATTCGTCGAGGAGGTACAGGATTTCCTGGGTGCGTCCAATGGCGAACGAAGGGATAATGACCTTGCCGGAATCGTGATAGGCGTCGTTTATTATCTCCTTGAGCATGCGCTTCTTCTCTTCGACGGGCTCATGAATGCGCGCGCCGTATGTCGATTCGCACAGGACGCATTCGGCGCCCTCGACGACCGAAGGCTCGCGGAGTATCAATGGGTGGATGTTGCCGAGGTCGCCGGAGAATACGATGCGGCGCCACGAGCCGTTATCCAGCGCCTCGAGCTCGACGATGGCGCTTCCGAGAATATGCCCGGCATCGTTGAGACGTATCCTGAATCCGCCGCCGATGTCGCTCCACGCGGAGTAGGGCAGGCCGGAGAATTGCTTCAGGCATCGCTCGGCATCGCGCGCGGTATACATCGGCTTTAACAGGTTGCGGCCCTGGCGCGCGCGCACGCGATTTTCCCACTCGATCTCGCGTTCCTGGATGTACCCGGAGTCGGGAAGCATTATCGAGGCGAGGTCGGCGGTAGCATAGTGGCAATGGATGGCGCCCTCGAATCCCTGCCTGCAAAGGCGGGGTATCAAGCCGCTGTGGTCGATGTGAGCGTGCGTGAGGACAAGCCGTTCGATCTCGGACGGGACAAAACTCCGCGATTCCCTGTTGAGCGCGGTGAGTTCATCCGGGCCCTGGAACATGCCGCAGTCGACCATCACGTTTCCGGATGAGCTTTCGACTATAAAGCAGGAACCCGTGACCGTACGGGCTCCGCCAATCATGCGTATTTTTAACATTCGATCAACTTCCAGTACTTCTTAAACGCACAAAGGAGCTTCGGCGATTATATGCCCCCGCAATCGTCCGGTCAATGATTGCGTTTACATCATTATGGCTGTGGGGTAAGATTATCCGCTGTCATGAGTGAACCGGGTGAAAATAATAACAACGGCGACGGCGACGCTGATTCCGAATCGTATATGGAGATGGAGTTCAGGTTTGAATTCGATCCCGATCCCGAACCGCTTGCCGTGCCGGAACAGATTGACGAGGCTGATGAAGCTGAAGGGCCGATTGTACGGGCGGAGCGTGAGCGCAAACGTCCGACGTGGGCCGTGATAATCATTTCCATATGGATCGTCGCGTTCTACGCCGCTTTCTATTTTTTCCTGGTAGCGCATCGATTTGAAACATTCTCGATGGGAGGATGAGGCAGACCGGCTTGGGCTTTCTAATCATCATCTCTTCACTGGTTTATTTCGTCGTACTCGGCGTCTCATCGCTCTGCATCGGCGGCGCGGCGCTCCGCGCCCTCGGGCTCGGGGCGTCGGTGATAACATCGGCACGCGGACGCATCGGCCTCGAAATCTCCCTTGGCATGGGTATATGGGGATTGATATACCTTCCCATCAGCGCGATGCCGGGATTCTGGACGATGTTCGGCAAGGCGTTCTTCATCGTATTGATGGTATTCGCTATCGCGAGATGGCACGGGCGTATCGAAGACCTGCTCGAAGCATACAAGCACTGGAAAACCAGGCGGCGGGAATCGGGAGGGGGATTCAGCCTGCATTCGCTGCTCAGCCTGCTCATCGCGATTCTCTTCCTGCTCGCTTTCCTGAATGCCTGCGGCCCTATAAGCGCGTGGGATGAGCTTGTCGATCACCTGCCGAAAGCGAAATTCATCGCGACCCACGGTGCGTTCATCGATGACACATCATCGCCGTTCTCCGGCTATCCCGCGCTGTGCGAGCTGATGTTCGCGCCACTGCTCGGGATTGCCGACGAGCTGACGCGCATAACGGTGTTCGCGTTCGCCGTCACGCTGTTTTTCATGATAGCGGGATTCGCGCGTATGTTTCTCCCGCCCGGGTGGGCGAATCCCGGGGCGATTATCTTCTTCACCATGCCGCTCGTGGCTGACCTCATCTATACGGCGCATGTCGATATTCCTCTCGCGTGTTTCAGCTTCGGGGCGTTTTATCTTATCGCGATGGCACTATTGAATGACGGCAATGACAGGCGGATGCCGGTGCGGGCGCTTTTCGCGGCCGGAATATTTCTCGGGTTCGCCCTGTCGGTAAAATACAACGGGCTTCTCGTGGCATGCAGCTGGCTTATCGTATTTCCGATAACGCTGCTCTTCAAACGCGTAGGAATTGGGCGGTTCATCGGGTGGACATTGGCGCTTTTCATCCCGGCGATCCTGGTCAGCGGCGGATGGTATGCGCGCAATGTGCTGTTGTACGGCAATCCCGTGTATCCATTCATGCAGGCGGTATTCAACAGCCGTTACGACACCGCGCTGAGTCTCGATGCGTTCACTCGTCCCGAGATGCAGAAATCGTGGGTCGAGCTCGCGCTGTACCCGGTGAGGCTTACGTTCGACTTCGACCTCGTGCGCCACTGGTACCGCGCCATCACGCCCGCATTCCTTTGCTTCATCCCCCTCGGACTTGTGCTCGGTCGCGGGCATAAATTCAAGCCGATATTTCACCTCGGCATATGGCTCGGGCTTATCAACTTGTGGCTCGCGTTCTCGATGTCGCCGGGGCATACGAGATATCTGCTCCCGCTGTGGGCGGCATGGGCGGTGCTCGCGGCATATGGAATGGCGGCCGCGTCGGAAGGCTCGGGCTTCATCCGACGCACGCTCATACCCGTGATACTCATCGGGCCGATGCTCTTCATGATAGCGATTCAGGGGAAGAACGCGTGGGAGCTTATGCCGTATTTCGGCGGGCGAATAACGAAGGATGACGTCATCAGTCGCGATCTGCCGACATATGAATTCATGCGGAAAATGGCCGACTATGTTCCCGAAGACGGCCGCGTGCTTACCATCGAGCCGAGGGTTTACTACATGCCGCGCGACGCGGTCATCGGTACTCCCGGCATCGAGGCTCCCGACGCGCCGAGGTGGGATTCGGAGGACACATCGGCCATCGTCGCCGGGATGCAGGCGAGCGGGTTCACGCATCTGTATATCGATTTTTCGTCGAGACAGTTGAAGCATGCCATCGGGATGGATTTCTTTCTTGCGGAGATACCGGTGAATGCCGAGGGGCGCTATTTCTCGTATGACGGCATCGTCGAGACGATGGAGAAGAAATACGGCATCGCGGAGTACTTCACGCGCGAAGACCTCTACCAGTTGTCGGCCATCGGGGGGTTCGACATTTATCTCGACGCATCCGGGCGCGACTGGCACTGGGTCGAGCGCGCGACGATAGAGGAGAGGGCCGAGTATTCACGCAACCTGCGGTTCATACGGCATTTCTGGCTTATGGAGAATCACGTGCTGAAGGAAGTCGCGCGCGAGGGCACGGCGGTGTTGTATGAAATCGACTACAAGATGCTGAAGCGGCTTCGCAATCCGCAGAAGAATTACCGGGGCGGACGCCTGAAGGACCTCAACCGCGCCGCGCAGCTTACGCCCGAGCTGCAGTATCCGAAGGAAGACGAGTTGACATTATTCAAGAAGCAGGAAGGGGAGGGGATGATATAGGGCATTTTATTTGAACAAGCTGTGAGCTTTTTCCTTCGCTTTCAAGGGTGTATCCTTTATTTTCCGTGAAGCATTTAACAATGTGATATTTTTCCCTTCCACCGAATAGCTGCCGACTTCTTCCGCCGCAATCGACCTGATTGTTTGAACTAAAGCGCCTTCCTGGTGCTTGATTAGTTCCTTGAAGTATTCAAGCCATTTCCAGGCAAGCGCAAAACGCATCGGCCCGTTGAATTCCTTATGGAGTTTGTAAGCCGCTAAAAATCCTTCATCGATAATTCTTATAGGATCATCGTTATTTGACCCGAAAAAAGTATCCGTGGTTTCCCACAGCTTGATTTTTTCCTTGCGGGTCAAGGGGCTATCCTCGAATTTTAGCAGCGCAGAGAATCCGTTCTTTCCGAAAAGCCCTCGATAATTATCTCCGTTCTCTCTAAGGATTAAGTCCGAGATTTTCCTGCTTATATCCCGGGTTGTGAGCTGAGTCCCGGTAGTCAAGAATGCATTGGTCTTGATAATCGATGATAAGACAGACAGGAATTCTCCGACCTGCTGGTATGATAATCGCTTCATCGAATCCTCGAAGTACTCGGGGATTACTTCAAACCCGAGATAGTTTCTCGCCCTGCTCTTCGCGAGCTTGCATAGAGTACCGCTGCCCGAGAATGGATCGAGGCACAAATCCCCTTTCTTGGTAGTAGATAGAATTATCCTGTCTGAAATTTCTTCAGGGAATACGGCGATGTGAGAAGTTTGTTCGGTACTACCATAAGCGACCCTGTCGACCTCCCACACATTGCCTGGATTGCGCCCGTAAAGGTTGTTTCTGTGGTCGTATTCCTTTGATTTCTCTCTAACCGGGAAAACATCAAAGAACGTCTCAGCGCCCGGTTTAACCCACCAAAGGATTGTTTCATGCTTATTGGTAAATTTTTTCTTGAAAGACATTCCGCCATAATATCGCCAGATTATCCTGTCTTTAAGTTTATATCCCGCATCAAGGAATATCCGGTATGTCAGATGATCGAGCGGATAGATAAAACCGTTCTCTTCCTGAGTATATCCGGTCTGCCAGAAGAAAGACCCGCCTTTGATGAGGATCCTGTAACATTCGCTGATTACATCTTGGATGAATTTAAGATATTCTCTTTGGGGTAGGCTGTCTTGGTATCCGGA
>CAZSPL010000197.1:0-7537 GCA_964608735.1 uncultured Planctomycetota bacterium | reverse complement strand
CGGGAGATATCCCCGGCTTCGGCAAAAAGCACTCCTTACACCCATCTTGGGCCTCTTCGCAGATTTTTGTTTGAAGACACTATTAATATATCACCACCCACCCCGGTTATCAAGAAGTAAAGGTGAAGTTAAAGATAATAAAATCCTCCCTGAGCTTGCTTTGCCCAGCGTGAAGTAATTGGCACTGCCGGGGCGTTCTTGCTTTCTCTCCTGGGAAGCGCAGGTTGACACAGGTGTAATATTTTGAAACAAGCCTTTATGTGGAGGGCTGTTGGCCGCTCGCTCACGGTCGCGGTTCGGGAGAAGAGAGGAGGTGCTTCGTTCGGCGCTATCTTTCTTTCGTAATGCCCTTCACGACATCGATCACTACGACCGTGACCTTGGTTCCCTCTCCGAGCGCGGAGCGAATTTCGAGGCTCGCGCCGATATCGTCGGCCCTCTCCTTCATGCCGAGTATGCCGAACGATGTGTATTTGCGTTGAGAATCTTCCACCTGGCTTTCATCGAATCCCAGCCCGTCGTCTTCCACCAGCAGGATGACCTTGTCTGGGAAATATTTCAGGTGTACCCAGCAATGTTGCGCCTTGGAGTATTTGCGCATGTTGTTCAACGCTTCCTGGGCGATGCGGAACATTGCGAGCTTCAAGTCCGCATGCAGTTCGCGCTCCTCGCCTTCCACGATGAACTGGACATCAGTGCCGGGATTGCCATGCATGGTGTTGATGACACGCTTGATGGTAGCCGCGAGACCGAGGTCCTGCAGGGTCATCGGACGCAGATCGAAAATGAAACCGCGTATCTCGTTCAGCGAGTTTTGCGCCAGTTCCTTCATCTTGCTAAGCTCCCCGGGTACCGCATCGGGGTTCTGCTCGAATATCTTCTTCACGATATCTATTCGCAGTACAACATTGGCGATAGCCTGCGCCGGGCCGTCGTGGATTTCCCTCGCGATCCGGTGGCGCTCCATTTCCTGCGAGCGGATTATCGCCGATGAACCGAGCGCCGCCTGCGTGACGCTGCTCTTGAGAGCCCTCACCCTCTTGTCACCCGCCTGCTCGCCCTTCTGCACGAGCAGCGATTTTATCATCTCAAGTCCGTCGATGGATTCAGTCAAGCGCGCGCGGAGGGTTTCCATGATGACTTCGAATTCCCGGTTCTTGTCCAGCATCGCGCGCCTTCGTGAAATCGAGTCGACAAAACTGGTCATATCATGCGATGAATCGTTAAGCGCATCCATAAAACCGTCGATGTTATCCGCCGTGCTTTCAACAACGGAGATATCTTCAAGATATTTCTGCCCCGACGTAAGGACGTTCTTTATCTCGTCCTCGTAGAGCGACGTCTGCGCCTTCAGATCCACAAGCCTGCGCTCGACATCCTTCTTCTGCTTCACCAGCCTGTCGATGGCTTCGTTTATCGACTGCAGAACGACTTCGAGAAACGTGATACCCGTTTCCGCAGCCGGTGATTCTATCCGCGTTTGTGTGCTCAAGCCGCCTCCTTGTGAGAAGACAATCGCCCGGCTGTTTCAAGGGAAACTCCCGGACCGTAACTCACAATAGTATCCGGTTATCCGGGCGCCGTAAGCTAATATAAATTAAACGGAATTAATCGCATTGCGGGGATGCCGGTTACAGCCAGCCGGTGAAGAGGCGCATCACATCGAAGAACGTGATGTAAAGGATAAAGAGCATCAGGGCAAGGAATCCGGCGATGTGAATAATATTCTCGGCCTTTACGCTTACCACCGGGCGCCGTACGACGGCTTCGAGCAGCAGGAAAACGATCCTGCCGCCGTCGAGCGCAGGAAGCGGAAGCAGGTTGAATACCGCGAGGTTTACTGTAAGAAGCACAAGAAGCTGCATGAGCGAATTCAGGCCGTTCTCCGCGGACACGTAAGTGAGCGTTATGATACCCACCGGCCCCATGAGTTCTTTCATCGGTACGCTGCCCGAGACAAGAAGCTTGAGGACATAAACGATATGGCTAACCCAGTAGCCCATCTCGACGAAGCCGCTCTTCCAGGCTTCGAAGAAACCCACGGGCCGGCTGTCGGATGCAAACGCGAACCCGAGGTTGGCCATCACGTTTGCATCGTGATCCTGCTTGCTCATGTCAAGCAGCACCCGGTGGTTGCCGTCCGCGCGGTTTACAAGGAGATTCACTGTCGGTTCGACGTGGGAGAAATACGGCTTATAACCGGATGGATACTCCTCTTCGGCGGGACCTTCATCCGTGATTGATTCATCTATCAACCCGGCGGGAATGACATTCTCGAAACCACCTATCACCCATTCCTCGCGGGGAATTTCCGCTTCCCCGAGCGGGTCATAGAGGAGTTTGAACTGCGCCTCCGGGTTGGAGATATCGTGGATGAAAGCGAGGGTGAGCAGGATATCCAAGCCGCTTTTAACCGGTTCGGAGCCGATGGCGACAATTTTATCGCCGTCGCGAAGCCCGCTCGTGTAAGCCAGCCCGTCTTGCAGGACATCATATGCCACATTTTTTATTTTCGGGAGGAAGCCTATTCCGAGCATCCTGACCGGGTCATCGGCTTCGAAGCTCCATACGCCATTGTTTCCATCCGGGCGGCTGTATTCCACGCGAAGCGTCTCGCCGGGCTCGATGGCAAACGGGTCATCCTTGCCGAACATAAAATCGCTCATCGGGGTTCCGTTCACGGCGAGAATGATATCGCCCGGTTTCACTTTCTCCTTGTCCGCTTGTGTGAGCGCCCCGTCGAGTACGCTTCGATTGTTGATCCCTTCAACAACCCAGTCCGAATTGTATGAGAATCCCAGCCCGGTGTATGAACGCTTGATATCACGGATTACAAGTTCCCGCGGAAGCGCGAGCGTAAAATTCTTCCCGTATCTCTTTATCTTCATCGCAAGGTAGTACTCGCCGTCAACCTTGACATAATGCTCCCGCGGCTTGCCGTTCTCCATCTCGATATAATCATCCCGCTTGAGCCCGAGCTTTTCGGCGGTGGAACTTTCATAGACCCGCGATACGATGCCGTTGTTGAAAAACACGAAACCGAGGTCGGAATATCCCTGCTCCGTATCACGCACGCCGACGGCATTGAGTGTGATGGGGATGAGATTCCCCTGTCGCTCGATGGTCAGTTTTATCCCGCCGGGAGTAGCGCTTGCCTGCTGGACGAGCATCATCACATTGATGCTTCCAACCCGCTCCCCCTGTACCGCCCATACCACATCCCCTTCCTGGATCCCCGCCTTGTCCGCCGGGCCGCCGGGATTCACCGAAATGACCTGGTACATATCGATGCCCCAGGCCATGCGGATGGCGAAAATTATTATCACCGCGAGCACCAGGTTCATCAGGCTTCCCGCGAGCACGACCGCGATGCGCTTGTAGAGCGGCTGCCTGTTGAACGCCCGTTTCATTTCCTCTTCGGGGAGGTTTTCCTCGATCGCGGAAGTCTCTTCCTCGACTTCCATCCCGAAGATGCGGTTGTATCCCCCAAGCGGAATCGCCCGGACCGCGTAGAGCGTCTCCCCCTTCTTGCGCGTGAAGATGGCTTTGCCGAAGCCGATGGAGAACTCATCGACGCGCATCCCCGATGCCTTGGCCAGGAGAAAATGACCGAATTCATGCACGGTGACGAGGATACCGAACGCGACAATGACTTCTATCCAATATAGAGCGGAACTTAATGTGCTAAGGATTATATGCAATATCTTTCCCGGTCAACTCGGCCCGGCCCCATCTTTCATGAATAAGTATCGGCTTGAACTCTCCTGCCATGAATCTACTACAAAAACGTATTTTCATCCAGATGCATTTTCGCGTACTATCAAATCCACTTTATCTTTGAGGGCGATGATATCGGAATACGTGTAATCATCGATTACATCGACCCTCTCAAGCACATGCGCCACTACTTCTGTGATGCCTGAAAACCCGATCCTGTTATTGAGAAAAAGATTTACCGCTTCATCATTTGCGAGATTAAGCGCCGCCGGCGCAGTGCCGCCCAAGGCAAGCGCCTTGCGCGCGAGGTTGATCGATGGGAACCGCACATCGTCGGGTTGTTCGAAATTCAACGCCCCGACCGATGCCAGGTCCAGCGGGCGAATTTCAGTGGGAAGCCTCTCGGGGTAAGAGAGGGCATACTGTATCGGTATCTCCATCGTCGGGTAGCTCATCTGCGCCAGAATCGACCCGTCGTTGAATTCCACAAGCGAATGCACTATCGACTGCGGATGTATCACCGCGTCTATGCTTTCCGGTGGAAGCCCGAACAGGAAACTCGCTTCGATAATCTCGAACCCCTTGTTGAACAGCGTGGCGCTGTCGATGGTAATTTTCGGTCCCATCGCCCAGGTCGGATGATTGAGCGCTTCATCGACCGTTATCCCGTCGAATGTCTCCATCAGCCTTCGGAGAAACGGCCCGCCCGACGCGGTGAGGATAATCCGCTTCACCCCGTGTGACATCGCATCCCCCACGCTGTCGATGCACTGGAATATCGCCGAATGCTCGCTGTCCACGGGGATGATGTTGCATCCGTTGCGCGCCGCGGTCGACATCACGAGACGTCCCGCCATAACGAGCGATTCCTTGTTCGCGAGGCAAAGTGTTTTCCCGGCTTCAAGCGCCATCAGCGATGGATACAGCCCCGCGAATCCAACCAGCCCGTTGAGCACGCAGTCGACATCGGGATGCGATGCCACCTTCCCGAGGCCCTCTTCGCCATACACTATCTCAAGCCCGTTGTTGAGAGCGCCGGCCGATTTACGGAAACCCGCCGCGGACCGTTCATCGCCAAGGCAGACAACCGAGGGGCGCAATTCGCGCACTATATCGACCAGGTTGTCGACTTTCGATGAGCATGCCAGCGCGGTAGCCTTAAACCGTTCGGGGTACCGCCGGATGACATTCACCGCCTGCAAGCCGATGGAACCAGTCGCGCCAAGTAGTGCAATACGCTTCACATTCATACCTCGGTCCATACCGTGAGCTCAAATTTAACACCGGTCCCGCGCATATGCAATATCGGAAAAACATCGAAATGGGGACAGGCCCTCTACGGGGCCTGTCCCTCTACAGGGCCTGTCCCTATTTCATTTTATTTGCGAAAAGCCGAGAGCGCGATAGCATGCAACATACCGGACGCGTGCGAGTCGGATATAATGAACAAGTAAAGAGGAGGTACCGACGTGAACACCAGGAAGATATATCCCACGACCGTAATCCTCGTCATGGCGGCCCTGATTGCCTTCATTCCCGGATGCCGAAAACATCGTACACCGAACGAGGAACTCACACTCCAGCGCGTACGCGATACGATAATGCCGTTCATCCTGGCATACCCGGAATCGCATTTCCAGTTTGCCGAATCGACGGCGGAGATGGTCGAAAGCGGGCTGGTGCTGCCGGCAAATCCGTACACCGGCGAAGCAATGAAAGACACCCTCTCGACCGAATTCGACGCGGAGACGTCGCCAGGGAATTTCCATTACGAGGTGGTTCACGACCAGTACGGGCAGGTGGTGAATTTCTCCGTCTACGTCTGGGGCGAACGCGGCCTGATCCGCCACATCCGCCCCTCCCCCATGGCGCCATCTTGATATCAGTTATTATGGGGACAGGCCCTCTACGGGGCCTGTCCCTATTTAATTTTATCTGCGACTTATGTAAAATATATGCCGCGCGATGCACGAATTCAGCTTTCACACGCACGACACGCGAGCCCGTGTGATACAATCAATATGTGGCCGAGAAACCTAAACACTTCGATTGTCCAAAATGCGGAAAACGCTACTACGAGCCGCAGCGCTTCTGCATCGGATGCGGCCTCGATTTCCGCGCGGCGTTCCGTGTATGCCCCAAATGCAAGGCCGACACACCCGCCGAATCCGAGAAATGCGTCGCTTGCGGATACAACCTCGAAGAGCACGACGTGCGCCGCCCGCGCTACATCGCAGCCCTCATCGTACTCGCCGCCGTCATCCTCGCTTTCGTGGTGCCCTACTGGTGGACACATACGCCCCTCGGCAAGAAGCACGGCGAAATAGTGCAGGGCGATGTCTTCTTCATACACAACGACATAGTCGAATACATCCCGATGTTCTACGAATGGCAATCCGCCCAGAAGGAAATGCGGCGAATGAAGTCGGGCGAGGCGCAGGGCGGATTCGGCATGGGCGGGGAGATGAAGGGACTGATACCGCTTCCGACGCCCATTACTCCATATGAAAATGTCAGCATCGGCGAGAGGGTTTACGTCACGAAGAAGACCCGCGACACGGACGGCGTATTATGGTATCACATACGCCGCTACCGCAAGGACGTAGTCCGCGCCGGATGGGTGCATGAGTCGAATATCGAATTCAAATAAAAAGCCCGGCATCGCCGGGTCTATTGATAGATATTCTATTCACTCACCCTATTGGCGCGCACCCACCTACCAGTCCCCATCCTCGACGTGGAGCTTGATGAACCCGAAGACGGGAGGCGCATTTATCTGTTTCGGGGTTGGGTTGTTCGGATCCGCATAGCTCAGGCGTGACATCAATAACGCGACATATTCCCCCGGCTCGCCTTCGTAGGTGCTGTGATTTATCTTCAAGGTTGTCTGAATCATATTATTTGCGATGTTTGAGTATGACACTGCACCAGCTATACCTTTAGCCCACTTATACTCCGGGTCCTCAACAAGGTCCGGTAGTAAAAGATAAATATCAGCATATCCCCCTTCTATCGGCATGCAGATCATATTATGCAAAATCGTTACAGTTACTATCTCTCTATCCACTGATAGCGGGGGCTGGAGACCGTCATAAATTCCGGTATAAAACGTGGCGTTCTGGACTATCTCGAGCACATAGCCATCCTCGCAGTTGGCCCAGAGTGGAAAATCAACGGCCGGATCCGTGACAGGCAACGTGCTGGGCGGTGACCACGAGGCATCGACGACATAACCGAAAAAGAACTCCCCATCCGGTGGCGAAATATGGTATGTCCGGGTTATCGATTCATTCACGAGAAACATCCGTCGTTCTGGATCATTCGTGAACAGCTTGAATCCGTTGATCGTGCTGTCGGGATCGGGGCCGTATGCGTATTTGCCCTTGCAGTACTGCGATATCGGTAGATGGGGATACAAATCAAGTCCCGGAAAAAGATACATGGTAAATCCGTCTGCATTCAGAAGCTCGCCGCCGCCATCTTCGGCTCGTGAGAAGTAAAAAGGATCGAACATGTCAAAGACCCATCCATCGGGGATGCTGTATATCCAGCGAGGCTCTCTCTTCCAGTACCTCGTTGCCGGAAAGATTATTGTTCCCCTGACATCGAAGCCGGTGTATTTCGGTTGTCCGGGAAACGGATGCCTGAGAGTTACTTTCACTTTAAGCGTGTTGTCGGGCTGAATTTCGGGCTTGCCGATTATGAGGCAGTCGGCGCAATTGGGCGGCTCCACGAACCTGTTCACATTTACATGCCAATCTCCGGAGCGGTTCTCGACTTTGCTTATCGTTGTGTGATCAGCTGATACATAATATAAGCC
>CAZSPL010000196.1:4899-7557 GCA_964608735.1 uncultured Planctomycetota bacterium | reverse complement strand
CCATCGGGAACGAGGATGACAACCTGGTCTGGCTCGAAGGCATCCCCAACGGCGTCGCCGACCCGGAGAACCCGGAGATCATCGGCGAACTCGACCTTCCCGGCGATGCATGGGAAGTCTGGGTGCATGATAAAATCGCATACCTCGCATGCGGCGATGACGTATATATCGTCGACTGCAACGACCCCACCGACCCGGTCGCGGTCGATTCATACCCGCTGACGGAATGTTACGGTATCCAGTATTACGAGGACCAGGACCTGGTGTATGCGGCGAGCGCGGATGGGGTTTCCATCATCGACCCGGATGCCACCGGAGGACCGGAGCTCGTCGGGCAATACACCGGCATCACCGCGCTGGATGTTTTCGTCGACGGCGACGCCTGTTACGTGGGCGACTACTCGGGCCATTTGCAGGTGCTCGATGTGTCCATTCCATCCGCGCCGGTATTCCTCGGCCAGTGCTCCCTCGGTTACAACCAGGGCATCTACGGCATTTCCGCGCGCGACGGCTATGCGTACTGCACCACATCTTCCTCGGGATTCAAGGTTGTCGACGCGACCGACCCCGAAAACCCGGCCGTCGTGAAGACACTCACGCTGAATAACTACACATATGAACTCACGTTGTACGGCAACTATGCCCTTGTCACCAACTGGTGGAGCCACCGGCTTTACGTGGTGAACATCACCGACCCGCCGAACGCATTCAGGGAAGGCACGCTCAATTTCTCCGGCGGCTACGGCTCCGGCGTGGCGGTGCGCGATGAGCAGTATGTCTTCCTCGGGCGATTTCCCGATGCCGTGTGGACGGTGGACTGGACCGATTTCGACAGCCTGGACCACGTCGGCACCGTATATACCGACGGCCCGGACGGCATGTATTACGACGGCGAATTCCTCTACGCCGCCGAAAATGATGACGGGCTGAAGATTATTCTGTAGCCCCTTCATCCCACCAATCGCGTTCATAACCCGGCATCCGAATGCCGGGTTTTTAACTGCTCATGACCTGTTAATTCCAGTACGAGATAGCGACCGGCCCGAAATGGTCTCCACACACTTGACGATATGCATACTATCGCAGCCTTATGTGCTGTATATGGATGCATTTATTCAAGAATTCAAAAATCCTGAAATTCTTGCTGATACGCATTGATATACAGCATAATATGCTGTATATTAAAGAATAAATTCAAGTGAGAGGCCAATGGACGTAAGAGAATTCTTCAACAGGAACCCCGTTTTCACACACGATGAATTCGTGAAATACCTGCAATCCTTTGGTCCTATTCATGAGAGAAAACAGGACTGGCTTCTGGAGCAACACACTCGCGGTAACCATATCACGGGGATCCGGCGGGGGCTGTATGCAGTGGTGCCGCGGGGAGTGGATCCGGCGGAAATCGTTGTCGATCCTTATATCATAGCTTCAAAACTGGCTGAAGATGCCGTGCTTGCATATCACACTGCCCTTGAGTTCTATGGCAAGGCTTATTCGGTAACTAACCTGTTTACATTTCAAACAGGGAAAAGGCTTGCTCCATGGTATTTCAAATCAGTACGATTCAAGGGTGTTTTGTTCCCCAAAGCGCTCAGGAGGAACTGCAACGAGTTCTTTGATGTGAATGTAATGGAAAGAACCGGCATCAACCTCAGGATAACATCTTTTGAAAGGACACTTGTCGACATGCTCGATAGACCTAATCTTGGCGGGAGCTGGGAAGAGATATGGCGTTCGCTGGAAATGGTGGAGTTCTTTAATATAGACAAGGTTGTCGAATATTCGCTGCTTCTTGAAAACTCTTCGACAGTAGCCAAGGTGGGATTCTTCCTCGATCAGCACAGTGAGTCATTGATGGTTGAAGATAAGCACCTCGAACCGCTCAAGAAGCATAGACCCAAAAGCCCTCATTATTTTGACCGCCTAAGCAAGAAGCCTAACCGATTCTTGAAGGAATGGAACCTGGTAGTTCCGGTTGAAATAATAGAGCGCTCGTGGGAAGAAGTACTGTGAGAATATCAAGGGAAAAACTGGCTCTTGAGGTCGCAGCTACCGGTTTTCGTCACGAAATGCTTGAGAAGGTCATCCAACTCCTGAACCTTCTTCCAGCATTCTTCGAACATCCTTTTCTAAGGAACCGTTTGGCTTTAAAAGGCGGCACAGCCCTTAATCTGTTCTGTTCAGATGTCCCCAGGCTTTCGGTGGATATAGATCTAAATTACATCGGACAAGCCGGTCGAGAGGCTATGGAAGCCGAGCGTCCGGACATAGTAAAAGCTATAAGAGCTGTATGCGAGCGTGAAAGCTTAACGATAGTGCGCGTTCCCTCTGACCATGCGGGAGGCAAGTGGCGGCTTCGCTATGATAGCTCAACTGGGCAGGAAGCGAACCTTCAAGTCGATGTGAGTTTCATGTTCAGGACTCCATTGTGGCCTGTTGAAATTCAGGATTCCAGGATGGTGGGCTCATACTCGGCGGCTGGTATTCCAGTTGTTGATATCCATGAGCTGGCGGCAGGGAAGCTCTGCGCCCTGATGTCGCGCGGGACGCCCAGAGACCTATTTGATGCTCATACGCTATTGACTTCGCCGGGGCTGGAAAGCGACAAACTCAGAATCGCGTTCGTCGTGTATGGCGGCATGAATCGCAAGGACT
>CAZSPL010000196.1:0-4889 GCA_964608735.1 uncultured Planctomycetota bacterium | reverse complement strand
CTGGCGAGTTGTTTCCGCTGACCAACTGAGATTCAATCCCAAGGATCTCGCTAATGAGCTGCTTCCGATGCTGAGAATGGGTTTCGCTACTGAAGCCGGAGATACTATTGCCTGGGCGGAGCGCATTATCAAGGAAACTCGCGACGCGCTCGGCATCTTATTCCCCTTTACAGACGGGGAAAGAGAATTCCTGAACAAGCTTCTTGATGAGGGGGAGATTATTCCGGAGCTGCTTACCGGTAATAAGGAACTTGCCGTTAAGATCAGTGAACAGCCGATGTTGAAATGGAAGGCGCGGAATGTGAAAGATTGCGGGATACGGCAGACACCCTTATAATAGGGGTTCGAAGAAGTACCAGCCGGGAGTTTGTTATGAGCCGTATCCTGTTTCCTCTCGCAATCTTTCTCGCGATAATCGTCATCATGGGCGGATGCAGCGGCGGTGGAAGCATCGCGCCGTCGATGCGCGGCGATGACGCCGACAACTCGCTCGGCATCGGGGCTGCGGATAACTCGGTACCGTATAAGGGATTGCATCCGTATGAATACATGGCCCCCGGCGCGTCGGACGGCCTTCCATCATCCGCCGAACATCCGATATATGGCGGGCATCCATTATATAAGGATAATGAAGTTCTCGTCGTACTGAACGACGGCGTTGACGCATCGGCGCTCTACCCGGTCGCGAAATCGCACGGCCTGTCCCTCATGAAAGAAATCAAGCTCAAGTGGGCCGTCCTCTACAAGCTGCACATCGATTCGGATGAAGCGGTGGAGCGGGTTGTCGAGAAGCTCAAAACGCGCCCGGAGGTACGTTACGCCGAGCCGAACATCATTTATTATCCGACCAGCGCGCCGTATTATCCGAACGACCCGATGTTCGAGTTCGACGGCGACTCCGATGACGACCCGTGGAGCTACAAGCTCGACCAGTGGGGGCCGAATGTTATCGGGGCGTCGCTATGCTGGCCGGTCAGCAAGGGCTCGGCGGATGTCGCGGTGGCGGTGCTGGATACCGGCATCCGCTGGTCCCACGAGGATCTCGCCAATCAAATCTGGACAAACGAGGATGAAATCCCCGACAACGGCATCGACGATGACGACAACGGCTATATCGACGACTGCCACGGGTGGGATTTCGCCGGTGACGACGGCGACACGTGGGATACATACAGCCACGGCACCGGCTGTTCCGGGGTCGTCGTGGCCGAGCAGGATAACTCCGTCGGCATGACCGGCGTCGCGCCCGGCGTAAAGGTGATGCCGCTCCGCACCGCGCTCGCCAACGATGAGGTCATCGAGGGCGCGCAGTATGCCTATGACAACGGCGCCGCCGTGGTAAGCATGTCGTTCCACGGCTATAGCGAAAGCGAGATAATGCACCAGACATTCATCGCGGTATGGGACAACGGCAACGGCATGCTGCCATGCGCATCCGCCGGAAACGACAACTCGTCGCAGGATACCTGGCCCAATTCGTGGCCCGAAGTGCTCAGGGTCGGCGCGACATGTTCTTATTACAACAGCGCGGGCACGCGCCGCGATGTCAAGCGCGTCACGCCCGACCAGTACGGCTGGGGCTCCAACTGGGGGGAGAAACTCGAATTGATGGCGCCGGGTTATTTATATGTATCGACACATTACGGCGGCGACAGCGAATACTACGACGGGGTCGCGCGCGGGACATTCGGCGGAACATCGTGCTCCTGCCCGTGCCTCGCGGGATGCTTCGGCCTGCTGAAATCCGCGTTTCCGGAAATGACCGCCCTCGAAATGTGGGACCGGATGAAATATACGGCCGATGATTTATACACTCCCGGGCATGACGACCAGTCCGGATGGGGGCGGGTCAATGTGTGGCGCGCGATATACGGCAGCGAGCCGAACGAAGCGATGTTCGATGGTAACGGCCATATCCCGGTCGCGCCCGACGGGGAGTGGTTTTACGACAACATTTTCGACGTGTCGACATCGGCGGATTACGATTTCGAGGATATTTTCGTCATCGAAGCGGATACCACCGGCTTGCTTGTCATCGATATGGACACCATCACCACCGGGGAAGACCTCGACATGGAGCTGTATCTCAGCCCCGACCTCGGGGTCGTGGCCGCGAGCAGCACCGGCCCGAACGGCGATCAGCGCCCGTTCGAGACAATCGGCGCGATGGTGGCCGAGGGGCAGAAATTATATGCACGAGTATTCTCGCCGGAGGAATTTAACACATCGAATTTCCGCATACGCGCCTATTCCGAGCCGCGGGAATGGTGGATAGAGTGGGAATCCCTCGCCCCGGTGTTCATCCTCGACGGAAGCCCCGCCGTCCCCATGCTCAAGCTCGAAATTTACACGAACCTTTTAATCACGCTCGACAAAATCAGGGCGTATATTGCCGGGGATATCCCCATCGGACTCGTGAACCACCTTCGCCTCTACGAAGACACGAACGGCTCCGGTAGTTGGGAGGCGTTCGGCGATACCGCGGTCGGAAGCGTGGTGCCGTCGGATGGCGGCGTCAACCAGGTCGTCTTCGATGAATTGTACGATGTATGCACATATAACAAGCCGCTGAGGTATTTCATAGTGGCTGATGTCGGCCCGAACGAGCTCGGATATAATGTCGAGTTCGGCATCGGGCTCAGGACATACAAGGATGTCGCCATCTCGCAGAAGACGCCGCTTCGGGATGACCCGTTCCCGATTTTCACCGATTACACGGTCGTCGGGCAGGATCATGTGCCGCCGGCGTGGGATGACACGGTCGGTTTGCAGTTCACGGAGTCGAAATACGAATCGGCGGTGCTTTACTGGAACAATGCGACCGACATTTTGAGCCAGCCGACGCATTACAATGTCTACTGGGACGATGAATTCCCGCCCGAAATCAGCACCGGTTCGATGATAGAGGGGATTTCATACTGGTGGGGCGGGGAGGATTACGACCATGCCGGCAAGGTGACCGGGCTCGAGAACGGGCAGACATACTGGTTCTTGATACGGGCGGAGGATTCGCTGGGTAACGAGGATTTGAACGAAATCTGGCTGGATGCGACTCCCGACGCCAATGCCGACCCGGCGAACCCGGAGGTAATCGGTGAGCTGGATCTTCCCGGGGATTCGTGGGAAGTCTGGGCGCATGACAAGATCGCATACCTCGCCAGCGGGGATGCGGGAATTTCGATAGTGGACTGCACCGATGCCGACAACCCGGTGCTTATCGATTCATACCCGGCGGAAGGGTGTTACGGCATCCAGTATTACGATGCGCAGGATTATGTGTATGCATCGTGCTACGACGGGCTTATCATCGTCGATCCCGATGCGGCGGGCGGGCCATCGCTCGTCGGGAGCTACAACGCGGGCACCGAGGCGCTGGATGTTTATGTCGCCGACGGCATCTGCTACCTCGGCAACTACTCGGGGCGGCTTTACATCATCGATATCAGCGACCCGTCGGCGCCGGTGCACAAGAGCGACATCAGCCTCGGGAACAACCAGGGGATTTACGGCATCGCGGCGCGGGAGGGGTTCGCATGGTGCTGCACCAGTTCGGCGGGGGTGAAGGTGGTGAATGCCACTGATCCGGAGAACCCATCGGTGGCCAAGACGCTGACATTGCAGAATTACACGTATGAAATCACCCTCCACGGCGACTATGCGCTCGTCACCAACTGGTGGAACCACCGGCTGTACGTGCTTGGGATAAGCGACCCGGCGAATACATCGAACCTCGGCAACTTCAATTTCTCCAGCGGCAACGGCGCGGGGGTGGCGGCGCGTGACGCGCAGTACGCCTATTTCGGGCGCTACCCGAACGCGGTATGGTCGGTGGACTGGTCGGATTTCGGGGACATTCACCAGGTGGGGGCGACGTCCACCGACGGTGCGGACGGGCTGTTCTTCGACGGGGAATATTTGTACGCTGCGGAGAATACGGACGGGTTGAAGATTATTTTGTAGGCGTAGCCCTGTTTCCCCGAAACCGGGATTTGATTTTACTTCATAGCGTTGAATAGGATTTTTCCACGGCTTCAGGGAAGCCGGGTTGCGGGGTTCGCCAATGGTTTATTCCTGCTTGACGTGTGGATTAATATTTATTGCATGGATCGTTTTCTTGGCGTTTCTTAGCTGGGTTATTGGATTAACCGCGTACGGAATATTAAAGGCAAGGGGCGATGGGAAAAAGTTCTTTATTTACAGAGGGCATAAAATTATTGGGCATTTAATTGACGAGAGAATTGTTCCTGCTATCGATCAAGATATTGAGTGCATAACTGTAACACAGAAAGGTAGCGTGATTAATCCAAAATTCGGTAACGCCGCTATAGATTTCGTAGTAAAAAAACTAAGGAGGAAGCCAGGCTGGCGGGGGTTCCCGGTGATATTGCTTGTCGCGAAAAGATGTTTTTTTGCACGGTCTCTCAATGTCGAGCTCTACCGCATAATCCATAAGAAGGAGCCCATTGAGCGGTTTGTCTCTGAAGTAGAGAAGGCATTTGAAGAACTCCAAGCAGAGTCGCAAGAAGCTTGGCAAATCAGGCGAAGATTAAAGAATTTCTGGTTATCAAAAAGTACAGGTTTATACCAGGGGAGCCTCAAATATTTCGGGGGTAATTGGATTGATAAGCGAATCTCCCGGAATAATGGAAAAGAATTTTTTTGCTACTCGTGCAATGAAAAGACCAGAAGGTTTATAGAAGAAAAAGTCCTGCCTTTTCTTGATACCAGAATAGTTGTCTTATTCAGACCGTTTAGAGGTATTCGCTCGCCGCACAAGTACAAGTTTATTGCTTATCACATTCTGAATGAGGGGGCCAAGTACATGAAATTCCCATTGCTGCTCAGGATCAAAGACCGGCAGATTCTTTCGATTTCACTCCACGATGCCT
>CAZSPL010000195.1:0-7639 GCA_964608735.1 uncultured Planctomycetota bacterium | reverse complement strand
TCCCCTTCTTGCAATCGAGGGATTCGATGGGACCATTTATTTCGGCACCGTGCAAAACGGCGGCGTGGTGCATGCGGTGAGTCCCGACGGCACGCAGAAATGGGTTTATACGCCGTCCCTTTCGGCGGACTGGGCGAAGCCCCTCGGCGTAACAATAGATGACTCGATCGTCTATGTCGGCATCAACACGGGGTTGTTCCAGGGAAGGATATGCGGCGTTAACACTGCAACAGGCGCGGAAGAATGGCTGATTAACCAGCATGCCGCCGCGAACTGCTTCGGGCTTGTCCTGGACAATGGTGACATCGTGGTGACCGGCGATAACGCGAGCGGAGCGTTCAACACTGTACGCATAGACAAAGATGGGAACGAAATCTGGCGGGTGAATTTCGGCACATGGTGTTCCGCTCCCGCGCAGGGGCCGGATGGCACGATTTATGTCAAGGCGAATTTATCCATTTACGCATTGAATCCCGATACCGGCGCGACGATCGGATCTTATGGCTATACCAGCAACTCATGGGAGATGCAATCGTGCCCGGCGGTACAATCGGACGGCGATATCGTGTTCGGCGTAGGTTATGATTTGTATTGCATAAATCCCGGCATGACCCAGTTGTGGAAATACAGCGACCTCGGCGCGAATATCCTCGAGGGTATCGGCATCGGGGAAAACGACGAGGTTTACCCCCACAACAGCGGCGGGACAATCCATGAGCTATCCGCTGCCAGCGCATTTAACTGGTCCTGGTCGGGTATGTCGGGATGGGTAAGCCCGGCTATCGGCGCGGACGGCAAGATATATCTCGGCAGGTCCTCCCGCAGCATCGTCTGCTTGAATCCCGACGGCTCAACGGCATGGACATACAGCGCTGGCGGCTCGGGATATGCATCGGGAGTATTCATCGCGCATGATGGCTCGTTGTACGCCAACATGCAGGGGGACCTCTATAAGTTTAAGGATAGTTAATATCTTATCTGTTGTATTAAAAGCCCGGCATCAGCCGGGCTGTTTTTTTCGAGATATTGAATTGAACCTAATCAAACAACCCGGGGAACCCGGCGTTAAGCAAGTCAGACGAAAACATGACAACGCGATTGGAACTGACCTGGCCTGCAGGAGTGATAAAATTTATAAGGCGGCTGTTTTTCTGATCGGAAAGGAAATAAGGCATGTTGTTCGATAAATCGATTCCTAATTCAAAACTCCCCTCGCCGACGGAACCCGGAGGATTGCGGAATCCTTCCGGCACAAAGCTGACATAATTGTGAGCAAGAGCGGCAAGAGAGGTTGGCGCAGGCTCTAATGACCCATATCCAATCAGTTTCTGCGCGCACATGAGCTCAAACAGATCATCGAATGCATCGGCTTTCGCCTCAAGGTAGGTTGCGCCCGGATAGAAGGCTCTTTTAACCATATCCTTTCCATTCATCTCAAAATTTAAGACCTTGACCTCTTGGCGAATCTCGAAAACGAATTCCACCATGCACTCATCAGGACTTATACTCTCATAATGAAACGAGCCGTATGGATCATTTTCGATTGAGAGAGGACGTGAAAAATGCGGAGTGGGAACCAGCGCGTTCCCCGACCAGGGCGTAAAAATCAGGAAGCCGGAATCCCTCCATTCCTCGTATGATGAAGGGAACCTCTTATAATATGAATAAAAATAGCCGAGCTGCCTCCTAGAGAAAGCGCCCGCGAGAGAAACCTGGGCGCGGAGCGCCTCTGATTCTACCGGATCATCAATGCCCTTTTCTTTACTTAGAGACGCGCGATCATCTCCACTCGTCATTGCTGACCCCGATGAATTCTGAGAACCGCAAGAAGGTAGAATCAGGAAAAGAATAATTACTGATGTTATCAACGTAGCTTTAATTTTCATGTTTAGCCTCCATAGCGTGCAAGAGAGAATCAATCACAACACGACTGGCCAACGGGCTGAGTCCAGAACTCATTTGGCAGGTCCTCAGGAGCGCATCCCCCCACACAGCCATTTTTTTCGTAAAAATTTCCTTCCTTTGCTACCGGCGAATAGCAGTCAGACGCTACCTTGAGAGGATTCATTTCATCAGTTTCATCATTAAAATAACCAGGCCAGATTATTAAAACCGGCTCAACGTCAGGTGGCTCGTTAATAATCATATTCATGAGAAAGAGACACTCCGCATCATTCGTGCAATCATCTTCTCCAACCAAAGGAGCGGAATATTTTGTTACTTCGTAATCGGAAGAGCCGCCGTACGGGCAATCGATCCAAGCAAGGCCATTTTGCTGTATAACTCTCAAGTTTTCAAAATCAACCAAGCAACAATCATCATCGCAATCCGCGAAGACTCCGGGCGAAAGCAAGAGCACAAGCAACACCGCGACTAGGAAAACTCAGACTCGAAACATCATCTTTGCCTCCATGTCAAAATATAGGTTACTAATAATTCCTTACATAGACCGTACCATTTTTTTTTTTTTAGTCAAGAGTGGGTAAATAATATTTGTAAAACTATTTCCCGCGGCGCGCGTGGGCAATGAGCCCGTGGTAGAGTAGTAAAAGAGGCTTGTCACCATCGATGCGGCCGTTTGAGAAAAGACTGATAGAGCGCATGGGCGATGCCGGCTGGGTATTCTACTGGCTGCCGCGGCTGCATTCCATGTCGAAGATATACGCCATCCAGTCGCCGCCGTACCGCAAAGAGACCCATGATATGGTCAAGCGTATCGACGCCGATGTCATCAACTACTACAACCGCGCCAAGGCCGAACTCGAACGCCGAAAGAACCTTCCCATCACCAACATCCACCACATCGACCGCGATAAATACCTGCGCGAGCTCGCGCAGCTTAACCGACAGAAGGACCACCAGCAAACCGGGTTCGCGAAGGACAATATCCTCAACGCCGGGAAGCAGACCGAGATAAACCTCGTGGCGGACGCATTCGAATCAGGGATGAAGGCGTTCGAGACCGGCGATTACGAACTCGGCGACGGCGAGCGGCTGCTGCGCACATATGTCGAGCAGGACAATCCGCCGGTGGCGGGACAGCGGCTGGCGAGTATGTACCACGAGACGAAGCGATTCCTGAAGCAGAAGAGGCGCGACTGGGTCCCCGCCGAGATGAAGTATCTCGATGAATTCATCCGCGCGAGCAGGAACCACTTCAAGCGCCTCGCGATAATCGCTTTCCATGACGGCGTCGAATATATGCACATCCTCGAACGGAAAGCCATCCCGGAGCGCGAGGGACGCAAGCAGGCGCGTACGACGGAGCTTTCGCCGGAAAGCATAGTCAAGATGATGGATGTGCTCTATTTCAAGTTCGACAAGTATGGGGAGATGCCGCTTTCGAGGGAAGAATTCGACCGGATGAAGAAGCTCATCCTCGCGAACTACGATTATGCGTCACAGATAGGCAGGCGGCATATTTCGGAGGATGTCGTCGAGGAATACTACATAAAGCCTTCAATAACAGCCATACGGAAAAGCGCCGTTTGAGGGGAATAAAAAAGCCGCGCACCACACCAGGTGATGCGCGGCATGCAAATATCTGCTTTCTATTGGCGGCTAAGAGCCTACAACGAGATCGACATAGTCATAGAGTGCGAGGCTCGGGGAGTTTGTGGATGTGGCGATAATCCTCAAGGGGTACACACCCGCCCCGGTGCCGGTGTTGTTGTACAGCGCGGTTCCCCACGTATTGCCGTCGATGTGATAGAGCTGCGTGAAGCTATAGCCTGTGATTTCAGGAGCCGCGATGGTCACCTTGTTGACATCGTTCTGCCAGTCGAAGACATCGACCGTGATGTTCACGAATTTCCCGGTCTCGGGAAGGAGGATAACATCCTGGCTGAAGTTATCGATCTTGTACGGTTCGTTGCAGTTCCCCGGCCATGAGACATCGACCGCGTAGGTGATAAGCGGAATCGAGGGTTCGTTCGAGAGGTCGATGATGGCTTTTTCGGTCCGCTCTTCACCGATTGAGAACTTGCGCATGGGCGTGTTCTCTGCATAGGCGAGGAACGGATTGAGTGTTCCGCCGCCCTCGTAATCCCACAGCTTGGTCCAGTCGTCGGCATTGGAAAGCTTGTAGTCGTCGGTTCCGGTCATCATTATCAGCCGGACGTCATAGGCATCCCGCTGGTACTGGTTGCGCAGCGTGAAATCGACATCGAGGGTCAGGCTGACCCAACCGTTGAAATCGATCTGCACGCAGTCGGGACATTCCGGCGGTGTGATCATGGTTGTCACGTTGTAGTGAGCCAGTCCCAGTCTTGCGGGGATGTTCGTGACAGTCATGTTCACGGGATCGAATTCCATCTGCCATGTGCCGACAATGGTCCTGCCGGAACCCGCATCCGATGCCGCCAAATTGTTCTCAGGAGATGTGACATTGCTTATGTTGCTCGAGCATCCCGCTGCTATAAAGAGAGCCAGCAACGTCAGGAGGAGAATTACCCTGGTTTTCATAATTTCAACCCGTCCTATAAAATATTTGTCACCCAAACAGTGAGTCGTTCGCGGCGAAAATAGAATTCAATCCTGTTAAACGACCGCTTACTCCCACTGTCTAACTATAATTCGATGCATATTATCCCAGATTCTTAGAAAAAAGAAAAAATATTTTTCCCGCCCCCAGGCAGACAGCGCGCGGCGGTCTTACTTAGTGTTTATGGGTTCTAATACGGCTTAAAAGCAGGTCCCAGACGTCGTCGGGGTTGTCACAGGCGATTTCTGAGATGTATTTGCATCCCATGAACCCCCAAAAAGCGATGTTTTCCACCCCTCCGGTTATCATCACATCGAAAGCCCGACCGACCTCCTCTTCCCTGCCGTCTGGTATCCTGAACCCCTGGAGCCATACGAGGTGGTCCTTCTCGTACCTTTCGCATACGCTCAGCACCTTGCGTACTTCTCGAGCCACGTAAGTCTCAGGCTGCTGGCTGGTCAGGGCCCAGTAGGGGTCGGAGCCGAAAGTGTCGACATCTTCCATCGACGCCACCACGTGCCAGTCGAGGGCTCCTTCGGCGTCGAGGTCGGCAGGCAGCAGGCATACGGAATTCGGCATCCCGCACTGGCGTCCGAGACGTGTCAGCTCGAACATGAAATCAGTAAGGCTCTGGCGCTTGAATTCCTCGACTTCGCGGGTATATGTCCACGGCAGCGGGCGATGGTGGTACGCCTCGTAGCGCTCCTGGCAGGCCGGGCAGAAGCATGCTTGAAGGCCCCGTCGGTCGTGGAACCATTCCGGGTTGTACATGTGGGGCTCATCCCAGAAGAATTCATCGGCGCCGGTTTTCTTCGCGCCGTACGCCCATTCCGTGATAAGCGCGAGAGTCTGCCGGTTGTTGGGGCAGGCTACCGGGAGCGGTGTGCCATCCTGGGCGACCTGCTTGATTTCGGGATGGACATTGAGCCAGTGGCTGAATGCTTCGCCGCCGAAAAGCTGCAAAACTCCCCACGGGTCGATGAGAACATCGAGGCCCGCATCGTGGGTGGCTTCGACTATGTCGGTCATGGTGCCGGTGTGGTACTTGAGGTCGTTTTCAGTGAAGACGTGAATGACGAAGTCGAAGCCGTTGTCGGCAAGGTATTGCATATCCTCGCGGACATGGGGGGTGATGCGGGAACCGAAGTATGAGCATCCGAAACGCATGCTTAGCTACCTGTTGAAAGAGGGATATTGTAGCAGATAGGAAAAAATAGGGACAGTCACCTATTTCGCTCGAGACATTACAGGTCATCGAATATCTGCAAGCGAAATAGGTGACTGTCCCTATTTTTTCCCGCACTTGTCGCGAAGCTCGGGATACTTGCAGGAGCATCCGTCGCACTGGTCGGCGAACGGGCAGTCGAGGGAATCTTTCCCGGCGAGCGATGCCGAGATGCGCTTGTAAAGGTAGGCGGCCGCCACGATTACTGCCACGATTATTATGAGTGTTTGTATCCAGCCAGGCAATATTATCACATCCCGATATCGAGCAATCGTCCCGCCTGGAAGACAACGGTGGAACATATCCAGGCGAGGACTGTGAGATAACCCATCACGAACAGGGCCCATCGCCACGAGCCGGACTCGCTCCGCTGTACGGCGATAGCGGCGAGACATGGTGAGTACACCAGGATAAAAATCATCATGCTGAACGCCACCAGCGGGCTGAATGCGGGGTCGTTGCGAAGGGCATCCTTAAGCGCGCCGGAGGATTCATCGGCTCCGCCAAGCGAATAAATCGTGCCCATGGTGCTCACGACGATTTCCTTCGCGGCAAGCCCGGTGAACAGCGCGATATCCATTCGCCAGTCGAATCCGCATGGTTTCAATACCGGCTCGATGGCTTTCCCGATTCGCCCGGCATAGCTGTATTCAAGCCTCGCTCTCGCCATCTCGCCGGCGGAGGCATAGCCGGGTTGCTCTTCATACGGATAATTGCTGAGGAACCAGATGACGACGCTCGCGGCGAGGATAACGGTGCCCGCTTTTCTCAGGTAGTGCATTCCGCGATTCCATGCCGCCCCTCCGACCGACGAGAATGTGGGCAGGCGATAGGGTGGAAGCTCCATCACGAACGGGGTCGTCTCACCGCGGAAGAGGGTCTGGCGGAATACAAGCGCCACTAAAACGGCGAGGAGTACGCCGATGACATAGATAAGGAACAGCATATTCCCGGCGATTTTCTCGCTGAAGAACGCGCCGATGAGGAGCGCATAGACCGGGAGCCGCGCACCGCAGCTCATCAGGGGAGCGATTCCCATCGTGACAAGCCGGTCGCGCCGGGTTTCGAGGGTACGTGTCGCCATTATCGCGGGCACCGAGCATCCGAATCCCATCAGCAACGGTACGAACGACTTGCCGTGAAGCCCGATCTTGTGCATGAGGCCATCCATCACGAAAGCCGCGCGCGCCATGTAGCCGTATTCCTCGAGGAACGAGATCAGCAGGAACAGGATGAGTATGTTCGGCAGGAAGATCAACACGCCGCCGACGCCCGCGATGATGCCGTCGACGATGAGGGAATTCAGCATACCGGCGGGAAGTATCGCGCCCATCCAGTTGCCTAACGCGCCGACCGCGGTATCGATAAGGTTCATCAGCGGCGCGGCACCGGTGAAGGTCAGTTGAAAGGTGATCCACATCAGCACGAGGAAAATCGGCAGCCCGAGCGCGCGCGACATCACCACCCGGTCGACCTGGTCGGAGAAGTTGCGCCGTTCCTCGGCGGGAAGTCTCACCGCTTCGCGGAATATCCCGGCGGCGAATCCGAAACGGTAATCGGGTATGGTGATCTCGGCATCCTCGCGGAGTTTTTTCGCGATCGACGCGCGCCCGGCCTGTATGGCATCGAGAAGCGGCGCCTTTTTATCGCACATGCCTTCGAGCGCCTTCGTCACTTCGGCATCATTTTCGAGGAGCTTGACGGCGAACCACCTTGGGGGATAGCATCCGCATACTTCGGGAGTCGCATCGATTTCCCGGAGGATTTTTTCTATCGCATCCTCGATGGCGCGTCCGTAGCCGACTGTAATCTTCCGCTTCTCTATTTTCCCATCAAGGAAATCGATGATCGTGTCGAGTAACTCGGGGATTCCTTCGCGGCGCGACGCGACCGTGGGTATGCATGGCGCGGCGAGAAGTTGCGACATGAGT
>CAZSPL010000194.1:0-7817 GCA_964608735.1 uncultured Planctomycetota bacterium | reverse complement strand
CGCCGGGCATCACGATGCCCGTGTCTGTATAGCCGGAGACCGTGCCGTTGCCGATGAATATCCCGCATACATCGAAGCCCGAGAATTCGGTCAGGCCGAGGAACGGATGCCTCAAGCCGATGTCGGCCTCGATAATATTGCCGTTGAACTGCAGTGTTTCAAGAGTGAGGTTCAGCAGGGCGGGCGGTTCGAGGAAGGGCAGGGCATTGATGTGCATGTCGCTCGTCCTGAGCTGGGTGAACTCGAGCGCCTGCGAATCCGGGTCGATGACCCCCTGCCAGATTCCCCAGAGGGAATGTGAAGAAGCGATACTATTGCTTCTGACATCGCTGATACCAGTATTATCAATCGGGTTGTTTCCTGAACAACCGATAATCGCAATTGTAAACATAAGGATTGCGATCAGAATACTTCGCATATTACACCTCTGCAATAAAACTTTTGAATTCATTTCATTTCCAATATCAGAAACCGAAATCTGAAGGGAAGAACACACTCAGCTTGCTCGGGACCGCATCGCCGTGAAGAACGAATATGAGATTTCCATATGCGCCGCTATCCCACTGGCCGCCTTCTATCCTGAGCGGTGCTTCGCTGATGGTGTCGGCATCGCCGGCGGCGTTCGCGGTCAATGCGTTGCCGGGACTTCCGCTCTCGAACAGTTTGATACGGCCCTGTCCGCTCGACAATTCATCGAGCACGTAGAATCGTCCCGATGAATCCCATGTCAGGTCTTTCGCATTGTACCACCCGTCATCAGCCTCTGTCTGCGCCCCGGTGCCGAACCAGGCGTTGTCGAAGTTGTGGTAACCATATGTGGAGCCTGTATGCAGCCACCGCGACGCATAGTAGTCGGGCGCGTCCTCGATAACCCAGAACTGGTTGCCGCTTACTCCTTCGGCCCCGGTAACCTGGGTGAATTTGACCTTGTCGTACCCGGTCGGCGCATTCTCACCGTCCGTCTGGTATATCTGCGCCCAGTAACTCGGTACGACGTGACGATACATGTTGTTCTGCGCTCCGCCGTTACCGGGGCAGAGGAACATGTGGTTGTTTGTGTACTGCCCGCTTCCGGGGTATGTGTAGACATCGGGACAACTGTCACCGGCACCGGGACCCGGCGATGAACCGAGCTGCGCGCCGGTCGGACTGAAGCTCTGGGCGGGCCAGGGGGATCCGGCCTGGGCGGCGGCGATTATGTTGCCGTTGATGGAGACATCGATACGATAATCGCAGTTGACTTCCGGCGAGCCCGGCCATGCGACTGATACCGCGGTAAACAGAAGCGATGCGGCCGTTTGCTGGAAACCGTCGGACGCGAGATATTTCCACACCTGGGCGTCGTCGTAAAGGATCAGCAGGTCGCCCTCGGGCGTGACAGCGATGTCGCGCGCCTCGGCGTCACTTCTCAACGGCATATTCTTCAAATCAGGTCCGGGAACTTCGTCCGACACATCCGCGCGGTATGTGAAATAAGCCGTCGTATTCGTTCCCGGTATGTATCCTTCGTAGTTCGCTTCATTTGATATAACGCTTATCAGAAGCGGTATGCTCTCCGGGGCGGGGGATGCATCGTCCACTTCAAGAATATATGTTGCATGGCCGGTAACCACCAGATCAGGCACGACGGTTTCAATCATCGCGAAATTACCGGGCGATTCGATCCTGACGACATTGAACAGCCCCGCGTCGAACCAGTCATAAACGTCAAGCGAGAGATGCAGGTCGCCGCCGTTCTCTCCCGCGCCGTCGTTGTAGAGCGTATTCTTGGTTTCACTCACCACGACATTCCATGCCTCGGCGCGGTTCGCGGCGGTCGGGAAATCATCGGGCGCGGTATACGGCGGATCGCCCTGCGGGAATGTCCAACTCGCGTCGACCGCGTAATTGAATACAAGCCCCGCACCCATCTCGATGGTATAGTGCCTGACATTCTTCTGTCCGGCGGTGAACAGGCCGCGTCCAGCTATGGTGACCGCGCTCATCGGGTCGCCGGGATTTGCGAGGTCGTCGCAGTAATATTTATATCCGTTCAACGTCGCGGTGAAATTGCCGATGGAGTCCGGTGTTCCGAGCAGGCCGTCGTTGTACCCGAACATCGTCCCGGTATTGATTGGGAATTCCGATGGATTCCACCATCGCGAGTAGCCGTCGGGATTCAAAAGGCGCGTGTCGCCATCGCCGGGCATCACGATGCCCGTGTCTGTATAGCCGGAGACCGTGCCGTTGCCGATAAATATCCCGCATACATCAAAACCGGAAAACTGTGTTAATCCGAGAAACGGATGCCGCAGGCCGATATCGGCCTCGATGATATTCCCGTTGAACTGGAGCGTTTCAAGCGTGAGGTTCAGGAGGGCGGGGGGTTCGAGGAAGGGCAGGGCGTTGAGATGGAATTCCGTTGAACGAAGTGGAATCATCTCGACGGTTTCGGCATCGGGATCAATTATCCCCTGCCAGTATCCCCATATAGAATGATGATAAATGTCCTGTGTCTCTCTCACGGCCGTTTCCGGCGGCGTGGCGGAGGGGTCGCTCCCGCCGGAGCATCCGAGAGCGATTATCATTACGATAAACAAAGGAACAAGGTATCGCATTCAATATCACCTTTTATCAAAGATTCTCCAATGATACAGATGCTTTAGCCTGGCGCAATAATAGTGCACGCTCCCGCCCGGATATCGCTTGCCAGGATACCCGACGTTTGTTGCCGTTCCCGCGCCGTTTAAACAGTTCAGAAAGAGGAGGACGGTTATGTCAAGGGCTGTTCGCGCATCTACCGGCAATGTTAATATCATGATATAATCTTGATTAACCGGTCAGGCGCCGGGCTCGCGAGGCTCCCACCGTCAGGTGTTACGTAAATATTGTAACCTTGCACTATACACAGGGGTACAATATAATCAATCATCTTTCTCCCCAGGCTCGGAGGCTTGCATAAAATTTGCATGTGATATGACAGGTATTACCCGTATGCAAGCATTAATGCATTTAATCGCATCTAATATCCTGGGGGCAAATTGCCGCATGCCCATGCGGGGTCAAGTAAACAGCAGAATTGGAGGGCGCCACAAATGCGTCAGAAACTTGTAGTCTATATCGCCGTACTCTCGATACTCCTGCCGATGGGGATTCTCGGATGTTCATCCGGCGAATCTCCCGCGGTTCCCGGCGAACCGGCGATGATTCCGGATGCGGGTGGGCAACCGGCGCCGGCATCGGTACGGGAGGCGGATTCGGGACACCACGCGCTGGTTTCGGGAACCCTGTACCTCAACAACGAGACGCAGGAAGTCACGAATGTAGTCAGCCGTACTGCGTTCGCGCATTACGACGGCAAGCCGTTCGTGATTCCGCCTCTCTGCTGGGAGTACAACTCGTGCATGAGTTTCACCGATGCCTATGTGGACAACATCACCGAAGTCGATGTCGACTGGCATATTAAGATAAGGCTGAAGAATCCCACCGACCTGGGGTTGTACAGCGTGCGGTTCATCATTCTGCCGTACAGCCCATACCCGGAATTCGTGCGCCCGCAGAATCCGGACGGCTGGACGAAGGTTCACGGCGGCGGCGCCGAGACGCCGAACCCGTTCTTCGATTTCCCCGCAAGCTGGGCGGATAAGCGGTACTGGCCTGCTCATTACGCCAACGCGACATGGGTTCACCTCAGGGTTCCCAAACCGTGGGGAGTGAACGAGATGTACGGGATTCCGTATGTCGTCGATGTAAGCTGGCCGGGGCCGATGAAAGAATCGCCGGGATTATTCGACCAGTTCGTCAAACAAAGCGACTTACCGGAGCATCACTGGTATGCCTCGGATATCTTTGGTGATATCGATATCCCGGTCTGGGACTGGCAGGCGGATATCGCCGCGGTCAGAGTGGATTGCACGCCAATCCATCCCAGCCTTGGCGTGATGGAAGCGGATTTCCACAGTTCTGAGTATAACAACTATCTGCATCACTACTATCTTCATCTCGACTACTCCGCGGCCACAGGCGGGCCCGCGCAGGAAGGGACATACTTGCTCGATGTAGAAGTCGAGGACTCGGTCAGCCCGTGGATTGATTACGACAAGATTCCGATTACCATAACATTCGACACCGACCCGCCGATAAGCGTGGACGACGGCGGCGCATACAAGGGATTGATCGACCGGTTGAACGGCGATTCACACATACGCTTCTATTTCGACCGCGCGGAGGATCCGTCCGATGTGATATACGTTTTCTATTACAACAAGATAAAGAATGCGTGGGACGGCGATAATCCGATAAGCACGTCGGAATGGTATCCCATCGACATGAACTGGCCGCCGTTCTATCCGGCCTGTTACCTGAATATCGCGTGGACGAATTTCGACGGCAACTGGTGGTCGGTCGACGCGTGGGACGGCCCGAACAACAAGGCGCATACCGAAGTGCAGAAATGGTGCCAGCCATGGGCGCCCGTCGAGCGCTGGAAGAGGTTGAGCGGATTACCAGGGCAGCAGAATACGATTTGGGGCTCGACCATCCTTATCGACATGGACAACGACAACGACGATGACGCATTGTGCGCCAACCGTATGGCGAGCGTATTCTGCTACGACGGCATCGGGGGTGGCTCCCCCGCCGGGCTGAAGTGGGTATTCGACACGCACCAGTCGGCGATTTACTCATCGCCGGCCGCGGCTGACGTGACCGGTGACGGCATACCGGAAATCTTCGTCACAACGAACGGCGTCGAAGAGGGCGCGGTTTTCTGCATCAACGGCGCGACCGGCTTCGAGCAATGGTCGGTGGTCACGCTGGATATAATCGATTCCAGCCCCTGTCTTACCGACCTGAACGGCGGCGGTTATGATGTGGTAGCCGGCGACAACTCCGGCAACCTCTATGCCTTGGACGGCACCGACGGCTCGCTGATATGGGCTTCACCGTTCCATGCGGGCGGCGGCATCGGCTCATCGCCCGCGGCGGACGACGTGAATTACGATGATATCCCCGACATCGCGTTCGGCGCGTACGACGGCCACGTTTACATGGTCAACGGCGCGACGGGAGCGCTCATCTGGAAATACAACTGCGGTACCGGGCTTTTCAACGTCGAATCGTCGCCCGCGCTTTATGATGCCGACGGCGACGGCGTCAATGATGTGGCCGTGGGTGCCGACGACACCGTCTTCTGCTTCAAGGGACAGGGCATCGGCGGCGGACAGACATACGCCATCTGGTCCAAGGAACTCGTAGCCAATTTCCGGGGCTCCCCCGCGGTCGGCGACTGCAATCTCGATGGGGTTCCCGATATCGTCATCACGGGCCGCCAGGGCGCGCAATACGACCTGTTCATTGTTGACGGCGCGAACGGCGACGGTATATGGGGCGTCGCGATGCCGGGAGGCGGCAATATATTCACGAGTCCGGCTCTTGCCGATGTCTCCGCAGACGGGCATCTGAACGCGATATTCGGCGCGAACGACCCGTTCATGGCCGACACGGAACGGTATTATATTGTTAATGTCGACCGGCTTGAATATGGTGTTCTGCTGGTGCATGCATACCAGTGTCTTACGCCGAACAATTCGTTGGGCATGCCGGGATGTCCCTCGCTCGGGGATGTCAACAACGACGGCAGGTGGGACATGGCGTTCGGCTCGGTGCAGGGACGGATATTCGTGCACAATTTCGACACACTCATCCCCGAAGACCCGGCGCTGCGGCCGTGGGTATCGTTCCACGGAAATTACCTCCGCAACGGCATGACCGACGAGGATTAGAAAAAAGTAAAAAAGTAGGGACAATCACCTATTTCGCTCATGGAACTTCGGGTTATCGTATATCTTCGAGCGAAATAGGTGACTGTCCATACTTTTTTAAAGCCCCTTTCAGGGGCTTTTTCGTTGATTAAACCTCGGGACATTCCGCCCGGCGCGGGAGTTTTGTGCGGCTATCATGTCCCACGTATTGGATGCATTCAACCAGTTTGGCTTGCATTGTCCCCGCAATGCCTTGCCACCAAAGCCCCGCGTGAATTTACCGGATTACCGGGCGTCAAACCGGATATGGCACTTCAATTGCCCATGACAACGGTGCCGCTTCCCGCTGTGTTTTGCGCGGGAGGGCTCGTGAATATTTGACGGTTTATCAACAGGTGCGGGAGTTATATGTCGGAGGACGCGGGAAGTAGAGCGCTTACGCTGGATCTGTCGGGGGTTGTAAGGCGAAACCCGGCGCGCAGATGTTTCGATGTCATCCTTGCGACGGCGGTGCTTACGCTTACGGCCCCGCTGTTGCTGCTTGCGATACTCGCGATAATCATCGAATCCCCGGGCAGCCCTTTCTTCGTGCAGCGTCGGCTCGGGCTTGCTGGGCGGCCGTTCGATATCATCAAGCTGCGCACCATGATACCCAACGCCGAAGGCTCATGCGGCCCGACCCTCGCGAGCATGAACGACCCGCGTATTACCGCCGTGGGATGGTTCCTGAGGCGTACGCATATCGATGAGCTGCCGCAGTTCATGAATGTGCTGAGGGGAGATATGGGGGTTGTTGGGCCGCGCCCGGAACGTCCCGAACTCTATTCCGAAATCGTCCGCGATGTGCCTGACTATGGAGAGCGTCTCAAGGTCGAGCCGGGAATTACCGGGCTCGCGCAGACGCGTGGGGATTATCACCTGTCATTCAGGAACAAACTTCGCTATGACCTGCTTTATATCCAGAAGCAGTCATTCGTATTCGACATTAAAATTATCGCCGCGACAATCCTGACCGTGCTGACCATGCGCGGGTCTGTCTGATCAAAGTGCGCGGCTTATGATGAGGCCGATGGTTTCGGGATCGACTCGGGCGGTTTCGGCGAACCCGGTGACCTTTAGTCCGGCGCGTTTGGCGATAAGGCACTGTGCGGCGATATGGACCGACATGAGGCTGGCGCCGATACGTCGCGCGGCCTCGTGTCCGGCCGGGGTGTCGAATTGCGCGGGCCCGACCCCGAGCAGGATGCCGGACTTCGCGGGCAGACCGGCATCGGCGAGCGCCTTCATCGCGCGGTCGATGTCATACGCGGAGTTCATGGCGAAGAAGCGCTCTTCCCATTCCGCGGGGTCCACTCCGGTATGCGGCGGGCGGGAGAGCATATCGACCTGGTCTTCGATAGCGACGACGGCGGGAAGATTTTCATCGAGAGCCACGGCGGGCATGCAAAGCACGACGTCCGTCGCGCCCGCCGCCCGCAGCGACCTGATGAAGAGGAATGTCGAGGATGAAATAGTCGCATATCCGCGCGTGGGGTCCGGGATGTAGGCGAGGCTGTTCTCGATGATGCGGATATTGCCCGGGAGTCCCACGCCGTAATCATTGTGCTTCGAGTCGAGCAGGGGGGACCTGCTGAGGATGACCGCTCCCGATTCCGGCGATGCGCAGATATCGGTGAGCTTCGAGGCTGCTTTCGCGACGGCCTCGGTCGATTCGTAGGGATATTGTTTTTCGCTTTTCTTCCTCATCGGCTAAATTCTATCAAAAACCGGTGGGATGTGATTCGTCGTACGTGGTAAAGGCGGATAAAAAAATCCGGAATTCTGAAGAGTTAAGTTGTGAAAAGTTGCATAATATCTGATATTATATAAGGGAGTGAGGCGTTCCCCCCTACGCCTTACTCTCTTTTTTTTTTACTCCCAATCCTGTGGTATAATCGACGCTCCTGGGCGCTTGGCTCAGTTGGTTAGAGCGCTACCTTCACACGGTAGAGGTCGTGGGTTCGAATCCTTCTGCGCCCAGTTAAGTAAAAAATAAAATAAATTGGAAAGCAACATTATACAAAACCCATAGGCCAT
>CAZSPL010000193.1:0-7882 GCA_964608735.1 uncultured Planctomycetota bacterium | reverse complement strand
GATTCTTCTTTCGATGGAACCAGCTTCTCTAAAGGCCGTGACTTCAGCGCCCTGCTGAAACCCATGCTGAAGGATGAAGACCCGTCGGTGCGTATCGCCGCGATAAGGGGGTTATTCAAAGCCGGAAGAACTCCATGGCGACGCAACGATTCCGAAGCCCCCGCCGAACTGCTCGCGATGCTTGACGACGAAGACGAATCGGTGCGGTCTCAAGTTGCATGGATGCTCGCGGGATATAACAACGCCCCGCCTCAGATCATCCCGATTTTCATCGATGAATTATCCGACCCGTTGAAAATGATCGATGCACTGGATTCGATCGCTGCCATGGGGCCCGCTGCATCCGATGCCGCGCCATACCTGCTCGAAATCATCGAAAAATATCGCGTATACAGCCCGGTGAGCGAAGTACCCGCGGAGCGGGTGCCGTATGACACGGCGATAGAACAACTCGAAGCATACCGTCCCGGGTCGATCATCGTCGCGCTGCTGAAGGATTTGCATCCCGATGAAGTTGAGTCCAGGCTTGACGAAAATCGCTATTTAAATGCCTTCCATCTTTACTGGAACAGCGGACGGCGCGAGAATCTCGGTTATGATCGATATTCAGAGACATATGCATATACACAGGCAATACGCGCGTTCGCATCGACCGGGCATGAGGATGGCGCATCGGATGAAATCAACGAATTGCTCAACGGCGAGTATGATAAGGATTTGAAATTCCGGTTTGTCCTCTCCCTTTCGCGGGAGGGTTTTCCCATCGAATTTGCGACCGCCGAGCTGGTGAAAGCCTTTGAACTCGAAGATCCATATATTCGCGGGGCCGCCGTATATTCAATCGGTGGATTCGGCAACGGCGCCGCCAACGCCGCACCCGATGTGCTGAAACTTCTCGATGACGAAGACCCGGGAGTCCGTTACAACGCCGCGAAGTCGCTCGGCGCGCTGCATGTGTATACCGATGACATAGCAACCAGACTGCTGCAAGCCGCAACATCCGACTCGAACTCGGAAGTGAGGAGAATCGCGAAGGAGTCATTCGATATTCTGGAGAGAGAGAAGGAGTCTCTCATCCGAAAACAGGAAGATGAAAAAAGGGTAAATGATGCCCTCAAGAAGCTTGAATCCGATAATCCGGAAGACCGCATTGAGGCATTCACGGATTTAAGCTTATCCATATACGGCGGGAAATCGCTAACGGGTAAGAGACAGATGATCTGGGATAGGATGGAAAACGATGAGGATGACCGAGTGCGCCTCGCGGGCATGCGCTATGTGGCCGGAAGCTCCACATACTGGCCAATGCTTGATGACACCGATTCCATATTAAGGCTGCTTGAGGATGACAATCCCGAAATACGAACTGAAGCCGTAGAGCTTGCGAGGTATTCGGGTATCTTTAATAATGACCCTTCAGCCGTTCCCATCATGCTGAAACTCGCGGAAATGCTTGATGATGAAGACCCCGGGGTCAGAAAGGCAACGGCGAAGGTCGGGTTCGAGGTTTACGACAGCCTGAAGCAGCCGTATCCCCCTGAATTGATTGACACATTGAACGACCCGGATCCCATCGTGCGTGCCACGTCGGCGATAGCCATCGCGAAGTCGCCCGATCCGCCGGATGACGTCATCCCGGTTCTCATCGAAGCGCTCGATTATCCTCTCACGAGAATCGATGCCATGCTCGCGCTGTGGGAATTCGGCGATGCGGCATCCGGCGCGGTTCCAACGCTCATGAATATCGTCGCGGATATCCCGGTCGAAAAACCGGCGGCTGATTTCATCGAGGGGATTATGTCCGCCGAAGATGCAATCGCAGTCCTCGAAAAGAACCGTCCCGACTCGATCCTTCTCGCCCGCATAAAGGATGAGCGGCCCATTACGGTAGAGGCAACATACCGGAAGGGACGATATTCCATGACCACGTTCACATGGGGCGGCGGAAGGTTGGCGGGGTATAACGAAACAGTTTACGCCGAGGAGCGGGTGTTCACCGGGGCGGCGCGTCTGCTGGTGGAACTTGGCGAGGAGGATGCATCGCGGGATGTCATCACCGACATCATCACCGGCGATTACCCTCCCGATCTGGGGCAATATGTCATCAACTCGCTGGTCGACCTCGGTTTCCCGGCGGAATTCGCCATGCCGCTTTTGAAGCTCGCGGTGGAATCGGACGTGCGTGAAGTGAAGGAAGCGGGAATCGTCAATCTCGGGAAGCTGCGCCCCGCGTCGAGAAGCGCGATACCGATACTCACGGGATTGCTCGACGATACCGATGATGGGTATCGCTTCAATGCCGTGAAGGCATTCGGTTTCATGCCGGGAGTAAGCGACGAGATATTCGCGAAGTTGAAGGAGATTGCATCGAACGACCCGAACGCCGAAGTACGCGGCAAGGCGCGCGAGGTTGTTATGACAATAGAGCAGGCGAGGAGGGACGAGTAAGAATGAATGGTGGCTCGGGCACGCGAGTCTGCAAGTTTGCCCGTAGCTTTGTCCCCTCCCTTCCACCTTCGCTCATCGAGCTTCGTCGGACGAGGACGGTCGGGGCTCGGGTTTATGGTTTAGATGATTCAACCCCCCCATTTCTCGAATCCGACATTTGATGTAAAATACCCACCTGTCGTCAAGTTATCCGGAGGCGGTTATGTCGATCATCATTGACGGGAAGATGAAAGTCATCGTGCAGGGAATCACCGGCCGCGAGGGCACTGTGCGCGCGAGACTGATGAAGGAGTACGGCACCAATGTCGTCGCCGGATGCACCCCCGGCAAGGGCGGCGTCGATGTCGAAGGGGTGCCGGTGTTCGATACCGTGAAGGAAGCGGTGGAGAATGTCGGCCCGCTCGACGTAAGCGTGCTCTTCATCCCGGCGCCCATCGTCAAGAACGCCTGCCTCGAAGCATTCGACGCCGGCATCCGGCTCGTGGTAATCGTACCCGACCGCGTGCCGATCCACGATGTGCTGGAAATCGCGAACATAGCGAAGAAGACGGGCGCGAATTTCGTCGGCCCGAACACCCTCGGCGTGCTGTCGGTCGACAAGGCTGTGCTCGGGATGCTCGGCGGAAGCGCCAAGACCGCGCGGTCGTGGTTCAAGAAGGGGCCGGTGGGGGTGACATCGCGATCCGGAGGAATGACATCGAGCACCGCGTATTATCTCGGGCGCGCCGGCATAGGCCTCAGCACCATCGTACACGTCGGCGGCGACCCGGTGGTCGGCCTGTCGCATCCCGATGTCGTCAAGCTGTTCGAGAAGGATGCGGAGACGAAGGCGGTGGCGATGTTCGGCGAAATCGGCGGCACGCAGGAGGAAACCGTCGCCGATCTGATAGAGAAGGGCGAATTCACCAAGCCGTTGATTGCATATATCGGAGGGAAGGCCGCGAAGGAAGGCACGAGGTTCAGCCACGCGGGCGCGATTGTCGAGGGCGGGCGCGGGACGTACGAGGGGAAGGTGACGCGTCTGCGCGAAGTCGGCGCGCACGTGGTGGATGATTTCAACGACCTGCCCAAGGTGGCAGTGAAGGTGCTGAAGTCGATCGGTGTGTAGATTAAAAAAATAGGGACAGTCACCTATTTTGCTCGAACGATGATGGTTATCGACATAACAGGAGCAAAATAGGTGACTGTCCCTATTTTTTAGACTGATCTTACGCATATTCTTGTTTGTCTTCCAGTCATTGAAACAAACGTGGAGAACGAATTAAAAAAACCGACTCACCTTATGAACCGGAATTTCATCCTGCTGTGGCAGGGACAGTTCGTAAGCCAGGTCGGCATACAGGTGGCCTATGTCGGCACGATGCTGTGGGTCTACGCATCAACCGGCTCCGCGACATTCATGGGGCTTTTGATGATGGCCTCGAGCATACCGGGCGTAATCCTCGGCCCCATCGGCGGGACATACGCCGACCGTTATTCGCGCAAACACATCATCGTGATGTGCGACCTTTTAAAGGGGCTTGCGGTATGCGCGTTCGCGGCGATGCTGTTCCTCATGCCGGGCGCGGTCGGCCTGAAACTCGGCGTGCTTTTCTGCATCTCCATTTTCAACGGCATCGTGAATGCGTTCTTCGGACCAGCCATCACATCGGCCGTTCCAGACATCGTTCCGCGTGACAAACTCGCCGGCGCGAACTCGATGTTTCAGTCATCGAACCAGGTGGCGTCATTCATCGGGCAGGCGGTCGGCGGACTCCTCTTTCGCATCCTCGGCGCGCCGATGGTGTTCCTCATCGACGGCATCACCTATTTGTTCTCAAGCGGAAGCGAGACATTCATCGATTTGCCGCATACGCGCAAGCATGAGAAAATCGAGATAAGCAAGCTGTTCTATATTTTCAAAGAAGAAACGCTCGAAGGATTCCGCTACATCTGGCGAAATTCCGGCGTGAGGACAACCGTGCTGATAGCCGCGTTCCTGAATTTCTTCCTCGCGCCGATATTCGTGCTGATGCCGGTTTTCGTGAAGGAATTTTTGAAGGCGAAGGACGACTGGTACGGCTACATACTCGCGGGGATAGGTGTCGGCGCGCTCATTGGCTATATCGTCGCGGGCACGGTGCGACGCAGGGGCCGGGTGAGGGTCATCACCCACTTGATTTTTCTCATCAGTTTTTCGGCATGTTTCATCGTGTTGAGTTTCCTGCGCTCCGAAGTTCCCACTCTCGTGCTGATGTTCCTGTGCGGCATGTTCGTGGGGGTAGTGCAGGTTGATTTGTCGACAATACTCCAGATGGGTGTGCCACCGGAGATACGGGGACGCGTGTTCGGATTTCTAGGCACGCTGGCCGCCGGGCTTATGCCGATTGCGATGGGATTGTCGGGCGTGGTGGCGGATGCAATCGGGGGGAATATCCCGGCGATTTATCTGACGTGCGGAATATTGATAGTTATGATTTCAACGCTCGCCGCGTTCAATGGCCAATTCCGCAAATTCCTCGCGACGGAGTAAAAAAAGTAGGGACAGTCACGAATGGTGCTTTTTTAAGATGGCGTATATTTATTGAGCTCCGGGTGGCACCCCTTTACCGCGCTTACTGCATGCACTTGAAGTCTCAGTGATGTATATTGCGCGGGAAAGGGGTGCCACCCGGATTCTTCTGATAGAATGAATTAAGGCTTAAAAATGTGCCATTCGTGACTGTCCCTACTTTTTTAATACGTATACACCGACACGGCCGATGTTCCCGGGTTGGCGATGGAATCATGTAAGAGATATATCGCCGCCATGCCGGTATCGATATCCATCCGCATCGCGCGGTTCGTGGGTATCGCATAGCCCGTATATATCGGCGATGCATTGTCAAGGCCCGGGCCGACATCGAAGAAATCAAACGTCATAATCGAATTCATCGGGTCGAAGCTCTGTACTGCAATCAGGTTATGCGCCGGGACCGGCTTGCCGGGCGGGATGAAGTTGATATCCACAATTTCGCAGTCTATGGGCATCATCGTCACGAGCCCCTGCGTGATGTAATTCTTCGAAAGGGTGCCGTAATACGCGGACGCCTGCGTGAGAAAATCGACCTCCCATATTTCGATATCCCCTTCGGCGTCGAGGATATACAGAAGCGACGCGCCGGGAATCGTCATCCCGGTGTTGGTGGGGAACTCGTCGATACCCACGCTCATCGCCGAATGCAGGCTGTCGTCGATAATCCCGGGGCCGGGAAGCGCGACACCTCCCGATGTCGGCAAGGTTATCGGTGTACCCTGCACCGCATGGGGTGGGATTGTCTGATAAATCGTGCACGTTCCCGGGCAGGGGCCGTTCTGGATTGCCACGGCGCAGTTTACGAATGTCGTGTAATCGCAGGCGTAAAGGCAATAGAGATTGCCCGGCGCGCCAAGCGTGGATCCATTGGTGACATCGGCGACCGCTTCCCATGTCGCACCATTGAATGATGGATGGTCGCCGAACCATACCAATGGCGGCGGAACAGGTCCGCCGGGAAGCCATCCAAATGTCTGGACAAACGCATACTCCGGGAACGCCCCGATAGCAGAAACGACAGGCGAGCCATGCGCGAGCATCATTTCCCCCGCGCTGGTGCCGTCAAAACGCGTCGGCTGCAATGGAAGAAACTGGTATGGAAGCATACCGATTTCATGCGCGGCGACTATGGGCGGAGCGGGCGGGAGTGGAAGCGGCATGTTCCAGCCGTAATAGTACACACTTCCCACCGGCGGAACGCCGAACGGCCCGACGCCGAGGTCATCGGCGATTACCATGAAACTCATACCGCCCGTGGGTAATATCATGATGTCGTGCTCGGGGAAACCGGTGGCGAAATGACCGAACACCGCCGTGCAGCTTATGAATGATCCCTGGTGCGGCGCGGGAAGAAGCGAGTAATCAAAAATCATCGGCTGGCTGTATGGTAGGTTATATACACCTATCGTAAGCAACGTGGTGCTGTATCCCTTCGCGTTCGGCCAGCCGGAGCCATCGTCATATTCGCACGATATGTCATATAATCCCGGGCCGGTGATATAAGGCGCGGTGTTGAAATTGATGGTCAGATCGCCGGGGGTCGGGTCGCCGGGGATGTTATACACCGGCAGACTGCCATTCGGCACTACGCTCCATGTGTACGTCGCACTGTCCCACGGGTCGGGGTCGAATCCCGGCGCCTGGTAGAGTTGTATATCGTTCGTCCATACGGACACCTGTCCCGACGGCACCGGCACGAGGGGCTGCTTGTTTTGTACCGTGACGAGAAGCGGCGACGGCGAGTAGCCGGTGTCGTTGGGAAGGCCCGATGTGTCCTGCACACGGCACGAGATGTCGTAGTTCCCCTGCCCGGTAATATATGCGGCGACGCCGTAATTTATCGTCAAGTCGCCGGGTGTCGGGTCGCCGGGAAGTGCGTAGACCGGGGGAGAACCCGACGTCACCACGCTCCAGGCGTAGGTCAGCGATGCCTGTTCGCCGGGGTCCGGGTCGACCGCAACTACCTGGTAGAGGGGGATATCGGTCGAATATACCGATGCCTGCCCGCTCGGAGTTGTGACCGTGGGCTGTGTGTTCGGATTGCTCGAAGACACGGCGACGGTGTATCTGGCATAGGATGAAAGCAATGCCGCGACCGGATATACGCCGCTTCCGCCGAGGACATATGTCGTCGGGGACGCCGATTCCACGGTGACAAGGAGGTCGATGTTCCCCGAAGTTGTGGGAGCGCAACTCGATATATCAATCGAAAATACGCTCGAAAGCCCGGTGCCCGCGCTTACGATTGCCGAGGGCATGACATCCACCGGCGCGCCCGGAATCAGCGACGGCTGCGATTCGAGCCAGATGCCGCTGATTTCGCCCGGTACGCCCGCGGGCTTTGATTTCCCCTGCCAGTCGAACACTTCGATATTCAACTTCAGGCTTCCGCCCAAATCGGTCGGGTTGACGAAATATACATTGGTACCGTTGTCCGCGACATCGATATGCACCGGCTCGCGGGCGTTGGCGGTCGACGGGAAATCGTTTATCGTCGGGGGAGATGCGGTCGGCGCAGCCCAGTTGGCGAGCACCGCATAATTGAACTTCAACGCCGGACCACCAAGAACCGGGAATTTCAGACGGTATTCCCGGACATTGGCGCTTCCCGGGGCGAATACACCCCGGTTGGCGACGTTGGCGGGATTCGAGAAGAATGTCTTCACGTCATCAGTCTTGGAGATGCCGTCGGTGAAATATTTGTAGCCGTTAAGCTTCGAGTTCGGAGTAAATCCCGCTGAGCCGAGGGCACCGGATGTGTATCCCCACAATCCCGGGGTGGTGAATTCGGCGGCGTTCATCCACCGGGTATAGCCATCGGCATTCAGCACCGTGAGATTCGAACCCGACTGCGGGAACGAGAGCAACGAGTCATGCAGA
>CAZSPL010000192.1:0-7883 GCA_964608735.1 uncultured Planctomycetota bacterium | reverse complement strand
AGCCCTGACCGGCGGCTCTTTGGGTTATGCTTTACACAGACACTTATCAAGGTTATGCTTTAAAGCTATTTTTGAATTCTGTGCTTCATCATGCTATTCTAAATACTGAGATACAAAATGCTAACCTGCTCACACTTGAATGCTAATAATGCTAGTAGAAGTCTTATAGTTGGATAGATTATATATTTATTTTGAATTAGTGAAAAGTGGTGTAAATATTAGTATTAGTTTAAAGCAAGGGCTGATATTATGAATAATACTGATGAAAAAGAGTTATTTAGTAACAGTTTTGTAAATATTTGGATGGGTGTTTGGTTATTAATATATTCGTTGCCTATAATATTGAACATATTTGAAGGCGGTTACAGCGCTATGAGCTTTTGGGGTATGTTCAATATAGTATGGGCTGTTAACGCAGCGAGAATATTAGACAGAAACACCGCGCTGGGTCCAGCATCATCCACTGTCCTTTCGTTTGGTTGTCTAATTGCTCACTTAATACTTAATGAAATTAACCAAAGTACGTATAGTAGAATCATGCTAAGCAGCTTCACTGATGAAGTTGACATTACAGTATATCACCTTACTGGAATATCGGATGCTGTGGTCTTGATTGTGGTGCCAGCTTGTATTTTTATTTATACTAAGGTTTATATGAGAAAAGCACGTATAATTTCAAAGAACCAATGAAGCTGACGCATAGCATGAAATACGATGAGCACAACCGCATGACCGAATTCTTTGCCGGAAGCGGCGTAAACATGAAAACCTGGAACCTCAAATACGGCCCGCTCGGACGCGCGTTCCGAAAGGAGGAATACCTCGACAAGTTGTCTGCTAAAGGATGCCTGTCGGATTGGTAGACGGCATGGAAATAAAATCAAATCTTAATCAAATCTCGATAGTCCAGCATAAGCTGGAAATGGAAATAGCTTACGCCGAGCTCGACGCGTTTATTCCGAAGGCGCTCAAGTGGTTCAGGAAAAACATAATCATCGACGGCTTCCGCAAAGGCAAGGCTCCTGATGCCGCCATACGTGCGCAACTCGGCGAGAAGCGAGTAAGGCAGCGGGCCGCCGAGATACTTGCCGGCGAGGCATTCGAACTCGAATCGAAGAAGCTTGATAAGAAACCCCTCACACCCGCGAGCATTGATGTCGAGGATATCGTGGACGGCGAGCCGGTCAAATTCAGCGCGACATATTACATCGACCCGCCCAGCCCGGATGAGATAACGAAACAGATCAGGGACGATCATTACCCGGAAATCATCAACCCCGAGGATGTCTTCCCCGAAGGCCCGCCGGGCATCCAGTCTCACGGTCCATACCCCCTTTCACCGGATGCCCTGAAGAACATCCCCGGCCTGAAACTCTCCGACCAATTCATCCCCAACCCGATACCGACGATGCCCGACCCGCGCAAGGCGTCCCAACCGCCGGATACGAATAAAATCGATATCCCCGATCCGGAAAAACTCACGAATTTGCCAAAACCTGTTTCCGACATCAAGAAGCGGGAGCCGCTCTTAACCGAGTCCGCGACTTCGCAGGTGGAGGAAAGCTGAGGACGCTGTTCTTCCTACTACACCGGGCTTCGAGGACGCCGGACTGTGGTGTCAACAAACACGACGGGGCGCACATGGCACGCCCCATCACCGGTTATCGGTTATTGAAGTAATATACTGCCCGATTTAGAGCTTACCTAATTGTTCCATCGCGCTACCGGACGCAGGAAGATGAAGATATATTCATCCGAGAAATTACCCCGCTCGACGCTGACCAGTTCCCATCCCTGCATGCCCATGTTGTCAAGATGGTCCTGCATCGAACGCGCCCCCGACTTCTTGTCATACGAGCCGAAGTTGCTGGAATCGAACGTGGTGACGGCATACTCGATTGCCGGGCCGCTGGTCACACCGATCCCCCCGCCCTTATTCCCGCCGTATTCGTCGGAATAGTTGTAGCGCTCCTTCTCGAAGCCGAATATCGCCAGCGCTATGACGAGTACACCGACGATAATCGCTGTCTTCTTCAATGCGTTCATACTTTTTCCCTCCGTAAACCAAAGGTGGACTTCAAGCTCATCTATTGAACCCGGTCCGATTAAGTCACGTATATTCAGGTCACGCAGTTAGAAGACCTGCGGCGGGTGGCACGCTTAGACTTGGCAAATGCATGTCTATGCCCCTGCGGTGGGTGGCACGCTTAGACTTGGCAAATGCATGTCTATGCATTTGCGGACTCTAAGCGTGTCCTCTCATCTTAAACGAAATCCTGAAACACGCTTGGATTCGCCTGTCTCAATGCAGTGAGGCAGGCCAAGTCTAAGCGTGCCACCCATTTATGCGTTGTGCTGGGGTATAATAGTCGTTCTAATATTATGTTAAAAAGGGAGAACGATGCACACCGTATGTTTCGTATGCCAGTGGAACGAGGGACGCAGCGCCCATCTCGAGCTTGTGACGGCATTCCACCTGCGCAGGATGGGCAGGGATGATATCCGCGTAACCTCCGCCGGGCTGAGCCAGGGGGGATGTATCAACCCGCTGAGGGCGGAATTCCTGCTCAAAACCGGCATCCCGGCCGACGAAATCGAGGGGCATTGCTCCACGCCGTTCAACCGGGAGCATGCCCAGTCCGACCTGGTCCTCGTCGCCGAGATGTATATGAAGGACTTGCTTCTCGTTACATGGCCCGAGCTTGCCGGACGCATCATGACGGTGCGTGGATTTCTCAGGGGGCTGGACCCGTATGCTGAGGATATCAGTGACAGCGAAGCCATCATCGAGGATGCCGGGGGGCACAGCGACAATGAAAAACTAACGCTCTACGCTGAGCTGAGCGACATAGGCCTGCAGGTGGCTGAAAAACTGCTCACATTCAAATTCGCTGAATAAAAAACAACCCGGTCCGGGTTGTCGAAAATTCGGTTTGGTAGCGGGGGGCGGATTCGAACCGCCGACCTTCGGGTTATGAGCCCGACGAGCTACCAGCTGCTCCACCCCGCGTCGCAATGAACGAAGCATCATACCAGATTGAACGCGCCTTTTCAAATAACAATCGGCGGCATACGTGGAGAAATTGAGGGGAATCAATTCGGGGGCGTGCTCTCTCCCTCGCTTTCGAAGCGGGATATGAGCTGCTTCGCGTAGGCGACCGCGCTGTCGAAATCGGTCACACGACCATCCACCTGCGCTTCCTCGATACGGTCGAGGAGTATGCCCACGCGCGGGCCGGGCGCGACGCCGAGGTCGTCGATGAGCTGACGTCCGCTTATAAACTTCTCCGGACGCGCGATGAGCTGCGAGCGGTTGAAGAATGTGTCGAGCAGTTCGGCGCATATGGCGTATTCATTATCCACCATCTCATCCGATACCGCCGGACCCCGCGCCGCGAGCCGGTCGGCGATGCTCAATATCGCCAGGTCGATGCCGTCCGCGCCGAATTCGCGGAAGTAGCGGTACACCTGCCTGTGAAGATTCTTCGAATCCGGACTTATCTGCCCCGGGCGCATGTGTCCCTTGATAAGCCCCAGCACGAAACTTATCTCACGCCTCGAAAGCCGAAGCCAGTTGAGGTATTCCCTCGCCACGGTGTCGCTTATCTTCTCATGCCCGATGAAATGCAGCCTGCCGGTTTCGTCATACGATGCCGATGCCGGTTTGCCGAGGTCGTGAAACAGCAGCGCGAGTTTCATCAAGCCCAGGCGGCTTCTCCCGGTGTTAAATTTCGTATGTATGTGCTCCATCGCGCGCTCTTTGAACGGCGCCAGCCGCGGGGATTCGAACAGCGATGGTTTCTCCAACTCAGATATCGCGGCGATTGTATGCGAATAGACATCGAGATGATGGAAATCGTTCTGCGGAAATCCCTTCATGCTCTCCATCGCCGGGAAGAGGAACGTGAGCAGCCCGACCCCTTCCATCGCTTCGAGGGCGCTTGCGCTACTGTCGATGTGCATCAACTCCATCAGCTCGTCGCGTATCCGCTCGGGACTTACCCGCTTCAGCAATTCCATCTTCTGCGGTATCAGCCTGTATGAAAAGCCGTCCATCTCGAAGCCGAGCTTGAACGCGAACCTGAACAGGCGCATGATGCGGAGCGGGTCGTCATCGAATGTCCCCGGGCGGCAAAGCCGGATGATTTTATTTTCGATATCCTTCCGCCCGTCGAGAGGGTCGATAATATGCAGCGGCGTATCGCACGACACCGCGTCATCGAGGCAGAGCGCCATTGCGTTTATGGTGAAATCGCGCCGCTTCAGGTCGGCTTCGATATCCTCCCCCTGTAACTCGGTGAAATCGAAGATGCGGGTTTTGAAGACGACGCGGAAGATGTCGCCGTGCGACTGGAACTCCACGAGCGCGCCGCCGACGAACCTTACGAACAGCTCCGCCATCGCACGCGCGCAGTCGCGGCGTTCGGGAACGAAATCGACATCCTTCGGGTCGGTGCCGATGAGCAGGTCGCGTATCGCCCCGCCGACGATGTAGAACCCGATGCCCTCCCTCGATGCGGCATGGGAAAATGTCTTCAGCTCCGGGAATGAAGCGAGCAGCCTTTGGCGAATGTCATCCATATCAGTCCTTGCTCCGTCCAATTATCGCAGACAGCCATGACCGGCGCAAGGATGAGAGGATGCAGATGCAAGGATAAGAGGATGCCAAATGCTAAGGCAAGGATGAGAGGATGCTAAGGTAAAGATAAGAGCATGCTAAATGCTAAGGCAATGATAAGATGATGTGGATGTAACGATAAGAGGATGTGGATGAATGCATATGAAGTGTCCTTATACCCATGGAGACGGGTGGCACCCCGTTACCGCGCTTAAAGAATACTCTCGACTCATCAACAAAGCCTATTGCGCGGGAAAGGGGTGGCGCAACGGGCAACGAGCGAGGCCACCCCTTTCCCGCAATGCTCCTGAGTGTATCTTGAAGCCTTATGGCGTTTCCCAGTGCATGGGATTTATCATCATTCATGCGCGCTTGACGAGGAGCATTGCGGTAAAGGGGTGCCACCCGGACCTCCTATGGTTCGTGATCCCGGATTAATGAATTATCAATTGAGTGATTCTGAATGCGAGGATAACGCAACCGCGCTTATAGTTAGAATAAAATGCGAGGATGACGCAAGCGCGCTTCGAATCAGAATGATAGATTATCCACCAGTACCCTCGACCATCCTTCCATGCGGCTGTAATATGATGTCAATTCCTCGGGCGATATGAATTTCCCCGACATCTTATCCACCTCGCGTATCGCGGGGTTGCATGCGAAATCGGCGATATACGTGATGCCGAGATGCACACGCGCCACCGCATCGCCGCGAAAATTTATCAGGCCGACAAGCTTCACCGAAGGCTTGACGTCGAAATTCAGTTCCTCTTTCATCTCGCGCCACATGGCGTTTTCGAGGATATTCCGTCCGCCGTTCAGTGAATCTGTCGGGTTCGCATGCCCGCCGACGCCGATGGACAGCAGGTTATGCAGCCGCGCTTCGCCCTGTGACGGAAGCCGCTCAAGCATGAGCACCTTGCCGTCGCATCGAGTCACGACATATGGAATGAGCTGCCGCCATTGTTCATCTTCCTCGACCGCGCCGCGCATCTGGAACGATGCGAGCCCCATCAGCTTCGCGAGAATCGGAAGCGGCGGGTCAGGATGGTACGGCTCGGTGATTTTCATTTTCCTGACTTCGCGGTCGGGGACGCAGTAAATCATTTCAGCGGCGTTGTAAGGCATGCATGGAATTATAAGCGAAATGCGGCTTCAGGGCGATTCACATCGGGCGCAATTTATTCATGCTTGTGCTGGTGGGGATTCCTTACGGCGACACCGCGCCTGAAGCGGGTTATGCCGTAGATGACCGTGAGTATCGTAGCGTACAACCCCGCTCCGGTGGGGCATCCCTGGTTGCCGCAGAAAGGGCAGACTGTCGCTGACGCGAAAAACGCCGCGAGGGCTCCCCATACAACGATTACCTTGCCGATAGCCCACGCCCAGGCTTTCAACAAAGCGTTTCGCTCGATGGTATGCGTCGTGCTTCCTTCATCGACCTTTTTATCTGTCACGCTGTCCGTCATCTATTCCTCGAACAACCCGGTCTGCCCTTCATCCTTCTTCAATTTCACCTTCGATGGCAGATTCTCGCGCGCAGACATCGCGATTATATCAGGGGAAACTCCGGATGCTTCGATGACTTTCATGATATCCGCCGCGCGATCGACGACCGCCTTCGGAAGTCCCGCGAGTTTCGCCACTTGTATGCCGTATGATTTCTGCGCGCGACCCTCGGTGGTCTCGTTGTCTCCAACGGGCCGACCCTCGCCGATCCCGACGGAGGAGAGCTGTCCCCCTGGGACGCCCTTGGATTGAAGGTACGCGCGCACGGACTCGCCCCGCCGCTTGGCGAGCTGGATGTTGTTCTCTGGTGTTCCCTGACTGTCCGTGTGCCCCTCCACCACGATGTCTACGTCGGGCTGGTCCTTGAGCGCCACGGCGACCGCGTCGAGCTTGCTCTTCGCGCCCCACAGGAGCTCGGACTTCCCCGTTGCGAACAGAACATTGCTGGGTAGCGTGATGACGGTACCGCGCGGTTCGTCCTTCACGGCCAGGGAACCGGCCAACGCGAGCTTGTTCATGGCGTCCTGGGCGCGACGTTCCGCCTCCGCCCGACCCTCCTTTTCCGAGGCGAGTGCCCGGTCCGTCGCCCGCAGCTCCGCGTCCGTCGCGGCGAGTTGTCTGTCCTTTCGCTCGACCTGGCCTCGCGTGGCCGTGAGAGCGGACTCGGCATTCTGCAGACGGCCCTCCTGCACCATGGCAAGCTCCGCTTTGCCAAGCATGGCGGCCTCCTCGGCTTCCGCGATGCCACCGCGGGCATTCGCGATCTGCGCACGGCGCTGGGCGATGTAGGCCGCGTCGAGTGTCTCGTCGGAAGCACCGTCGTCCTCGAAGCTTTGCTCTGCCTCGTCGAGAGCTTGCTTCGCGTCCACCAACTCCGCGGGCGTCAGCCGCCCAGCGGGACCCTCAGCGGCGGTCTTGTAGCTGGCGCGGGCATCGAGCAACGGCTGCGGTGTCGCAGCCGCCCCGCAGGCACCAGTGAGGAGAAACGTGGTCAGCGCGAGTGCGGTGAAAGCGCCACGGAAAAGTGCTTGATTCGGGTTTGTCACTGTCTCTGTTCCTTTGCCTCTCGGACATCGGAAGCCACGACTTCTGCGGCACGCCGCGTCGAAGCTTCGTTGGTGAGGGCGATCGCGAGGTCGGCGTCCACCTCCGCGCGTGCGAGCAAGCGGTCTGCCTCCTCTCCGTTCCCTTGTTTGCTGAGGACCTTGGCTTTGGCGAGCTGATCCTGAGCGAGCTTCAGCTGTAGACCCGCTTCCGGCTCGTCGCTGGCGCCGACCTCTTCAGCGCCCCGTACGGAGCCCTCCGTGGCCACGAGCTTCGGCGGGGACATCACGGTCCGGCCACAGCCTGCAACCAGTGACAGTACGATTATTGCTGAGAATCCAAATCTCGTGTTCATTGCTCCTCCATGGGTGCCTGGCAGTCGGCACGCCCAGCCGGTACCAAGCAACGTTCGCGCCAGACGGTTCGCCGGCAGGGCGAGGCGCGTTTCCTCCGCCCTTGGGGATGTCTGCTGCCGGTTCGACGCGGAAGTCAGTTCGCACCGCCCCTTGGACCGTCATTCTGATTGATGCAGATCACGACGAACCGAATGTCATCGGAGCAGCTCGTCGCGGCTGCGGAACAGGTCCGTGACGAATCCGCTCACCATCGGGGCCGGTCGCACCGCCCCAAGCGATACCCTGCGTATGGCTGCCGCGGCCTGCGCGAGGGCGCCGCGAACGCTAGCTCGGACGGTGGCGGACGCGCTGTCAAT
>CAZSPL010000191.1:7218-7883 GCA_964608735.1 uncultured Planctomycetota bacterium | reverse complement strand
AGGGCCGGTCACCATCGATGAAAATGCCGTTTACTACAAGGGTTACGCGGGATACATGCACGGAATATACCACTCCGACTCGCTGCATTTCCGTTACAGCCCCTTCGCCCGCCGGTGCCTCAATGTCGTTCTCTTCCTCCACTCCGGCGAATCGTTTGTCATAAATTTCGAGAAGAGTAGTACTTGACATAGACTACGAGAAAGACTATAATTTTGTATAGCCCGATGGAAGTGCAACGGCTATATATAGACCGGCATGCCGAGAAGGACAACTTCCTTGTCGAGAATGTGCTGAGAAACCTTGGCGACAATGGCATTGCTAAAAGACTCTGCTCAAATTCTCTTGGTGACAGTGATTTTCACGCGCGAAGGAGATTAGCCAAGACCTCCATTGTCCTGGCGTATAGAACATCTTCGTTTATCAAGGCGTTCAAAGCGCCCAAGGGAATGGTATGCCCCGGGTTCCTTGAGTTGAATTATGGCTTAAATTGCTCTTTCAACTGCCATTATTGCTACCTGAGGTTGTCCAACAGAACCGTTCCGATGGTCACCCAGTATGTTAACTGGAACAAGCTGAAGAGTGAGATTGAAAATCTCGACACGAAATCCGCGGGCCCGTTTATGCTGAACAGCGGTGAGCTTCAAGATTCGCTTCATATTGACCA
>CAZSPL010000191.1:0-7208 GCA_964608735.1 uncultured Planctomycetota bacterium | reverse complement strand
CAGGGAGATAATCCCATTTTTCTCGGGCTTGAGGAACGCCCGCCTGTTGCTTCTAACGAAATCCGACAAGGTCGGCAACCTTCTCGACTTGGATCACAACAATCATACGGTTGTCAGCTTCTCAATTAACAGCCATTTTGTTTCCAAGAGGCTTGAAGAAAATGCCGCGTCTATGAAAAAGCGAATCAAGGCGGCGAAGAAAGCGGCGGATGCGGGCTACGAAGTTCGATTCCGCTTCGACCCGATTATCCCGATCGGGGACTGGCGCCGACATTATGGCGAGATGGTTGAGAAAGCCCTGACCGGTGTCCAGCCATCGGTCATTACTCTGGGCACATATCGCCCACATCCCGCCCTGCATGCCCGTATCCTGAAGGCTTTCCCGGATGACGGTTTTAATATGTTAAATCTGAGGAAAAACGGCAAGAAAATGTACTATCCCGATGAGGAGAGAGTGGAAATTTATGGATATATGATTGACTTGATATCAAGGTTCGCACCGAACGCGCGAATTGGCCTGTGCAAGGAGACTTCGAAAACATGGCGTGAACTGCGTATGAATGCGAAAAAGATAAGCTGTAATTGCCTACTGTAAGGAGGGGCCTGGAATATGAGCGAAGAACATTTTGAGAAGTATGAAGAATGGACTCAATTCAAACATAATGTAATTAACCACTATTTATGGATCTGGGCGGCAAAGGTGGGCTTAAAATCTCCGGGTAACAAAGTCTATTTCGTTGATGGCTTTGCTGGTGGTGGCGTTTATGAGGGCAGATATGTAGGCTCACCGATAGTTGCGGCGAAAGCCGCTCTCGAGTATTCAGAGGAAATGAAAAAAGCTAAGAGAAAAGTTGAGTGCATTTTCGTTGAAGAGTCAAGCGAAGCTTGTGCGAGTTTAAATCAAGCTTTCGAAGCGTTGGGTTACGATTCTTATAAAATCTATCAGGGCTTGTTTGAAGAACACATAGACAAGATAGTCCAGGAAGTCGAAGGATATCCGTCATTTATCTTCATTGATCCTTATGGTCCAACTGATATACCCTTCGTCGTACTGGAACCCCTATTCAAGCTGAAGTGTAAGTCGGAATTATTAATCAACTTTAATCTGCCGGGGCTTAACAGGATCGCCGGCTGGTTGGATAGTGAAGCCTCCTGGAGTGCTCAAGGTTATTTGCCTTTGTTAGAGATGGATGAACAGCAGCTGGCGAAACATGAAAAGGCCAGGAAGACCAATATAAAAAATGTAACCGCGGTCCTGGGTTCTGATGATTGGAAACCCGTGCTGAGAAAGCATAAAACTGACACGAACGAATTCTATAAGTCTATATTGAATATCTATATGCGTAATTTGAGACGGCATTTTCGAATTGTGGATGAGTACGAAGTGAGGGAAAGGCATGGGATCAAAGGCAGACTCAAGTACTATTTAATACATTGCGCAAATCACGAAGAAGCAAGGACTGTAATGAAAAAAGCAGTTAACAGGGAAAGCGCGAAAGCTGAAAAATCCAAAGGACAGGGAGAGTTGTTTTAATCTAAATTACCCCCTACTTCCTCCCGAACGCCAATCCGTGCTCGAACCACACTTCGAACCCCGCATCCTTCAACATCTTCTCAATCTCACTCTTGGCATATGATTTCCCCCTCTCAGTACCCACCAGCATGTTCACCGCGAACAGCGCCCCGTCGGTCGGCGATGTCTTCGACTCATCCATCATTATATCGTTGACTATCACGCGCCCCCCCTTGACGAGGCAGCCGTATATCTTCCGCATCAGCCTCGCGTTCTCCTCGAAGCCTTCCTGGTGTATCACGTTCGATACGAAAAACAAATCGACATCCTTCCCGATGGGAAGCATCAAATCGTTGTAAATATCCCCGGTGCGGCAATCGATGCGGTCCTCCAGCCCGAAATTCGCGATTATCTCCTTCGCCACCTCGAGCGTCCGCGGAAGATCGATCACCGTCGAGCGAAGCCCCAGCGTGCAGTTGACGAACGCCACCGAGTAACTCGCCGCCCCGCCGCCGAGGTCGACCATATGCTTGACCCCCTTCAAGTCGAGGAACTGGCATATCTCGAGCGCTTCCGGGTAATGCAGATCATGCATGCTGAGGATGAACGACCGGTTTATCGCCGGGTCGTTTATCAGCGGACGTTTCCGCATCCAGTCGGTTATCTCGCCGCGTATTATCGATGTCAGGTTCGACCAGTTGTCCCAGAGGTTTGAGCGATGCAGCATCGTCGCGCCGATATAATCCTCGCTGTCCCTGCTAAGATACTTCGCGGCGAGCGCGCCCAGGCCGTAACGCCCGTCTTCCTTCACTATGAGCCCCATGCCAGCGAGGGCATCGAGCATTATACCCACCGCGCGCGCATCGAGGCCGCCATTCTCCGCGACCGATTTCGATGTGGCTTTCGATTTCCCGATAAGGCTGAACAGGTCGGTCTCGACCGCCGATAAGATGATCCGAGATTGCCTGAAGCCCATGCTCGCGCGCATTAAATCGTGAAATGATTCAATCGACGTCAATCCGTTCTCCCGCGATGACGAAGCTCAAACGAAGTCTGTTTCTACAATGATTAATTACCAGAAACCGGACCGTTTAGCAAATCGCGATGCCCCTTCGATTCGGCCCACGGGATGGAAAATCCGGTGGCGCGCGTGGTATCATCGGCGCGGCTCTATCTTCGGGCATGGGACTGCATGAACGCTCGACAGCTCAAATGGCTCGGCTATGCTCTCGGCATCCTCTGGATCGCCCTCGTGACGCTCGCCTTCTTCGTATTCGTCCCCCGTGGCGCAAGCGGGATAGACTGGAATGCGTTCATCGACATCATCACACTCGCGCTTCGGCATGTCGTATTCCACTACATCCTGCTCGCGATAATCCTTCTGTGCGCGTGGACAATCGGCGCGCGCCTCTGCGTGGTGTGGAAAATCCAATTCGCCGGCGCGCTGGAAAAGACGGTCATCACTATCGCGCTCGGAATCGTCGCCCTTTCCATGTCGGCAATGCTCCTCGGATTCCTCCACCTTCTCTATTCGCCTGTCCTCTGGATACTCCTCCTCGCACCTATAATCATCTGGCGAAAATTATTCATCGGGATCCTCGTCGAAGCCCGCGATGCGTGGGCCGTCGCGAAGCTCACCAGCATTCACATCGTTTTGCTGATGATAATCGCGGTATGCATCCTCATGGTATGCCTTCTCCCCCTTTACCCGCCGACGAGCCTCGATGCCGTCAACGCATATCTCACCATGGCGAAAGGTTATCTCGACGCGGGCTGGTTCGATCTCGATCCGTACATCAAATATTCCATGACCCCGAACAATCATACCCTCCTGTTCACCATCGCGATGGGACTCGGCTCCGGCGAAACCGCCGTGCTCACCCATTTCGCCATGTGGGTGCTCGTCATCGCCGCGATAGCCGCGTTCGGAGCGCGCTATCTCAGCGTCTCGGGCGGACTCACCGGCGCCCTCGCATTCGCGCTCATCCCGGTCACGACGGTCACCGCGACGTGGGGTAACGCGGAGAATTTCGTCGCCCTCTATGCATTCCTGTCATTCTGGGCGATGTGGCGCTTCGTGCACAGCCGGAAATCGGGCGATGCGATCCTCGCGGGGATATTCCTCGGCTTCCTGCTCGGCACCAAAATCTTCACCGGCATGCTATGGCTGTGGCTCATCGTCGCGGCGATAATCTACCTCGCAATCAAGGGTGGGAAATTCCCCGCGAAAGGAATCCTGTTTGTCATCGCTATTTCAATCGTGCTCGTGCTTCCGTGGTTCATACGAAACGCCGTCTACTTCGGCAACCCGATGTTTCCCTACTTCAACGACAAACTCGCCGGGCTCGGCGGCATCTATCAACAATATGAAACCGACCTGCAATCGGATATCGATGCCGGGCTGAAAAATTTCACCGCCAAAGCGAATGATGTCACCCTCACGAACTTCGCGTGGGAAATGACATTCTGGCCCAACTGGGGCTCCAAACCCGCCGCGAAAAACCAGTACCGTTTCGCCGAGAGAAAAATTCACGGCATCGGGCCGCTGTTCATCGCGCTATTGCCGCTGCTCATTTTCGTGCGGCGCAAGTGGGATGTCCTCGCCGGGCTGCTCATCATCTCCGCGATGTGCATCCTCACCTGGCTCTACGGCATCGGCGTGGTATACATTCGCTACTGGTCGTTCATCTTCCCCTTCCTGATGTGCGCCGCCGGATTCGCATTCGCCGAAACATTCTCCCTCGAACGCGCGTCACTTCGCAAACCCGCGGGATTCGCCATCGCCGTGCTCATCGCCTGCCTGTCGATACTCTACTTCAACACCGGGGTGAAACCCGCGTCACATCCCGGCGGATTCCCGTTGCGCGATTCCACGCGCGAATCGATAGTCGCCAATGAAGTGCTCGGTTATGAGCTTATCAAGAAGCTGAACAACATGGAGCCGGAGCCGAGGGTATATTTCCTTTATGGCGCGACCGCCCGCTACTATTGCGATTTCTTCGTCATCGCGGGATACACCACCCCCCACAACTACGACCGTTTCTACGAAAATGCCGGAACCGGCGAACAGCTTGCCGACTGGCTGAGGGGAATAGGCATCACGCATCTTCTCGTCAATCAGAAGCAGATGCGAAATTTCGGTAAATCCCTCCCCACCGACGCCACCTTCGCCGCGAATTTCGGAACCCCCGAAGTAGTGGATGACGTGGCGCTATATACGATTAAGCCGTGAAGTAAACGCTTATCGTGGCACGGGCTTCGCAATACGCAACTCTCCCTATTTACCCCCCCTATACCGTATCTAAGATAATGGTTTCCGAATACTCTATCGCGGTTCCCAGGAGGGACTGATTATGAATTTCGCAAAACTTTCTCTATCCATATTACTCACCCTCGGGATCATCATCTCCGGGTGCTCCGGCGGCGGGATGAATCCCGCATCGCCGTCCGATATGCCCGTCCCGGTCAAGGACTCATCCGGCGATGCCCACTTGAACTGGGGCTTGTGGCAATTCGCATGCGACCCGGCTGACGGCACGGTCGATATAGTCCAATTGCGCGATGCCGATTTGCATCTCAACGCCATGAACTTCCTCGAACCGCCCCCGCTGCTCTACCTCACCCTCGAAAGCGCCCCGCATTTCTCAGGCAATGTCCTCGATATCGATATCGGGCTGCGGCACCCGTTCCTCGGACTCACGCAGTACACCGGCTTCGATGTCGCGGGAATCCTCATCGCGCGCGGCTCGGTATCCGGTTTCGCCATCGACCCGAGCATCAATCTTCCCGGCGACAGCGACACCCGCCTGCTCAACGCCGACGGCTTCACCCGCTGGTGGAATCCCACCGAATTTCCGTTCAACCAGTCCGCCCCGATTGCGGGCTACAAGGACGGCATACTCGGCACACCGCATAGCACCGCCAACTTCGATGCCACGCTCAACGGTTATAAATATTTCACCGACGACCTCGACCCCGGCGCACCGCTCAGCGATGTCGACCCCGAATCCCGCGGCATCTTCAGCGCCGGGCAGAAAAATATACGCCACTACACCATCGACCTCGGCGATTCATTCACATTCAACTACGCCGTCGATGCCAACTGGAAATTCCCCGTCGGCGCGCCGCCATACCAGGTGCCCGATGATTTCGACCCAAACGCGAACCGTCCCGAAGCGTGGAATATCATCGTCTCTGAAATAGAGAACACCCTCGCGTATGAACTCGGCGAAGGCTACGGGCACCTCTCGATGTCGGTCGAAGTCTACGACTGGTTCGATGCCGGGTTGAATATCGTCCACGCCGAAAGCCTTGCCGGGCTTCCGATGGTCACCGCGCTCGCCCCGGTAGGCGGCGGCGATGGTTATTCCACCTATGAGCTCGACCTGCAGGGCGAAACCCTCACCCAGTCCGGCGATGTCGACATATTGATTTCCGTCGAATGCGAAAAGGCCGGCTACCAGGGGCTGCTTCCCGGGAAGGCGCAGATGGCTTATTTCATCCACACCACGACGGTTTCCAATGAGATACCCAAATATAACTATGTCTGGGTGTTCGACGACGAGCAGACCATCACCGACACCGTCGACTACGACCGCGACCCGGCGATCAACCAGGTTTCGGCATATACCATCGACATCGGCTACCTCCGCCTCGCCCCTAATCCATCGGGTACAACGGCCACGGGCCAGATGCTCGAGAGCGTCGACAGCGGCGAAGTATTCAACTACCAGTGGACAGGAAACTCGTATCACGGCGGGCAGATGCTCGACGACATGCGCGTGAGCACTGACCCGTTCGGCAACTCGGTCTTCCACTACCAGTCTTGGGTTATTTCATCGATGACCATCTGCACCCATGCCGCGGCGGTACGCAACCCGTCATTCGGTTTCGGACAGAACCAGGGACTCATACTGTGCAACTCCGAGAAATCAAACGAGATAACATGGACATCCGATGAAATGCTCCTCTCCATCGCAGATATGAACCAGATCATCAGCTACAAGAAGGGCAATATCGCCGGAAGCTGCCAGTACAACGGTAACTGGACCGGCTGGACCGATGCCCCGCTCGTGACCCTCGTCGACTTCCCCGCCCGCCTCAGCGAGACGCGCTCGATCGTCAAGGATGTTTCAGGCGCGATACACCTCGCATACTACGGCGGCGACGACGGCGCCTGGATTAAAATGGTCACCAACAGCGACGGCGAAGGCACCAACTGGGATACGACGGTCTTCATCACCGAAGGCCTGTCCGATGAATTCGCATCGCGCATCGAACCGTCTATCACCATCGGCCCCAACGGCGAATTTCACGCATCGTTCATCGGCGTGCTTGACCCGGTACACACGATTCTCTATTCGACGTCGGAGGACGGCGCCGCGTGGTCGAATTACGAGCCTATATTCTCCAACCCCGACGGCGGCATCCAGGACGTCACCATCGATACATTCCCGTTCCTCGACACGACGATAATCATCATCAGTTACGAGATGAGCGGCGATATTTATCTCCTCGCGTCGTTCGATGCCGGGGTGACATTCAATGAGCCGGTATTGGTCAGCGACGGCACCGGCAACGGCGTGGAGCCGGATATACGCGCCGACACCGAGGGCTATGTCCACATCGCGTGGGCGCAGTTTGCCGAAGAAACGGGCGACTGGGACGATTACGACATCCACTACCGCCGCGCGCA
>CAZSPL010000190.1:0-7953 GCA_964608735.1 uncultured Planctomycetota bacterium | reverse complement strand
ACACCCGGCACGAATCGAACGAGATCGTGCTCCAAGGTAACAAGGTCCTCAAAAGGAATATCATAGATTCTAAGTGTTACTGAATGTGGTGAATCAGGATTGAATTTCAGTAAAAGCTTGGGAATAAGAGTAGACAAGGCCGAATCGCCGGCTTTTTTAAGGGCGCTCGCGCTCGCGAGAAGCTCAGTCGTTTCTTTGCCGCTTGATTCGCAACTGCCAGCGACTAAAATCTTCGCTGTATCGGTTTGAATCGCCTTGTAACTAAGTTTCGCCCTGCAAGCGTAAAGCCCCCCCGAAAAATCAAGACACTCGCTCGATGCTTCGCCTATAATGAGGATTTCCGCTCCTTGACTCGCGAGTCTGCTATCCTTCAATAATGTATCAGCCGAACCGTAGAGCGCGTTCTTTAAGAGATTGTCATTTTTTAACAAGGCGGATTGGTTTTGATCAACGACATCAAAGCCGGAATCCGCTAATCCTTGAATAATTGAACTCTCAGCATTCGGGTAAGGCGTGTCGGTGAAAGCATGCTGCTCCGGTACAATTACCATTATCCTGGGCTTGGGGAAGGAGACTTGTAAAGCGTATAAATCCGCTGATAATGCGCCAATACGTACGATTACATTCAAATCAACAGAATAGTTTGCATCCGTCACTCCCGATGAAAGTACTACATAGCTTTTCACATAATTACTGTACGCTCCGTTGATAAAGTCCTCAAGCTGACTCGAGCTTTGAGCGTTGTTGCTTGTGCCAAGAAGTTCATTAGCAGCAGAGCTGACTGCCAGTTTTTCACCCATCTGAATCGCATAATTATCGGCGGTTTCAATGTCACCCGCGAAGGGAATACTGGCTGATACGGAATAAGCCTTTTGCCATTCACCATCTTCTTCCGGTATAACATCGGACGAAGAGTACGATAGCCCGGGAAGAAAAGTCATGAATAATGAAATGATTAAGATAGCCGTTACGGGTCTTTGCGATAACATTGTGGCCTCCCTGCGGGGCGGAGATAGCGCCCAATTAAATATCACTCGTTTAGAAACGTCCCTTATCGTGAGGAATAATTTTATCAGGCTGGAGGCGTGATTTCAAACCAGGAAAGTCCTGCAGGAACTCGCAATGCCCTCCAGAAAGCAGGATTCTGAGATGACAACCGCAAGGTGGTTGAACCGGCATCAAAAAATTATTCTGAATAAAAATGACGCCTGAGCAGCGACTCGTCAATATATTCTGATGCCTGGCGGAAAATCGAACGGCAGGTGCCCGTATCAAGGCGTTTGTGCTTAGGGATTGTTATCGTTTGCTTTCGTCCTTCGCGGTCATACCTTCTTAGCTTGACATGGCTTCCTCTTTGAGAACTGACTTCAAAGCCAAAGCTCTTGAGAATATCGAGCACTTCGGAGCCGGAGAGCCGTTTTAGCTTAGGCAACTGCCGTCTCCAATTCAAAGGTAACTACAAGAATGGGATTGGTGGCGAGGTTGAGTTCAGCGAGATTTTCCCCTTCGAGATGAAGGTTGACCGCCTCGAGGAGGTTGGCGGTGACTTCATCGAGGCTTGCGCCTTGCGTGACAACTGAGATTTCGAGGCATTCGGCAACATAGCCGGACTCGTTCCCTTTTCTGATTACTGCATTTATTGTTCGACTGAGAGGCATAGTTCACCTCGTTTAGCATCAAACACAATTATACACCACTGGAGGGATATCCCATATACGGAGCTTACGTAGCTTGGCATTCTGATACCGGGATTTCCAAATCACTTAAAACCAACGCCCCGCCGCGCCCTATTCCTCCGGCGCGACCGCTTCATCCGTCTCATAATCCACCAGCGATATGCCGAGCATGTCGAGCAGGATGCCGTCGGTGCGGTACAGGCTAACCAGCGCCTTGCGATAATTCGCGGCCGCTTCGATCTCCGCGATCTGGCTCGAAAGCAAATCGCGTTGCGCCTGGGCGACGAGCAGCGATGTCGATTTCCCCACGCGGTATTTTTCATTCTCCGCCCGGTATTTTTCTTCCTGCAGGACACGCGATGCCGTTGTCGCGGCTATCTGCTCCTGCGCGCGGTTGACCTCTATCCATGCCGAGCCGACATCCTGCAGGGCGAGAAGCTCAAGGTTATTCATCGACTCCACCGCCTGCTCCTGCGACACGACCGCCTGGTAATGCCGCGCCCGCGAATCAGTCTCGCCGAATGTATACGTATAATTCACACCGAAACGGAAATCATTATTACCCCCGCTGATATCCGAGAATGAGCTTCCGAACGAATCCGAATAGCCCGACATCCCGAGCGACGCGAACAGCTCGAGGTCGGGAAGCAGTCCGTTTTTGGTTACGAGAACATCGAGTTCGTTCTTTTCAAGCTGGAGCTTCGCCTGGTTCAAGTCGGGACGGTGCACCCGCGCCGTCTCGATGTGATAATCGATTTCGCCGATGTCCTGCGCTTCAATCGGAAGCTCGTCGAGAATGACGATCTCCTGGTTCCAGAAATCGACCCCCGGTGGATTCAGGAGCCTCAGCAGGTTAAGCCGAAGCGTCGCCAGGCTGCTGCGCGCGTTGATAAGGCCTTCCTTGCGCGATGCCACCTCCGCTTCGGAAGCGACGCGCTCGATCTCGGCAATCTTGCCGACATCGATCATGACCTGTGTTTCGTGAAGCTGCTGTTCGGCAAGGCTGAGTGAATCCTCGAAAATCTTGACTCTCTTCTCGGCGAGCGCATAGTCGAGATACACCGTTTCGACCTGCGCGATGAGCGATTCGGCATAGCCCTGCAATTCATACAATGATGTTTCCGTATTCAATTCGGCCTTGCGGATTCCCGTGGTGTTAACATCGTCTCCCGCACCCTTGAACAACGGATGCGTCAGCGACAGCGCTATCTTCGATGTGAAATCATCCCCCGATGTCGAGCCGCCGCCATTGCCGGTCGATATATCGAGACCGACATCGCCGCCCGATGTGAGCGGCTTCGAAACACCGAGGTCGGCGCTGGTATGGTCGCTCGCCGAGCCTGTTGTCGTGTCGCTTCCTGAATACATCACCGAGCTCGAAAGCGTCGGGTCGAACGCCGCCCGTGCCTGCTCTTCCTGGCTCCGGCTGACATCCGGCTTGAGAAGCTCTATCTTGAACGCGCTGTTGTTCTGAAGCGCGAGGGTTATCGCATCGGAAATGGTGAGTTCGAGAGGCGCCGCCTCGGCCGATGCGTCGCCGGGTAAAAGGCTGATGAAAATACCCGTGAAGCATATCAGGATTATCCCCGGCAGATAGAGATATCTTTTTTTCAAAAACATTTTTTCCAATCCTCGCTCATTCGTAATAGAGGGATTCGATGGGGTCGAGCAACGCCGCCCGCCTCGCGGGATAATAGCCGAAAAATACTCCCACCAGCATGGCGAACGACAGCGCCAGGACGACGCCGGGCCATTCAACAACAGTGCTGAATTCGGTCGTATTGGCAATAACCTTCGATGTGGACAGCCCCGCCGCCACGCCGAGCAGTCCGCCGATACAGCTCATGATGAGGGCTTCGATGAGAAACTGGCGCAGGATATCCCTGTCCTTCGCGCCGATGGCCTTGCGTACGCCGATCTCCCTTGTCCTTTCAGTGACGGTGACAAGCATGATATTCATTATACCGATGCCGCCCACGAGGAGGGATATGCTTGCAATCGCGCCAAGGAGATAGGCGAATGTACGGTTGAATTCAGACGCCGTTTCAATCAAGTCCCCCTGGTTGCGGACGTTGAAATCATCGTCCTCCTCGCTCACGATACGGTGGCGCGTACGCATCAGCGCCGCCACTTCATCCCCTACCTGTGTAAGATCCTCGCCGTCCTTGACGCGTATATCTATCTCGCGCAGCGAATCAAGCCCGAAAACGGCGTTCATGGCGGTGGTATATGGAACAAGCGCCACTTCATCGGGGCTGAAAAAGCCGAAATCCCCCTTGGATTTCAGTATCCCGACGACTTTGAAATTCATGCCGTTGAGCTTGATATCCTCGCCGATATTGTCCTTCGTGAATCCGAGGTTCTCGGCGGTGGTGGGGCCGATAACCGCAACCCGTCCCATCATGTCGACTTCCATCTCGGTGAAATATCGCCCGAACTCGACTTCGTAGTTGCGTATTGCCGGGTATGTCACGGCGGTTCCGGTGACCTCGGAACGCGTGTTCATGTTGTAGAATTTAAGTTGCGCGTTGCCCTCAACTATCGGGCTCACCTGGTCGACCGTGGGAACTTGCTCGAGGATAGCTGTCGCGTCCGCAAGCTTCAGCGTCTGGAAAGTGCCGGTCATTCGTCCGCCAAACCCCCTCTGGCCGGGTCGAACCACCAGCAGGTTAGTGCCCATCATGGATATCCTGTCCATTACATCCTTCTTCGCGCCCGCGGCTATCGCGAGCATCGATATGACAGCGGCGACGCCGATTATTATACCGAGCATGGCGAGGAACGAACGAAGCTTGTTGGCGAAAAGGCTCTTGAGGGCGATTCTTATCGTGGTCGCAAGGGGCATATCAGGCACTACCCCCGTTTACATGGTCGTTTTCTATCTTCCCGTCCTTCATCCGAAGCACTCTCCTGCAACGGCTTGATACATCGGGGTCGTGAGTTACGACGAGAATCGTGAGCCCTTTTGAATTCAATTCGCGGAAGATGCCGAGGATTTCGATGCTCGTCTTGCTATCGAGATTACCGGTGGGCTCATCGGCAAGAATGATCGACGGATTCGCCACAAGCGCCCTCGCAATCGCGACCCGCTGGCGCTCGCCGCCGGAAAGCTGGTTGGGGTCATGCGACATGCGTTCGGTCAGGCCGACCGCGACGAGCGAAGCCTCGGCTCTTTTCTTTGTATCTTTCGCCCCGGCATACAGGAGTGGAAGCTCGACATTTTCCAGCGCGCTCATACGCGGAATCAGGTTGAACGACTGGAAAACAAAACCGACCTTGCGGTTGCGTATCTCCGCGAGCCTGTCCTTGGGAAGCCGCGATACATCCTTACCCGTCAGGTAGTACTTCCCGGAATCAGGACGGTCGAGGCATCCGATAATATTCATCAGCGTGGTCTTGCCGCTTCCCGAACTTCCCGTGATGGCGACCATGTCCCCTTCGTCGATGGCGATGCTGACATTATCGAGGGCGCGTATGACACTCGATCCCATCTTATAAATCTTCACAAGGTTCTCGGTACTGATTATCATCAGTGCCTTAAGCCGCCCCCAACTAATGGATTGCTCGGCCTCGGCGGGCCGCCTTCGCTTCGCCACCGGCTGAATGATTCTCCCGCCGTAAACACGATGGTATCGTTTTCGGTCAGGCCGCTCGTTATTTCCATCTGGACACCGTTGCTGATGCCGATTTCTACCGGGCGCGTCTCGGTGCCGCCATCCGCCTTGAGGACGGAGACGGAATACTTGCCCTGTATCCTTGATATCGCGCCGACGGGAACTATGAGCGCGTCCTCTTTCTCGGCGATGATTATCTCGACATTTGCCGTCATCTCGGGCCGCAGAAGCGATTTATTCTCGCTGGTGACCTCGATTCGCACTTCGAACGTCACAACATTCGATGTATTCACGCCCTTGGGGGAAATCCTCTCCACCACGCCCTCGAATCCCTTCCCGGGATATGCATCCGCCGTGATGACGGTTTTCTGCCCCGTTACAACATTCCCGATGTCGCTCTCGTCGACCGAGGCGAGGATGAATATCCGCGACAGATCCGAGAGGGTAAGTATGGCCGTTCCGCCTCCGGTGGTGCTTATCCCCGACGAAATTATCTGGCCCGTTTGAACGAACCGCTCGGTCACTATCCCATCGATCGGCGCATAGACCTTGGTGTCATCAAGGCGTTGCACGGCGATCTCGAGGTTTATCTGCTGCGATTCGACATCGGCTTTCGCGAGGTTCACATCCTGCTTCTTCAATTCGAGGGCGGCTTCGTCGATGTCGAGTTCCTCGAGCTGTATTTGCGCGGTCTCCACGGCGGCTTCGGCGTTGACCGCGGCGGTCTCGGCGGTTTCATATTCTTCCTGCCCCGCGAGTTTCTGCTCGTAAAGCTGCTTCATGCGGTCGGCCTTGGCCCGCTCGTCTATGGCTCGCACCTTGGCCGTTTCAAGGGTGACATTGGCTTTTCTCCTCCCGGTTTCGAGGTTGCTTTCGGCGATGGAGAGATTCTGCTGCGACTGGCTCAACCTTGCCTTGGAGGATGAGAGCGATACTTTGGCCTTGCTGACATTGCGCTCCTCGTCTATAGGATCGAGTTCGAGTACGAGTTGTCCCACGGTGACGGAGTCGCTTATGTCGAACGGCAGCGACACGATCTGTCCGCTGGCTTTGCACTTGATCTCGACATCGAGGTTCGAGGCGACACGTCCCGTGGAGGCCACCGACTGCACGATGGCGCCGCGTTCGGGCTTAAGCTGAACGATCTGCGGCTCTGCCGGCTTATCCTCGGCTTTCTTGCATCCAGTGAAATATAAAGCCGCGAATAAGGCGGCGAGTATTAAAAGCGGATATAAGGACTTCTTCATATTTTTCCTCGCTCAAGGTTAGACGAACAGGATAGCCGGATGTTCATGTTATTGGAAGCCCCGGGTGTCAAAATCTTGTCATTCATGTGGGGGGTTATGATTAGCACAGAGGATTTCGCGGATGCCCAGAGGCGGGGGCTTTAATCAGAGTAGAAATGTGAGCGCAGTTCGGATTCAGGAATGAAGTTCCTTGCCTTACGTTAAATATCTTTGCAAGTCCCGAGTTTTATATGTTTATGGTCAGGTATGAGAACGAATTGTTTCTCGCCGTCTTGAGTTATCCTGACCATCTTGATATGGCTTCCCCGTTGTGACTTTATCTCGAATCCGAAGCCCCTGAAGATTGAGACCAGTTCAACGGCTGAAAGCCGTTTCAGCTTAGGCAACGGCCGCCTCCATCTCGAAAGTGACGAGGATAACCGGATTCCTGGAGAATCCCTGTTCCTCCGGATTCTCACCCTCGAAATACAACTCGATTGCTTCCTTCAGGTTTGCGATGGTTTCATCGAGAGTCTCGCCCTGAGTCACCACGAAGATGTCCTCGCATACCGCGACATATCCGGATTCTTCATCGGGCTTAACTACCGCCCTGACCGTTCTTTGCAGAGCCATCCATCACCTCGCGGAATATCTCATCTTTTAATCAATTGTACCACTCTCGCTTATCCCGCTCCAAGATAAAAAACCCGGCAAATTGAATGGAGTCTTCAACCTCTCCTTCAACCATTCCTCGTCAATCACGATGCCGTATTGGTCGTGCCTTATATAGCTGTCGGGGCCGATTGCTGCGAGGGCATCCTCATAGCAGGCGAGGGCTTCATCCCTCCTGCCCTGGAGATCGAGAATGTGTCCCTGCCAGGCGAGAAAGATGTAGGAGTAGTCCTGCTCCTCATCGCAAAGCTCGAGGCCGCTTGTGAATGCATGGTATGCCTCGTCGAGGTAATTTCCTTCGTATAGAATCATCCCGAGCTTGAGCCACAGAAAAATGTCGTCGACCTTTTCGGTGTCGGCATATTTAGAGAGGAACAATGCTTCATCGCCCTGGCCGCTCATGTAGGAGAGCCCGCGAATGCGCCTGAGCATTTCGGTTTTGTCGGGCGGAAGCGGATTGTCGAGGATCGGCATCTCGCCATATGCATCGAGCTTTACCTCGGTTACTGGAGCATCGCTGACAAATTCGAGATGCGTCTTCTTCAGCAACCGGTTTGTGAACACGCGCTGCCGCGAGCCGTCGTCGAATATCGCATCGACCGGCACAGGCATCTCCATGTTGCCCGTACGGTTGACCAGCACTTCCGTTATATACTGCCCGTGCTCGTCAATCCGCGATTCAACGTCCGTTTCGAAACACAGGTATCGGTTTGTATATATCCACTGGTCGAAAAACCATGCGAGAGCTTCACCCGACGCATTCTC
>CAZSPL010000189.1:0-7994 GCA_964608735.1 uncultured Planctomycetota bacterium | reverse complement strand
GGCGTCCTCGTCGAAGATTAGCTTTATGACCGATATTGGTTTTGACTGCGACCGTTTTTAATTATCAAATCGCTCCCCCCCGGGGAGCGATTTTTCTGTCTTCTCTTATCTCCCCCCCACGCCTTCGCGTGGGGGGGATTAAGGGGGGGCATACTCAGGGGACGGGCTCCGAAGCATGAAGGCATGTAACTTCGCAAATGCATTGCCCTCCTTCCTAAAACCACGCTCTCGAAATAGCCTGTCCCCTTCACTGACATCCTACGACATCCCTCCCCCTCCGCATCAAATACTTCAGAAGAATGAAAAGGAGAAGGCCGCCATGCGCTACTCAATAATCTCGCTTTTGATAACAATCCTGCTTGCATTCGGATGCTCCACGGGCGGAACCCCATCCGCGCCCGACGCCGTGACCGCGCCGGAAAGAGTGCCGGAAATCCAGCGGCATCATGTCCTCTATGGCATGTGGCAGGGGATTATCGACCCCGATGCCGAAACCATGGAATTCACCCCCCTGCGCGCCGCCGAATTTCATCTCAATGCCATCCCTTTCCTCGAACCGCCCGCGCTCGTATTCCTGACCCTTGAAACCCTCCAGTTCAACGGGGACATCATCGATGCCGATATCGGCCTGAGGCACCCCTTCCTCGGACTCACCGAATTCACCGGCTTCGATGTCTGCGGCATATTTATCTCCAACGGCTCGGTATCCGGATTCACCGATTCCGGCCTTGTCGCCCCCGGCGCGAACAACACACGCCTGCTTAATCCCGATGGCTACTCCCGCTGGTGGAACCCGTCCGAATTCCCCGTGAATACCAATACCATCTTCGGATACAACGACGGTCTTCTCGGCACTCCCGATGCTATCGGCGATTTCTCCGCCACGTTGAACGGCTATAAATATTTCTGCGACGACCTCGACGACCCCGGCGACCCCATGAGTGACGTCACCCTCGACAACCGCGGCCTCTTCAGTGCCGGGCAGAAAAATGTCCGCCACTACACTATATACATGGGCGACGACGGCCTGACCTTCAACTATGCCGTCGATGCATCGTGGCAATTCCCCTCCGGAGACCCGCCCTATAACGCGCCGGACGACTTCGACCTCGAGGCGAACCGCTCCGAAGCATGGCGCATCGACGTGGATGAGGTTTCCAACTCCCTCTACAACACCGGCTCTGAATCCGGCGGCGGACTGAGCCTCGGCATCACCGCATATGACTGGCAGGATGCGAGCCTCAACAGCATCCGCGTGGAATCCCCGGGCAATTTCGCGATGGTTGAAACGTCGGTCGCATCCGGCGGCGGCGAAGGTTACTCCACGTATGAAATAGACATCAACGATGCGACACCTTCCGAGGGAACCATCGATGTCCTCGTCAGCGTCATTTCCGAAGCCGAGGACTTCGAGGGATTCATCCCCGGCGCGAACGCGGCGGCCTATTACATCCACACCGCCGATGTCGCCGCCGAAACCCCCAATGAGCCCGCCGACCCGGTTCTCGGCAACGTCTGGCTCGATGTCGACAGGAACGCATCGAAGAGTATCACCGGCGTGCATGTATCATGGATAGACAACGGCGAGCCCTATTTCGCCGTTTATGCCGATGACGACCCCTATGATGCCGCCGAAACATGGGACTTCGTCACCGAGGTCGACCTCACCACCGCGCAGATTGATATCGCCAACATGCCCGACTTCTCCTCAAGCGGCGCCTATTATTTCACCGTACGCGCGAGAAGTGTAAGCGGCATGGCATCCACCGATTCACCCAACAGCGAGCTCTGTTTCATCGAGATGGAGGATTTCGACAACGGCGATAATCCGAATGCGTGGACTATCGGTTACAAGGATGCATCGGTCAAGTGGGACATCACTCCCACCGGCCAGATTGACGGCTCGGCGGCGCTGAGAATAGATACGCATCCCCTCGGATACTGGTCGGTCATCATAAGCGATCCGCTCCCCGTCATCCCGGATTCGGAACTGAGCTATATCGAATTCGCGCACCTTACAACCACCCACTGGCATTACAGCGCCTTCACATCATATTCCATCGGCCATTCCACGACTCCCGCCCCGCAGGGAACCGTGGCCACGTATGACGATTTCGACTGCCCGAACGACTTTTACGTTATCATGGATGGAACCTTCGATTGGCAGATACCCGCAGGGCCGCCGCCGAGCGGCGGATGGATTCCACTTGTTGAATATTTCGGATGGAACGAAGGATACAAGAATTTCGGATGGCGGTTGCACGACGGCCCGCACGATGTCGCTGACATGAGCCGCGTAAGGCACGACTGGTACCGCACCCTCGCCCCCAATGTCCGCGCGGGCATGGGTTACGGCACTTCGGCCTGGGACAACCTCTACGACTGGGGTGAATTTGACGAAATCGCCGTCGTCATCTTTTGACAACGCCGTTTTGATTTAATTGCCAACGCCGTTATCATCTACTGATACACGTTCTCCTACCTTGCTGCGCATGGCTTGAGAATTTCTCCCGTAGGGGCGAACCTTGTGTGTTCGCCCATCCCGCTCCCTTTGTAGCGCAGGCATCCTGCCCGCATCTTCCCTCTCAATCGGGTAGCGCGTATCTATCTCCCGCTTTGCGGGAGTTCCGAGCGAAGCGAGGAATGATGCGCGCATCTTACAGCCCCGCGCAACTCCGGGGACAGGTCCCACGCCGGGGACAGGCCCCAAAGCATTATAGCTTCTTAAACTACTGGCCCCATGCCCACTTAGATATAATCTCATATCTCCCCCCCACGCCTGTCTTCTCATATCTCCCCCCCCACGCCTTAGCGTGGGGGGGACTAAGGGGGGGGCTTCCTCCAACCTCATCCCTCATTCCCAAAACCACAATCTCAAAACGGCCTGTCCCCACGCACCACCCTGTTTACTAACCCGCCCATCCGTTCTAAAATGCTACCCGTGGAATCAACCGTCCATAGCAAACCCGTCGATACCGACTCGCCCCCCGACTCCAGGCAAGTCCCGACTCACTTCCTACTCCGGCGCCTGCACGCCATCACCGGAATCATCCCGCTCTCCGCATACCTCATCATCCACTTCTTCGTCAGCGCGACCGCCATGTCCGGCCGCGACGCCTATGACTCCCTCCAGACAGGCATCACGCACATACCACTGATAGTCCCCTTCGAAATCCTCGTCATCGTACTCCCGCTCACGTTCCACGCCGTCTATGGAATCACCATCGCCGTACGCTCCCGAAACAGCCCGTTCACGATGCCCTACCTCGATAACTTCCGCTACGCCCTCCAGCGTTACACCGGCTATTTCCTCGCCATCTTCATCATCTTCCATCTCCATTTCCTGTGGATGAACGTGCGATTCACCGCCGATGGCAAGGTGGCGTTCGCCGCGTCGCCCTACGGCTTCGTCCACGGACTGCTCGCCGACCACACCTTCATGGTGCTCTACACTCTCGGCGTCGCGGCGGCGGCGTTTCATTGCGCCAACGGGATATGGGCCGCCGGCATTACATGGGGAATGGCATCGAGCAGCCGCATGCGTCGTACCCTCGGCTATGCGTCCGCCGCCCTCTTCGTTATCCTCGCCTTCCTCGGCTTCGGCGCCGTGCAGGCGTTCTACGCGGGGGGCAAATGATGCAAATATCAGACAGCGGACATAAAATAGCCGTCATCGGGGCAAGAATCCCCTCACTCATCTGCGCTGCATCCCTTGCCGAGTCAGGATTCAGCGTCGACATCTATTCTCCCCGTCCCGCCGAACGATACTTCCCACAACCCGCTCCGGGCATCTGCGCCGCGACCGACCCCCGAAACGAAGGCGACCTCCCCGAGCTTCACTTCATCGATTCCATCAACGCCGCCGGAGCGCGAGCCGACGAATCTTTCATACGCTCGATGTGCGAGAAAGCCCCGGACTACATCGACCTCCTCGACAGGCTCGGCGTACCGTTCAACCGCACGATGGACGGCCGCATCGATTTCGCGCTTGACTCCGGAGGGAAATACCATCGCATGGCGCACGCGGGCGATGACACGGGACGCTATATCCATCGCGTGTTCTGCGACCAGGCGCGACGGTGGGAAGCGCACGGCGTCATCACCAGGCACGATGGGATGGAAGTCTTCGACTTCATCATCGACAACGGCGAATGCATCGGGATCGTGACGCTCGACCTTAAGTCTATGCAGCTTACCGCTGAAAGCTTCGATGCCGTTATCATCGCCGTCGACGGACCGCTCGCGCTTTTCGGTGAAACATCGTTCGTCGCCGATGACTTCGCCCCTATGCTCGCGGCTTTCGCGGCAGGGGCGAAATGGATGGATGCCCATTCCTTCATCTTTGAGGATATCGAGGAGCAACCCGCAGCAACAGAAGTCATCGTAGAGCAGCCCGCATCCGACGAAACCGCTCCGCCCGAAACAACGACTGACGCATTGGAAATAACACCGGTACGCATCGAATATCCCTATTACCACAAGCCCTTCGCGAAGCGCCACATCGGCGGCCTCGCCATCGACGCAAACAACCTGACCTCCATCCCCCGCATCTTCGCCGCCGGCGGATGCGCATTCCTCGGCGAAGGCGAAAATATCCTCCCCGGCAATGAATATCTCTTCGACATCCACTCCGGATTCCTTTGCGCCGACGGTGTTCGGGATTTCCTCGACACGCGGCAGCCGCTTCCCACACTACAGGATGACATCGCCCTGGTGGAGGTCGAGAAGGCGACGGCGAGATTCGTCACCGTCACAAAGGCGGTCAAAGACCCGCCGGATGCCTTCGACCGTGAGAATTCGTCGTACCCGTTTCGAAGAGCGCTGTGCGCCACGATGCAATCCTGCGCCGGGCCGCGACGCGATGCCGCATCGCTCGCCGATGCCGAAAAGCACATGCGCGATGTCATCCGCCCATGGCATATGAAAATATTCCCCCGCGATATGAGCGATTATGCCAACCCGGAATATCTCATGTTCCACCGGTTCGGCCTGTCGCTTTCGGCTTGCGATGTCATACTCCGCTCGGCAATGGAGTCACTCGATGCCTCCGGAAACGGCGAACGGGTAGTTTCGAGATGGGGCGAAGACGGGCTGAAAATCACCCGCGAATAGTTATCCACAAAATCCACAATTCAGTTGCGCTTTGGCAAAAACAGGCAAGTACAGTTGGCAATATACGGCATTTTATGCCAACAAAAATGCCTACTTCGCGAATAATATCAAATTACTGTGTCTTGTAATAAAAAATGCAATCCTATATCACGTTGTATCTTGATAAATTGTGGAATACTTGTGGAAAGATTTCCAGCTTAATTGTGGATAACTTTAAACAATTTCGAGGTTAATCATATATCTTCATCATGATGAGGCAGCGCTTGCCGTCCGAATCGACCCGCGCCATAAGGTGAACCTGCCGCTCGCCCTTGCGCACCTTGTATGAGAAAAACTCCCCCGGATTTCCCGCCTGGTCACCGACCAGTTCCCATTCATATACTTCGAACAACTGCTTGTTATAGAAGTCGAATACTTCCTGGAGCGTATGCGGCGATTCGATGCCGATCTGCTTGAATCCCCTCGACCCCGCGCCGTAGTTCTGCACCTCGTACGGCTCTATCAGCGGGACATCCTCCGGCCAGTCCTTGACCCCCCCTTCCTCTACGGCTCCCTCATCCGGCGTGACCGGCGCCTCTTCCTTCGACGGTTCCATCCCCGCGCGGCGCTCGATGATTTCATTCACGGCCGTCTGCAACTCCTGTTCGTCCGACGGCGTCGGCTCATTTTTATCCCGCCCGCATCCGATGAACGCCGTCGCGATAAAAGCCACGCACAGCGCTATCAATAGTGTTTTTGTAATGTTTCGCATTTTATATCCATCCCTATGACAGCCGGCACCGGCAATCGGTTTACTTCTCCGAACGCGGCACCTCACGCTTATGCTGCTCCATTTCCCTTTCCTCCCGCAGCCGGGTCTTCTTTATACGCCGGTCTTCGACATTCGTGATGGCGAAATAGAAACTCGGGATCACGATGAGAATCAGAAGCGTCGCCGCGAGCAATCCCGATATAAGAGCCACCCCGAACGGCTGCCACTCCGAGCCCGTGCCGAACATCCCAAGCGTAAGCGGAACCACCGCGAGACATGTCGTTACGCTCGTCATGATTATCGGACGCATGCGCGTCTTGCCACCCTCGACTACCGCCGATGCCTTATCCATCCCCTGTGCGCGAAGATAGTTTATATAATCGAGAAGCACTATCGCGTCGTTCACCACGATGCCGCTCAGCGCCACTATCGCTATCCCCGGAAGCAGCCCGAACGGCGTGTCCGTCACGAGAAGCCCTATCACCACGCCGACTATCGAGAACGGGATGCTCAGCATTATCACCAGCGGCTGATATGTGCTGTCGAACATCGCCACAAGTATCGTGAATATCAAAAGCAGCGCGAGCAGCAACCCGTATCCGACCTGCGAAAAACTCTCCTCTGTCATCTTGTTCTCGCCGGTTATCTCCCACGTATATCCCGCCGGTACCACATCGCTCTCGCGCAACTTCTTCTCGATAAGCGGATTCACCCTCGCCGCTGTGACCCCCGGCGCAAGCCCCATCAACACCGACACCGTGTGAACGCCGTCACGCCTGTAAATCTGCTGCAGCGACGATGACAATTCCATATTCCCGAGCTGGCTGACGGGAACAAGCGCACCCGTCGGCGCCCTGAAAAGGACATTCGATAATGCCGATATATCCTTACGGTCTTCCGCACGGAAACGCACATTGATATCCACCTGTTCGTCCGTACTCGCGAATGTATACTCGCTCACCTTCGTGCCGTTTATCGCGGTACGCAGATCCATCGCCACCGTCGCCGTATTCAAACCGTAGAGCGACATCCGCTCCCTGTCGAGCTTGAAATATACTTCCGGGTTGATCTCGGGATAGTCGTCGCGTATGTTCGTTATCACATCGCGTCCCGATGCCCCCTTCAATTCCGCATTGACTTCTTCCAGTAGCGCCTCTATTTTGATCGAACTCTCTCGAAGCACCGCGAATTCATCCCCCTTCACCAGCACCACTATCGGCGCGCCCACCGGCGGACCATGCGTCTCCTGCGAAATCTCCGCCGATACCCCGGGGAATGAATTCACTATATTCAGAACGTCCCCGGTGACTCTTTCAATCTTGTCCGCAAGCGGCTCTTCGTCCTCATAAAGCTGCACGAACACATCCCCGAGACGCGCGTTCTCCGAACTCCCGCTGCCGCCCCATTGCTGTCCCCACGAACGGCTCCCCACCGATGTCAGGTAGAACTTCACATCCGGCTGCTCCCGGAGATAATCCTCTATCGCGCGCACCTTCTCGTCGGTCTCCTGGAGCGAGCTTCCCGCGGGAAGGTTCACCAATACACGGAAACTCGGATAAAACGATTCGCCGAACAGCACGAAATCGAGCGCTCCCGAAACGATGAGCGCTATCGCCATGAGAAGCGCCCCCACGCATATCACCACCAGCAGCCACCATTTCCTCAGGCTCCATCGAAGCATCCGCTCGTACGGCCTCATAAGCCACGGGGCGAACAGAAGCTCCCTGTCGAACTCGTGCATCGTGTCCTCGGAGACACGATGAATCAAATCCCCTTTCCTCAGCCTGATATACCGCGACACCAGCATCGGGAGCGCCGTATGCGCGAGCGTCATCGAACTTATCAGCGAGAATGTCACCACGATGGGGATGAATTTCAAAAACTCGCCGCTCACACCGGTGATGACCAGTATCGGGAGGAACGACGCGATTGTCGTCAGCCCCGCGCCGATTATCGCCTTACCCACCTGGTGGATACTCCTGCGGGCGGCCTGCCGACGCGTTGCCCCAAGCTGCATGTGACGGTAGCTGTTCTCCACCACCACGATATCCTCATCCACCAGCATGCCCAGCACGATTATCAAACCGATAAGCGACGGTGTCGAAAATGTCACCCCGGTGACATACATCAT
>CAZSPL010000188.1:0-8001 GCA_964608735.1 uncultured Planctomycetota bacterium | reverse complement strand
GAGCGCGACAAGGACGATTGGGTGAAGAAATTCGCGCGGCAGGCGATCGGGAAGATCGAGGGAGAATAGGGCCGCCACATTTTTCGGATTTTCAGCCAAACATTTTCAGACTTCCATGTCTAATCATTGAGGCAAGTGGTCAAGATTGAAGGGGAAAGCCGCTTCTACTGGGAGGGCCTATGCGACGATTTATTTCGGCATTGATGATGGGATGCGCGTGCACGGTGATAATCTGCGGATGCTCAGGAGCTTCATCGCAAACCACGGCTCCCGAACTGCCCGCCGTTGTCGACGGAGGCGTATCGGAGTCCACCGCCAACCGTTACCTTTGCGGGATCTGGACAATCCGTTTCGACACCACGGAGCATCATATAGCAATCGAACCCGCGCGGCACCTTGAGGCGCATTACAATGTCACGAATAAGCTTCTTCCACCGGAGTGCGATGATTGCATTGTTATCCAAGTTAATTCATACAGCCCCGCAACGCAAATCCTCGATATCGATGTAACGCTTGAAAACCAGGGCAACATGTGTGCCCACGATGTCCGTGGCATCCTGTATACAACGGATTATGGGCACACTTTAGCTAATGCAGACGATTGGACCGGGCTATTTGACATCCCGGGAGGCTTGGAGATAAATCCATTCAAGGCATTTGCTAAAGACGTCCCTTATCGAGCCTTCTACACCTGGGCTAAGCAGACGGAAAATTTCCAGATATGGATCCCTTCGCCACCAGAATATCACGCCCTCTCTTTCGCGGTCGATGTCTCCTGGCCCGGCACCTGCAAAGAGCCTTATTCGATCCAGGATTTCAATCAAACCACGCTTTACAATACATACGGTTCAAAGGCAGAGTTATTCGTCAACGTTTTAGACTGGGCGCAAAATGTCAGTGCGGTAGCTATCGAAGCGCCTGACCTGATCGGGGATGTTTCGCTCGCCTTCGAGTACTCAACGGCCACCACCTGGCATGTAGAACTGACCATCCCAGTCGCCACCGAGCCAGGAAAATACAGCGCCCTTGTTAGAGCTGATTCATTGGATTCCAAGGGGCTTGAATTATACGATTTTGTTGAGATTGATGTTGCCGATAACCCGAACAAAATAAATATTATTTCGCCAAACGGGGGCGAGGTATGGCCGGGCGGTTCGATACAGACGATAACCTGGGAATGGGAGGGGGATATCACCGAGGTTAAGATTGAATATTCGCTGCATGATTTCCTTAGCGGCACTAAAAATATCGCTGCGCTCTTAGCAAACACCGGTTATTTTCAATGGGGACCTTTGCCTGAAGATCCTTCTGAGACCGTGAAGGTGCGAGTTTCCGATATCCATGACCCGGGAGTCTGTGATGCCAGCGATGATTTCTTTGAATTGAAGAAAACATCACCATTCAACCTTGTCGACGTAACTCCCCCGACAATGTTCAAGCCGATTGAAGTGCGCGCGCGTGATAATCTCGTTTATATCGCCGGAGGAGAGGAGGGTCTATACATATTTGACGCGTCGGACCCCTACCATACCAGCCGCGTCAGTCTTCTGGAGACGCCGGGGATTGCCAAGAACATCGCTATCGATGGCTGCTACGCTTACCTTGCCGCGAGCGGCGAAGGGCTTGTCATTGTTGACATAACCGATCCCGCAGCCCCAATTCTTATCAATACCGTAGATACGCCGGGAGATGCAAGAGGCATTGCGGCAAGCGGCGATTATGCGTACGTCGGAGCGGGATATACCGGTTTACATATTATCGATGTCTCGGATCCGCAAAATGCCTTCCTCATTAGTTCGGTCGTGACAACCGATTACGCGGAGAATGTTGCCGTATATGACGGGAGCGCTTACGTCGCCGTCAAGGACGGCGGAATAGACATCATTGATGTAAGTAATCCCCACGATGCTGAATTGATTAAGAATCTCGATACGCCGGGCGTAGCTTGGGACATAGCTTTACTGGCGGATTACGCATATGTCGCCGCTGGTTACGGTGGCCTGCACATTGTGGATGTTTCCAACCCGGAAACGGCGTGCATTGTCAAGACAATCGGAGGCGCTGTTTACCCATACGACTTATCCATAAAAGGATCACACGTCTACGTCGCTAACAAATTTGGTAGTATGCACATAATCGACATTAGCTCGCCACTCGAGGCACACATCATAGAATACTTGGATATACCAGCGAACTCGCAAGATATTGCCGCTTCCAATGATTATGCGATCATACTCAGTGATGAACGTGCGTACATCACTGTTGATACAAGCGAATTAACCGATACCAAAATTGCCGATGTGTGTAGCTCAATAAACAATCCGTATGACGTGGTGGCGAAGGATGGATATGTATATGTAGCGAATGATGACCCCATCGGCTTGGTGATTGCTGACGTCGAGCCACCTGAATCACTCAATGTTACGGCGGCATATCTCACAGGTTTAGGTTGCAGCATCGAGTTAACTAACTCGCTTGCTTATCTTAGAGGCTATACGCGCTTCAGTATTTTCGGCGTTAGCAATCCAGGTGAAATCAGCTTGATAAAGCAAATCGATATACCTTCGCCGTGCGGCTATGGTATGGACCTCGACAATGATTACGTATACATTCTAATCCAGTATCAAGAATTGCTGCCAATCAATGTTGAAAATCCCGGTTATCCATATTTCCTGGAGCCTTATCATCTTTCACATTCACCAAGCTGCATTGTGCTCGCGGGAGATCATCTCTTTATAGGAACCTGGATGGGCGGGCTTCAAGTGCTGAACGTCTCCGAGCCTGAAGATATCTATCTGGAAAACAGCATCCCGAATATCGAAGACACTCACAGGGGTTTGTATTTTGAAGGCGATTCCCTCTATGTGACTGAATCCTCGCAGTTTGCCATCTACGATGTTGAAGATGTGGAAGATATCGAACTAATACGCTCGCTCCAATTCCCCCAATTTTTAAGCGGTCTAAAGGTGCGCGACGGCTTTGCCTATATTGCTGCCGCTGATAAGGGAATCAGGATCATCGATGTCGACCCCCCCACGCTCGCCTACCAGGTGGCTTGGCTGGATATCCCGGGAGATGCCCGCAACCTGGACCTGGACGATAATTATGCGTATGTTGCATGCGGGGAAGCCGGGCTCCGAATCATAAGGCTTTGGTGACAAAGCACTGAAGGATTTGGCCCATCCCGCTTGACTTGAGCCCTTCAAATCCCACAATTCCCTTTGCCCGCGAAGGGCAATGTGCTATTCTCATCCCGATATTATTGAAGATGATACGTAAGCTGCTGACATCGGTGCTGTACTGGCTGACGTGGCCGTTCAAGCGTCTCTATGCCCTTATCGGCAAGAAGCGCGTGGAGGAGTTCGAGCTTCAGCCGATCAAGCTCGGCGCAAAGATAATCTGCGTGGGGAACATCACCCTCGGCGGAACCGGCAAGACGCCGACCGTGCGCTGGATTGTCGAGCAGATAAAGCGGCTGCATCCGGCGATGAAGGTCGGGGTGCATCTCAGGGGATACCGCGGCGAGATGGAGAATATCGGCGGCATCGTCAGCGACGGGAAGAAGATATATGCCGGGCCGCGCGAAGCGGGCGACGAGGCGTTCCTCATGGCGCGGGAATTGCTCGAGCTGGGCATCCCCGTGGCGGTCGGGAAGCACAAGGCGGAGGCCGGTGCCGCGATGATAGACCGTTTCGGGCTGGATGTGCTGGTGTTCGATGACGCCTACCAGTTCACATCGCTGGCGCGGGATTTGAACGTGCTTCTCATCGACGCGCTCCGGCCGTTCGGCGAGGCCGGATTCCCCCGCGAGGGGATGATGCGCGAGCCGCTTGAGTCGCTGAGCCGGGCGGATGTGGTGATTCTTACGCGTACCGAGCTCATAAGCGGCGGCGATTTGAAGGGGATAATCAACCGGATAAAGCCGTATTTGCGCACCGGCACGCATATTTTCCTGTCGTCGTTCATCCCGCAGAGCCTTTCGGCGATAAAAAGCGGCTACGGCGCGGATACGGAGCTGTTGATGACTCGCCGGGCGATGCCGCTCAGCGCGATAGGCAACCCGAGGGGCTTCGAGCTTATGCTGGAGAAGCTCGGCATGCGCCTGGTGAAGCCGCTTAGATATGCGGATCATCACAGGTATACGAGCAAGGATATTCAGTATATCAACAAGCGCGTGCTCGAAGAGGGCGCGCATATCATATTGACGACTGAAAAGGATGCGGTACGGCTGGGACGACGTCTGAATGAGCTTCACGCACCGGTTTACAGTATTCCTATCAAGTTTGAGATGCGCAAGGAAGAGGAGTTTCTGGAGATACTTAATCAAGTGCTACGCAATACCATAACAGTTAAGCAGTCTGAATCAAAGTTAAAGTCTGATGCGGGAGAGCGGATATTCAGCGTGAAGGAAGACTATGAGAGGCTGTCCACGGACCCGCGTCCGGCGAAGACCGAGGGTTCGTCGGCCATGCCGGCGGGGAAGCCGACAGAGGGGAAATCGCCGGAGAATTATTGGTAGGGGATTTTCTGTAAAGTATAATTTACTGGGAAGAAGGATAAGGTGGTGCAGCCCTTGGGACTGTCCTGCATGCTGTGTGCGGTGAGGGGACAGGCCGTTTCGAGATTATGGGTTTGGGAAGGAGTGGAAGGGTTTTACGTAGTTTCATGCCATCCATGCTTCGGGGCCTGTCCCCGGAATTCAGGCAGGATGTTGAGTGGATTTGCATTATGCATCTTGGGACTGTCCCGCGAGCTGTCCCCGGGGGTAGTTCGAGGACTATCCCGCGGGCTGTGTGATATAATTCCCCCCATGATGATGGAAAACGAAGAAACCGGAGTTGAGAGCGCTGAGGTCGTGGAGGAGGATACGCTTGCCGATGATTCACCGGCCGAGCCGAAAGTGAAGCATCCCCCCTGCCCGACATGCAACGAGGAATGGGACGGTGGAGCATCGTTCTGTTCTTACTGCGGATTCCAGGATACCGATGAGTCGAACCCGCTGCATCCGCCGCCGGTGCTTGTCGACGGGATAGCCGATGCCGCGGGGGTGCTCGGTGATGAAGAGCGCGCGGGGATCGGGCGGATTATCGGGGAGCACGCGGATATCCCGGTATTTTTCGTGACATTCAATACTCCAGAGGACCAGACGCCCGCGGGGTTCGCGTTTTCGCTATACAACGACTGGACGGTCGGGATTGCAAACGGCGAGCGGGGAATCTTGTTTTATTATGACCCGGCGCATATGCGCGTGGAGATAGCGATTGGAAGGGGGTTGTTCGGGATAGTGCCGGCGGGTGCGGTAAGCGGAGCGGCATCGGAGCTGGCGGAAGCGATTTCGCGGGGGGATACTGTAGAAGGATTCAGACGGGCGGTGGCGGGGATCCTGCGCTGAGGGGACAGGATAGTTCGTAATCAGCCCTTGGGACAGTCCCAGGCAGGATGTTGAAGGGATTTGCATCATGCGTCCGGGGACTGTGCCGCGGGCTACATGCTTCGGGGCTGTCCGCGGAATATGGCATGAAGGAAATCCTGTAGTTTATTACCGTGCTCTTGATTTTATTAACCTTTGGGGTTAATATATTTATAGAATTACTCGATACTATTTGAGGAAAGGGTAGAGAGCGCGCAAACCGTGGATATAACGTTCAGATCAACAAAGCTTGGTAAGGTGCTTTGCGACAAGAAACTGTGCGAGAGGAAATACGGCCGGGATTGCGCGAAAAAAATAGGTCAGAGATTGGACGAATTGAGGGCCGCGCCGAATCTCGAGACAATGCGCCTCCTCCCCGGCCGCTGCCACGAGATGGAAGCAGATCGAAAAGGGCAGTTTTCAGTCGATGTCGTACACCCGAAGCGTCTGCTTTTTCGTCCGAATCACGAGCCCGTGCCTGCCAAGCCCGATGGTGGAATCGACTGGTCCGGCGTGACATGCATTGAAATAATCGAAGTAGAGGATACCCATGGTTAGAGAAATGTTGAATGAATACACTCCCGACGAAGTATCGCGCCCCGGCGAAACGCTTCTCGAGGTTATCATGGAGCTGGGGATGACCCAGGCGGAACTTGCGGAACGCACAGGCAGGCCGAGAAAGACCATCAATGAAATCATTAACGGGATAGCCGCGATAACACCGGAAACGGCCCTGCACCTGGAGCGTGTGCTCGGTATACCGGCATCATTCTGGAATAACCGCGAAAGCCATTACCGGGAATACCTTGCGCGCAAAGCTGAGCAGGAGCGCCTTGAGAAAGAGATAAAATGGGTTGACAATTTCCCGCTTTCCGCGATGGCCAAGCTCGGATGGATTGACAACCCGCGTGACAAGGTGGAGAAATTGAAGGCCCTGCTGTCATATTTCGGGGTTGCATCACCGGAGAGTTGGTTCCAGATGTGGCGAGGACGGGCAGCGGAGTACAGGAAATCCAAGACGTTGAACAGTTCAGACTACGCACTGGCGGCCTGGCTCAGGCGCGGGGAGTTAGTAGCGCAGGATGTGCCATGCGAGCCCTTCGAAGAAAGACGATTTAAAGCGATTCTTGCCGGCCTGAGGGCCTTGACACGTTACGAGCCTTCCGCCTATCTGCTCCAGATACAGAAGGCCTGCGCGGAATGCGGTGTCGCGGTAGTGTTCATTCCAGAGTTGCCGGGCACGAGGGCCTGGGGAGCGACGCGTTGGCTGAGCCCGAGCAAGGCATTGATACAACTGAGCCTCAGGGGAAAAACGGACGACCAGTTGTGGTTCACTTTCTTGCATGAATGCTGCCATATTTTGAAGCATGGCAAGCGAGAGGAATTCATCGAGACGGACGAAGGATGCAGCGATAAGGAAGATGAAGCGAACCGGTTCGCAGAAGAATTGCTGATTCCAAGGGGTTCGTTTCAGGACTTCGTGGAAAAAGGGAGTTTCAGCGGGGTCGCGGTATTGGAGTTTGCGTATGAAATCGGTATCGCGCCCGGTATCGTCGTGGGCAGGCTGCAGAAGGAAGGATACATTCCGTGGAAAAATCTCAACGGCCTCAAGCGCAAGCTTGACATACGTGAGAATTAGATTGTCATCCTCCCTTACCATCCACAACCCTCTTATCATCATGATATAATCCCCTTTCGCATCGATATTCAATGCGGTGACGTGTTCATACGCCACCAGAGGGGAGTGTTATTGGCAAGCGCCGCGGAAAATGAGTCGGTCATAGCAGACCTTCAGAGGGCGAAGGGGCTGAGCGTATCGGAAGTCAGGAATCTTCGCAAGGGGATTTCGGGCGAAGTGCTCACCGGCAGGCTGGATGTAATCGCATACTCGCAGTCGGCGGCGATGTATGAGATACCGCCGTCGATAATCGTGCTTCCGCGCGACGACCGCGACTGCTCGGTGGCGGTCGATTTCGCGCGCCGCAACGGGCTGAATGTCACGGCTCGCGGCGGCGGGTCGAGCCTCGCGGGGCAGGCGTTGTCGGCGGGGGGGATGATAATCGATTTTTCGAAGTACATGGGGAAGGTGCTGGATTTCGACCCGTCCGCCGAGATAATCGATGTCGGACCGGGGCTTCGTCTCGATGAGCTGACCGCGTTCCTCACTCCTCACGGGAAATTTTTCCCGCCGGATCCGGCGAGCGGACGGGTGGCGACCATCGGCGGGATGGCCGCGAACAACGCGGGTGGAAGCCGCACCGTGAAATACGGCGCGACCCGCGAGTGGGTGCGGAGGATGCACATCGTGCTTAGCGACGGCACCACCGCAATCGCGGAGCCGTACAGCCTCGGGGGGAAGATCGACGCGGCGATTCAGGAGAAGGGCGGGACATGGGCGAGGATACTCAACAACATCGAGAAGCTTTTATCGAGCAACGATGAACTGATAAAGGCGCATCGCCAGAAAAACGCGAAGAATTCATCGGGGTATCTGCTTTACGACGTCCTCGAAGGCTATGATTTCGACCCGACGAAACTCCTCGTCGGAAGCGAGGGCACGCTCACGCTTATCACACGCATCAGGCTGCAGG
>CAZSPL010000187.1:0-8022 GCA_964608735.1 uncultured Planctomycetota bacterium | reverse complement strand
CGATCCGTGAAGTCCTGCATGAGTAATTAAACCGGGAGCGTGTTCAATGAATCTGGAAGGGAAAAATGCCATAGTCACCGGGGGAAGCCTCGGCATCGGCACATCAATCGCGCTCGGCCTCGCGAAAGCGGGCGCGAATGTCGCTATCAATTACCGCAAGCATGCCGACGAAGCCAACGCGGTCGTCGCGGAGATTCAGAAGATGGGGCGCAAGGGTTTGGCTGTTCAGGCCGATGTCGCATCGTATACGGATGCCGAGAATATGGCCAAAAAGGTCGCCGAGACATTCGGGAGCATTGACATCCTCGTGTGCAACGCGGGTATCAACCGCGACGGCGTCATCTGGAAAATGACCGAGGATATGTGGGACCAGGTAATGGATGTCAACCTGAAGGGATATTTCAACTACATCCACGCTGTAGCGCCTTTTTTCCGCGAGCAGAAGAGCGGGCGAATCATCACGATAACATCCATCAACGGGCTGCGAGGTAAATTCGGACAGTCGAACTATTCGGCGTCGAAGGCGGGAATTATCGGGCTTACGAAAGCCGTCGCGCGCGAGCTTGGTAAGTCGAAAGTCACGGTGAATGCTGTCGCGCCCGGCATGATAATGACCGATATGGCTAAGGAGCTCGAGGAGAAGTGGCTCGATGCCGCAAGGGCGGAAACCGTGCTGGACAAGCTTGGCGAGCCGGACGATGTCTCGCACCTGGTGAATTTCCTCGCATCCGATGAAGCGGGGCATATCACCGGGCAGGTTATCAGCGTCGACGGCGGGCAGTATATTTAGCTAACCGCGTTAACCTCGGGTACTGCACACTTTAGTGCGCGATATAAAACCCGAGCCCCGACCGTCAGGGAGGGGACACCGCACGTAGGACCGAACTGCGAGCGTACTTGTTCGACATAGCGTAGCGAAGGCGGAAGGGAGGGGACAAAGAGACGGGCAAGCTCGAAGACTCGCGTGCCCGTGGTAACAAGCAGCAGGTTGCGACGGAGGAACAAATGACCGACGATTTGATCACTCTTGCCAAATCCGAAGAGAACGAGCATATCGGTATACTCACATGGGACCGCGCCGATGCGGGTAACGCACTGAATACACCTATGCTTAAAGCGCTCGCGAAGAAGCTCGACGCCATCAACACCGACACATCGATACGCGTCGTCATCATGCATTCGGAAGGCAAGCATGCGAGTTTCGGCGCCGATCTGAACGAACTGGTCGTTAAAACAGATGATGGCTACACCAACATGTCCGACCCCGATGCGATACACCACATCAACGACGGGCGGATCGTGGCGGAGAAGTTGTTCAACCTTCGCGTGCCGATCGTCGGGTTGATCCACGGCTTTTGCCTCGGCGGCGGGGCGGAGATGTATACGCTTTGCGATATCCTCTACGGCGCGTCGGGCGGCAAGGACGAGGGCGGGATGATGTACGGGTTCCCGGAGCCGACCATCGGCGTGATGGCCGGATGGATGGGCCCCGAGATGCTCACCAAACTCATCGGCGTCGGACATGCCCGCGACCTGCTCTTCTCGGGGAGGATGGTCGGAGCCGATGAAGCGCTGTCGATGCGTATCGTACAGGCGCTGTACCCGAAGGACGAACTGATGCCGACGGCGCTGAAATGGGCCTCCAAGGTCGCCCAGAATGCGCCGCTCGCGGTCGAGTCGACGCGTCGTACGGTCAACAGGGTGCTCTTCCCGCACTTCAAGGATACGCTCGACACTACCGGGATGGAGACCAAGGGTAATCTGATGACATCCGATTTCGTCAAGGGCGCCGCGAAAATTCTTACCAAATCGAAAGAACAGCCTGATTATGAGAGGAAGTAATCAGGATTACGACTTGTGAAATTCAAACAAAAGGAGCTGCGCAATGTCTTTTCCACTCAATCCGCCGGTAATGATTCTCGGGGGAGCACGCACCCCGTGGGGTAAATTCACCGGAAGCCTCAGCGAATTCAACGCCACCGACATGGCGGTCATCGCCGCGAAAGCGGCTATCGAACGCAGCGGCGTTAAACCCGAGAAATTCGGCCATACCATCATGGGCAACACCCGCGCCACGAGCAGCCTCGACGCGCATCACCTCGGGCGTCACACAGGGCTGAAGGCTGGGCTTCCCGAATCCGCGGGCGGCCTCATGCTCAACCGCCTCTGCGGCGGCTCGCTGCAGGCCACCGTGAGCGGGGCGTATATGATAGGTTTCGGCGAAGCGGAATATGTTCTCACCGGCGGAAGCGAGAGCCTTACGAACTGCCCCCACTCCATATGGAAACTTCGCTTCGGCCTCGGCCTCGGCCAGGGCTCGATGCACGACACGCTCTGGGACGGGCTCGTCGATACATACTGCAATCTCGGAATGGGGCCGACCGCAGAAAAGCTCGCAACGCAGTTCGGCATCACGCGCGAGCAGTCCGATGAATATGCCATCCGCAGCCAGACACTCGCCGCTGAATCCACCAAGGCCGGACTTTTCAAGGATGAGATTGTGCCGGTTGAATATACAATTTCCCGTAAAGAAAAAGGTATGCTCGAAGCCGACGAAAACCCGCGTCTGACGACGCTGGAAAAACTTCAGAATCTTCGCGCGGCGTTCGTTAAGGACGGACAGGTCACCGCCGGGAATTCGTGCGGGCTTGCCGACGGCGCGGCATGCGTTGTCATCGGCTCCGCGAAGGCGGTAGAGCGCGACGGTCTCAAGCCGATCGGCGAACTCATGTCGTGGGCAACAGTCGGAGTACCGCCGGATATCATGGGCATTGGCCCCGCGAAAGCTATCCCCATCGCCCTCGAACGCGCAGGTCTCACACTCGACGACATCGGCCTGTTCGAAATCAACGAAGCGTTCGCCTGCCAGGTGCTCGGTTGTCTGAAGGATCTCGGCATCGGCTATGACCGCGTGAATGTCCAGGGCGGGTCAATCGCGCTGGGTCATCCACTTGGCGCGACAGGCGCGCGGCTTACGCTTTCGCTGCTGCTTCAGATGAAACGGAACAAAGTAAAGTACGGCATCAACTCGATGTGCATCGGCGGCGGCCAAGGCATGGCGGCCGTCTTCAGAAACCCGGACGTGAGCTGACAATCCGTTTATCCGGCGTTTGCGACAATATTAGTGGAGACGGGAAATCCTATTCCAGGATTAAATATTTGACGACCTCGCTCAGTATCGGGCTTGCGACCTCGATGACTTCGGCCTCATAAATCCATCCGCTGTCGAGATAGCCTTCGACCATAACCGCCCTGCCCTCGAATTCGTCGACGAATATCTCCGCCGCATCGGGCGGGAGGGCTTCCTGTCTCATTATCTCGGTCAAACGCAGCGCCCCGCTGGTTTCCACGGAACTAATGGCCGCGGGGATGAACTCGCCGTAAGCCACCATACCCGTAATACGGTCGGTGCCCGGCCTCTGATCGAAGGGCTGTTCGGACATCGGCGGCGCCACATCGCCCGGCCCCGCGGGGGTGGCCGGCTCCATCTCCTCATTCGCATAGCCCGCTGTGTTTACATCATTCCCGTACATCGTAAAGCCGATGCAGAGCAATACCACCAGTACAATCCAGAGAAGTCTTTCATGTTTCATTTCATTTCCTCCCGTCGGAATTAATGCCCGCACGCAAGTTTATCTCAGAAGAGGTAATTCTGTCAGGGAAAATCCCGGTATACATATCTTTCAAGGAAATATGCCTCGTCCGCGGCTATGTAATCGTCACCATCATAAATATAGAACCTTTTCGGGAGATCGTCGTTCCAGCCTTCGGACACAAGCTCTTCCCGCGTGACCTTGATTCCCTTCGCGAATACAAGGCAGCGCTCGATGCTACCGGCATAGCAGACCTCATACATCCTGCCGTATTCAACCGCGTTCCTGAATTTCTTATCGACATCGAGTATGAACAGGGCGGTACCGGGTTCGAAAGAGGGATTCATTGCGTTCATCCGACTGTATGCGCGCCCCGCGATGCGCGACATAATCGACAGGGCGCGATACTGCGGACCGAGCTGGGCGTTTACAATGAAATTCGCGGCGTACAAAGCAAGCAGAATCCATCCCAAAAGCCGCAATTTCCCGCGTGTCGGGCTATTCATGCCGAGACTGATGGCCAGCGATGCCACCGCCGCGGTCATGCCGATGAGGGGAATATTCAGGAAATATGCATTCATATGATCGGCAAAATGCAGCACCGGCAGCAGGCAGAGAACGAACCAGAGAATCCCCCAGGCTATCAGCTTCCTATACTCGGCTGAAGCATTCCGCCAATATTTTCTCAACAATGCGAACCCGATACACGCCACTACAACCGCGAGCAGCAGGAAGATGACGACCATCCTGTCGGTCAATATCCCGCGCATACCCGTTGAAGCGACGCTGATGCCGGTCGCGGAAGCAAGGGCGATAAGTATCGATGTGCCGACGAACGACTGCACGAAATACGCCGCGAAGTTCACGAGCCATATCAGCGGATTGAATGTCGTGTCGTAAGCACCGGGTTTCCCGGCGCTCGGCAAATACTGCCACGTGAACCAGAAGACGGCATAAGCGGTAAGGATTATGAATAGCGACCCGTACAGCTTGATGCGCGCCGCCTTGAGCCGGCCCACGCCGGCTTCGACATCGGGAAGGAACACGTCGGTCAGCAGTAACGCGAATGGAAATGTTACCGCCGCTTCTTTGCTCAGAAGCATCAGTATAAACAGCAGGCAGATGCTTAGACCTCGGAAAAAAGACGGATGCCTTCGCCACGAGACAAACAGGATAAGTCCCCACAAGTAGACAAATGCGGTGAGCATCTCCACACCCGCGGAGAACCATGTCAGTGAAATATAATGAGCGCCGCTCAATCCATACAGCGTCGCCGCAAGCAAGGCTATGTCACCCCGCCGCGTAAGGCTGCGCAGAAAGTGGAAACAGAGGATAACATTCGCGCAATGAAGGATAAGTATCAAAAGGTGATAAGGAAGCGGGTTGAATCCGAATGCCTCCCGCATGAGCCAGAAACGTACCTGGAATGAAAACGGCCTGTACCAGGGACGAGCGCCGCTCGGGTCCGGCTTGAAAAATGAGCCGAAATCGGTGAGGCTATTCGCCTCGACCTTAAGGCCCGCGAAGTCGTCACGGGCGAAAAAATCGGTGAGACGCGGAATGAATACGACAACGATGAGAACGATCACGAGCGCAAGAGCTATGGTGAAAAAACGCGATGATGTCATAATTTCATTAGCCGTGCGCTACAGGACCATCCCCCGTCATCAAGTCGTCCTCATCGGCGAGGTGGCCGTCGTGTACAAACTCGGTATCGCCGTCGTGCTTCTTCAATTCAGGCGCCTTGAGCATACGGGGTACCATATCGATCTCGCCCACTTCGGGAAGCTCCGCAAGCGGCTTCCCACGCAGATCCTGGAAACGTCGCGCCGATGCAAGCACCCGGTGTTCGAACGAGCCGACTGTTTTGTTGTATGAATCGACGCTCTGCTTCAGGTTCCTTCCGAGCAAATCGATATGCGAGCCCATCTTCGCGATGCGGTTATACAGCTCCTCACCAAGCTCGCTGATTTTGCGCGTGTTCTCGGAGATGAGCACTTCCCGCCAACCGACCGAGATGGTTTTCAGAAGGGCGATAAACGACGTCGGCGGGGCCATGAGCACCTGCCTGTCGGCGGCTTCCTTGATGAGCTCCGGCGCTTTCTGCAGTGCGGCGAAGTAGACGCTTTCGGTGGGGATGAACATCAGCACGAATTCCGGTTTCCGGGCGAAAGCTTTCGAGTATTCCTCCCCGGCCAGCTTCTCGATATGCGCCCTGATGCTTTCGACGTGGCTGTCCAGCGCCCGCTCCTTAAGTTCTTCGCTGTCGGCTTCGATATAGTCGAGGAATGCCTGGGTGGAAAGATGGGTGTCGACCGCGACCACACCGCCCTTCGGTAGATTGATTAGTACATCCGGACCATCGGCATCCTCACCGGATTTCCTGTGTATGAACTCGCAGTGCTCCCTTATCCCGGCCATGTCGATCGCCTGCTCGAGCTGGAGCTCTCCCCATTCTCCGCCGAGATGCGCGGGTCGAAGCGCCTTGGCGATACGATTGGTCTCGTTCCTCAGGTTATTCTGGGTTTGCGACATGTTCCGAAGCTGCTCGGTGACGCCGTCGTATGCCGTTTTCCTCTGGTTTTCCAGTTCGGCAACATGCGCGTTGAATTCGTCGAGCAGGCCTTGGAACGGGCTGAGTTTTTCCTGGGCGATGCCGAGAAGCGCTTCGTGGTTCTGCTTGAGAGCATTGGCGAATAAATCCTCGAAGCCTTTATACATCTGCGTTTTCGTATCTTCGAGGATCGCCTGCCGCTCCTTGATTTCCTCGGCCTGTTTTTCCTGCGATGTCTTCAGGCCGAGTGTTTTCTTACGGAGGTCCTCGTTTTCCCGCTTGAGCGATTCGATCGTCTGGTGCGTATCCTCAATTTCCTTGTGCTGCTTTGAAATCGTTTCCTTCAGCGTTCCGGCGGTGGCTTTGAGTTCCTCCCTCAGGCTCAGTTCTTTTTCCCTGGCTCCCTCGGTGGCCATCTGCGACGAGGCATGCATCTCGTTCAGCTTGTGCTTGAGGTCGCCGTTGATCGTTTCGAGTTCGTTGATCTTGATGTTCGCCAGGGAAAGCTGTTCCTTGATTTCTGTAACAAAGCCCCGCAACTGCTCGGATGCCGCCGATTCCTTCTTGATACGCTCATCCCATCCGGTGCGCTCACCGGTAACATTCGCCATGGCCGCTTCGAGCTCGCTGTTGCGGCTCTTGAGCTCCGCAGCCCGGGCGTGCAGCTCATCGACGGTCGCGAATGATTTCCGCAGGCGCTCTTCGACGACCTGGAGCGACTTCTGGGCCTGCAGCGCGACTTCGGATTTCTCGCCTTCCAGCTTGCGCTCCGTCTCGGCAAGGCTCTTTTCGTAATCTTCCCGCGCTTTCTTAAGAACCTGGTTGTCCGTCTTAAGCTCGGTGATTTCATCCTGCAGGGCTTTAATTTTCTCCATGGCGTCCGCAAGTTCGCCATGTACCCTTGTGATGCTCTTTTTCGATTCCGAGACGAACGCGCGGTCCTCGCTCATATCGATTTCTTTCTTCCTCGATTCGCGAAGCTCGGCGCTGAGGCAGTCCATCTCGCCAAGGAGCCTCTGATGCGCCCCCTTGAGTGCCTTGTTGTCGGCCTCCACCTTGGCTATTTTCATCTTCATGACGTTTACGGTCTCGGATTTATCCTTCTCCCGCAGGACGTTGTTGAGATACCAGGCGAACGCCCCGCCGACGAGGATGCCGATCACGAGCCCCGAAACCACTGATATTATTACCATCACGTACCTCCCCGTACTGAAATGGCTGGGGATTCAAACCCCGGCCTGCCCATCAACTTCATGGATCTCAGGTAGATTGTTAAAAATTTTAATGCAAATGTGCTGGAAATTCAATCTTACATTCCTGAAAATAGTCTATTTCTTAATAAGAGCCAGCTTGAACTCCGCGAGGAATTTCGGAAGTTTCCTCACAAGCGCCCTGTCTATCTCCCTGCAAGCGTCGTCAAGTCCATCCCAGGGAGTCAGCAGCGGACTCATTTTCTTCACTGCATCCTTATGGCGGCCATATTTCCATCCCTGGAGCACCTTCTCGGTCATCCAGCGGGCATGCTCCATTTCCGCCATTACTTCAATCTCTTTCGCGGCAAAATCCTTGACGCGTATATCCCCCTCTCTCGCGGCATCGAGATGATAGCCGATCTCGTTGAGCTTCTGAACCATATGGTCGACAAGCTGCCTGTTTGACTCTTTCAACTCGGGCGACAATTCATCCCAGTTTACGGCCGATTCGTTCGCGGCCGGTATGGGCGACGCTATATCCTCAAGGTAGGTTTGGTGCAAAGATTTGGCGATGCTCTCCCTGATCTCATCGGGAAGGCTGGGTATCCCGATACCGACAAATGCCCGCAGCATAAGCGGGTCGGCAGGCATCACCACGGCGTCGCGAAGTAGCATCCACGCG
>CAZSPL010000186.1:0-8118 GCA_964608735.1 uncultured Planctomycetota bacterium | reverse complement strand
CCCCGAGCCGGGCTCGAAGTCGACGCTGACGTTGAATGACCCGCCGACGTATGCATTGCCGGTTGCGTCGACGGCAACGAAGTAAGCGGTTTCGATACCCGTCCCGCCCCATGCATTGCCCCAGATGTAATCGCCGTCCGAATCGAGCTTGAGCAAGAACGCGTCATCAGACCCGATCGACGGGAAACTGACCGTGGCAGCGCCGGGATTCAAATCTATGTTCTGGCTGAATGAACCGGTGATGTATACATTGTCGTCGGCATCGAGCGCGAGGCAGAACGGCTCATCCGCTCCTCCACCTCCCCACGATATCGCCATGACGAAACCCCCGCCTGAATCGATAACATCGAGGAACGCATCATCCTGGTCCGATGCGGTATGAACATCGGTTCCGCTGCCGGGATCGAAATCCACCGCACCGGAAAATGAGCCGGTCGTGAATATGTTTCCCGTTGAATCAAACGCCATCCGGTTCGGGTAGTCCTGTCCCGAGCCGCCCCAGGAGACGGCCCAGTCGAGATTCCCGAGCCCGCTGAGCCTCGAGAGGAAGACATCCGTATTCCCGTTGGAGTCGAGCATCTCGTCTCCGGCGCCGGGATCGAAATCGACCGAGCCGGTGAAACTACCCGAAACAAATATGCCCCCGCTCGCGTGAACGATCACATCGGTGCCCCGGTCAGCCGTAGAGCCTCCCCAGGTTTTCGCCCATTGGAATTCACCCGCCGGGTTGAACTTGCTCAGGAAGACATCCGTCTGGCCGTTTGATGACAGGATGAAGAGCTGAGAACCGGGGTGGAAATCAACCGCGCCCGTGAAGTACCCGGTCACATACGAATTCCCGGATCCATCAATCGCTACGCCGAGGGCTTCGCAATCACCTTCCGTCCCCCACAGCAATTTCCACTCGGAACCGCCCGTGGAATTCAGCTTCTGGAGGAACGCTCCCTCTTTCTGGGAAGCGGGGTCTGTGTCCAGGCCGGCGACATAGAAATTGCCGGATGCATCCATCACCATATCGTTAATCTCATCGGCATATGCGCCGCCCCAGTTTGTCACCCAGAGGAAATTACCCATCTCATCGAAACAGGAAATGAAATTATCTTCGCCATTGGCACTGTGGCTTTCGATGGTCGCGGACGGATCGAAATCGACGGTACCCCAGAAATATCCCGCGGCATAGATGTTGCCATCGGCGCCAACCGCGACCGCTTTGACGGCATCTCCCCCGACATGCGTGCCTCCCCATGAACGCACCCATCCGGCGGGGATGGTATCAAGGATTGTTACATCCACCGACTTCAGCACCGGGCTGTTGTTATCGCTGTTGACGATAACCCATATCTCTATATCCGTATCCTCATCGGTTTCGAACGCGTTGAAATCCGTCACTGCCGATGTCGGGGATTCGAATTCACCGGCGGATGGGGGGTCGGCGGACCACTGGTAGGTGATGCCGGTGTCGCCGCCCGCGCGGACGTAATAGCTGCCCGATGTCTCCTCGTATATCTCATCCGGGCCGATGATGTCATCCACCCAGAAGCCGTCAAGAACGGTGATATCTTTCGTCCTGAGCTCCGGGCCATACTTGTTCGAGCTGACCACGACCCGTATCTGTACGATCGTATCCGCGGAGACCGGGTTCGCGCTGAATGAGCTGAAGGACAGCGATGGTGTGAGGAAATCGCCCGCCGAGGATGGATCTACAGACCACTGATAGGAAATCCCGGTATCACCGGATGCGATGACGCTGAATTGCGCGAAGTCGTCCTCCCGCATGCTGCCCGGGCCGGATATCGCGCTCACGACAAGGTCTGGAGTTTCGAGGATAGTGATGTCGAGCGATCTGAAGATTCCGGAATTATTGTCCGATGTGACTTTCAGATTGATCTCGACATTAGTGTTGGCGCTGACATTTATGGCCGTGAACTCGACCTCGGCTGTATCGGTCGCGTTGAAATCACCTATATCCGGCGGCGCCACCGACCATTCAAATGCGATCCCTGTATCGCCCCCGGTAAGCACGCTGAATGTTTCGGTGGTTTCTTCATCCATCTCCTCCGGGCCGCTGATCTCGGTGACCCAGAGTCCACTGACATCGGTTATCGTCAGCCCCCTGGTTTTAATAACCGGGCCGAAACGGTCGGAGTTGACGACGACTCTGAGAGTTATTTGTGTGTCACCGGACACATCCCCCGCGGTGAATTGAACATCCGGAAGTGCGGCATTGGTGAATATTCCCGCGCTCGCGGGATCGGTCGACCAGAGGTAGGTGATCCCGGTATCGCCGGAAACATCGATGCTGAAGGTCGCCTTCGTACCCTCGGTCATGGTTACGACGCCGAGGATATTTCCAACATCGAGGCCCGATGCTTCTCCGCCACCGCCGCAACCGCACAGGGCCGCGAGCAGAATGAGCGGGATGAGAAATTGAATGCGCTTTGAGACCGGCATCACATACCTCCCGGGAACAGCCGCCGAAATGACTTATTGACTCATCCTTATTTTATCGCTTCCCCGGAGATAATGCGATTTTAACCTGCTCCAGAGCCGCACATTTCTCCGGCGCATGAAATCGCGCGTACGGCCCGAAAATACCTTGTAACCCTTATTAAAGCTGATATTTTAGTTAAAGTCTCGTTAATTCTTATTGACAACTGGCTTCGGGATTATTATCCTACCCTTTTGTCTGTGTAAAAAGTGAGTTTCTACGGGGTCCTTGGACTCAGACACCCGGCGGGTCGGGTTCATATCTAAGGAATTCGTTTTATTCTCACCGCCATATCTCTCCGGGGAAGCAGGGAAAATCGAAATGCCCCCGGAGTTTTCGACTGTATTTTCGTCAACTGGAGGCTGTCCATGTTCGACACGCTTCGAAGCTGGGAGCAGAACCGCCACGAATACGCGAAGCAATGGAAAGAGCGTACCGGTGGCAAGGTCCTAGGCTATTTCTGCACCTATGTCCCCGAGGAAATCGTCTATGCGGCAGGCGTACTGCCGGTGCGGATCCTCGGAAGCCATGAGCCGCAGGATGTTACAGAGCCGCATATATTCGGCATGTTCTGCCCGTTCTGCCGCGACTGCCTCGCGCAGGGCTTGAAGGGGCGCTATGACTATCTCGACGGGATCGCCATCGCGCAGTCATGCCTTCATGTGCGCCAGGCGTTCACCTCATGGGATAAGCATATACCGGTCGATTTCAGTTACTACCTCTGCATGCCGCACCACGTTCAGAGTCCGAGGGCGCTGCCGTTCCTTACCGGCGAGCTCGTGAAATTCAAGAAAGCTATTGAGGACTGGACGGGCAAGGAAATCACCGATGAAGCCCTCGACAAGTCGATTGCGGTTTACAATGAGAATCGCCGCCTGATGCATGAAGTCTATGACTTGCGGAAAGCATCCGAGCCGCCCCTCTCCGGCGAGGAAGCCATGGAGATGGCCATTTCCAACCAGATGACCGACAAGGCGGAACACAGCGGCGAGCTGAAGAAATTACTGGTCGAGTTAAAGGGACGGGGCAAGGGGCGCGATACCGGTACGCGACTGATGATACTCGGCAGCGAGGACGATGATTTGGCGTTCATCCGGATGGTGGAATCGTGCGGCGCGACATTCGTTGTAGATGACCATTGCACGGGGTCACGCTACTTCTGGAACGAAGTGATACCGGGTGATAACCGTCTCGAAGCCATCGCCGCGCGCTATGTGAACCGGGTGCCCTGCCCGACAAAGGACTGGGAAGAGCGTAGGCGAGTGCAGCACATTCTCAACCTCGCGAAGGAGTGGGACGTCAAGGGGGCTATCGTCATACAGCAGAAATTCTGCGACCCGCACGAGCTGGATATGCCGGCCATACGCAAGGCGCTCGCGGGTATCGGTGTAAAAACCCTTTTCCTCGAATTCGACGTGACCGTACCCATCGGGCAGTTCAAGGTAAGGGTCGAAGCGTTCCTCGAAATGATCGGCGACGAAGACCTGTTCGATTGATGGGAGATGAATGATGGCTAAGCAGTTATACAAAACGGCTCCGCTTAAAGCATGGGATAGAGCCAAGGAAATCCGTAAGAATTACTACCTCAACTATGCGAAAGCCCACGACATGGGCGGCATACGCTGGGCGGGAGGCGCGTGGACCCTCGGCGCAGTGACCGCGGGGCTTGGCGACGATGTGTACAGCATCACCAGCGAACCATATTCCGCATCCATCGCCGCGAACAAGGATTTCTCCAAGGAATGCCTCGAAGCCACCGAGAAAGCCGGCTATGCGCGCGACCTGTGCTCATACATGCGCAACTACTGGGGATCGGTAATCCTCAACAAATACCTCTGGGGCGGCGAATTTCCCAAGCCGGATTTCATCTGGCAGGACCACATATGCTGCTCCCACGCGAAATGGTACCAGGTCGTACAGGACCTCGAACCGGGCATCCCGGCGTTCACCATCGACGTCGCCGCCGGGCCTTACAAGGATATCGACGAGAACAAGATAAACTACCTCGTCGGGCAGATGCACGACGGCATCGAGTGGCTCGAAAAGATCACGGGCAGGAAGTACGACGACCAGAAGCTGTTCGACGCCGTCAACAACGAGTGCCGCGCGACATCGACATGGGCTGAAATTTGCAACTACAACAAGGCCATTCCCGCGCCGCTCGATGAGAAATCGATGTTCTCGCTCTACGTCCTCGGCACATTGAACAAGCATTCGAAGGAAGTCGCCGACTACTACGAGGAGCTTCGCGACGAAGTTAAGGAACGCGTCGAGAAGGGAATCGCGGCGATCCCCAACGAACGGTGCCGGCTCATGTCCGACACGCAGCCGCCGTGGGGATTCCTGAGCGTATTCCGCTACCTCGAGCAATTCGGCGCCATATCGGTCGGCTCACTCTACACATTCGGACTCATCGGCATATGGGAAATCAAGGATGACGGCACGTGGGGGCCGCGCACCACTCCCGCGCAGAAGGGCATCAAGATAACCGACCGCGACCAGGCATTGCGGATTTACGCCGACTGGAACCTCAGCAAGCCGGAGTGGCAGCATTTCTACTCGCCGCATCTCAAGACCGACATGATGGTGCGCATCGCGAGGGAATGGAGCCTCGACGGAGTGATGCTTCACTACAACCGCGGATGCGAGGGGCTTTCGGTGGGAATCGCCGAGAACCGCCTCGGGATACTCGAAGCGGGGTTCCCGGTGATGACGTTCGAGGGTAACATGGGAGACGAGCGCGAATTCGACATGACAAAGACAATGGCGCGTATCGACGCGTTCATGGAAACGCTTGGTTTAAAGAAGGATTAGAATTAATCGAGGGGAGAAATCCCCGTGAATTTATTTGGATCAGGAGCCATCTATGATAACCGCTGGAATCGACATGGGATCGAAGAACGTCAAAGTCGTGATCCTCAAGAACGGCGAAATCATCGGAAAGGGAAGCGCGCCTGCCGGATTCGACGCCGTGTCCGCCGCTGAAGAGGCGTATAAACTCGCGCTCGACGCGGCGGGCATTACGGCGAATGACGTCGAGCTTATCGCGGCGACGGGTGCCGGGAGTAAGAGCGCGCCATATGCGAAGAAAACCATCACGGATGTCGGCGGCGACGCCAAGGGCGTGCATAAGCTCTACCCGAGCGCGCGTACCGTCATCGATGTCGGCGCGGAAGAGGGACGAGCGATACGTTGCGACGCCGCCGCCAAGGTGGTCGATTTCGCGCTCAACGAGAAATGCGCCGCCGGCGCGGGAGCATTCACAGAATCCATGGGCCGCGCCCTCGAGGTGAAGGTTACGGAACTCGGGCCGTTGTCGCTCCAGTCGACGCAGGAAATCCCTATGAACGCGCAGTGCGCGGTGTTCGCCGAATCAGAGGTGGTCTCGCTTCTGCACGCGAAAACGCCGAAAGCGGATATCGCCCGCGCTGTGCACGACGCCATCGCGAGCCGCATCATTTCGCTGGTACGCAAGGTCGGGTTCGAGCCTGATGTCGTTCTCATCGGCGGCGTGGCGCATAATGCCGGTTTCGTCGATTCGCTCAAGCGGGGACTGGAATGCGATGTCCTGATCCCGGACGACCCGGAGTTTATCAGCGCGTTCGGCGCGGCACTTGCGGCGGCTGAGGATTAGGTTTATGGAAGACACGCCCATTCTCGAAGACTCGAAGTGGGCGTGGCACCCGGAGGGGAGAATAATGTAGGCCCGCGAATCCTATTTCGTGGGATACAATCGAAAATCTGGTACCGGAAGGAACACGAATAATGGCAAAAGAATATTGGCGATGGAAAGAATACCGCTGGCACGATGAAAACATGGACTGGAAATCAGGCGACCTGATTACCGCCGGGATAGACGTCGGCAGCGTGTCAAGCCAGGCGGTAATCGTCGTGGACAACAAGCTGTATGCATTCTCCAATCAGCGTACGGGGTCGGACAGCCCGAAGAGCGCACAGACGGCGATAGACTGGGCGCTGGAAGGAACCGGCATGACCCTCGCCGACATAGGCTTCGTCGTGGGCACCGGCTACGGGCGCGTCAACGTGCCATTTTCGAACAAGGCCATCACCGAGATCGCCTGCCACGCCCGCGGGGCGAATTACATGTACGGGTCGACGGTGCGCACCGTGCTCGACATGGGAGGGCAGGACTGCAAAGTCATCCGTTGCGACGACCGCGGCAAGGTTACGGCATTCGCCATGAACGACAAGTGTGCCGCCGGTACAGGACGCGGGATGGAGGTCTTCGCCGACCTGCTTGCCGTACCGATAGAGGATGTGGGGGAGATGTCGCTCGATGTAGAAACCGAGCCGGAGCCGGTATCGAGCACATGCGTGGTTTTCGCAAAGAGCGAGGCATCGGGGCTTCTTCGCGAAGGCTGGCCGAAGAACAAGGTGCTCGCGGCGTATTGCTCGGCGATGGCGCACCGGGTTGTTACGCTGCTCGAACAGGTCGGCATCGAGAAGGAATTCGCGATAACCGGCGGCATCGGGAAGAATATCGGCGTAGTGAAACGTCTATGCGACGAAGTCGATATAAAGGCTCTCACGACGACATACGATACGCAGATAGCGGGAGCCCTCGGCGGGGCATTGTTCGCGCAGAACCTTCTGAAAAAACAGCGCGGGAAATAGACTCGGCAGAGGCACGCCCATTATTGTGGTGCGGGCGTCCAGCCTGCATGCCCGAGCCCCGACCTTACCCGTCCGACGAAGCGGAGCGAAGGCGGAAGGGAGGGGACAAAGACACGGGCAAGCTCGAAGACTCGCGTGCCCGTGGCACCAGGCGAGTTGTGTTTCGGGACAAGGGTGTCCCGAAACATCGGGGACAAATGTATCCCCGCGAATCCCATTTCGTGGGAATTAATCGAGATAAACGCAGCCCCGCGAATCCCATTTCGCGGGGACTCATTCGCGGAGGGAGATGCCATGAAGGCCCATTACGGTTATAAAGACGGCTCGGGCGATTATTTCATCATCATCGATACCGATAAATGCATCGAATGCGACGAGCATCCCTGCATCGTTGCCTGCGAGTGGGGCGTGCTCGAAATAATCGAGGATGATTACGAGGACATGGTATGCGCCGTGGTCGGGGATCAGCGCAAGAAGATCAAGTATACGTGCGCGCAGTGCAAGCCCGACCACGACCGTCCGCCGCTGCCGTGTATGACGGCATGCCCGTATGACGCGGTCGAGCATTCGTGGTGATAATGATAAAGCTCTCAATTAATGAAATAGAGATCGAAGTCCCGGATAGGATGACCATCCTCGAAGCCGCCGACCATGCGGAAATATATATCCCGCGACTGTGCTCGCATCCCGATTTGCCGCCCGTCGACCCGAAGGAGCTTGAGACATCGGAGCAGGTCTACTGGGGCGCCGAAGCGAAAACGGGAGCGATGAGTCCGGATGAAAGCAAATACGAAGGATGCCTTCTGTGTCTCGTCCAGGTTGAAGGGCAGGCCGAACCGGTAAGGGCATGCATCACACCCGCTGAAGACGGGATGAAAATCGTTTCATCGACCCCCGCGATCGACGCGAAACGCCGCGAGCGCATGAAAATCATCTTCGCGCGGCATCCGCACATGTGCATCCAGTGCGCCCAGCGTCTCGGATGCGCCCTCGAA
>CAZSPL010000185.1:0-8316 GCA_964608735.1 uncultured Planctomycetota bacterium | reverse complement strand
TACAACGCCTGGGGCGAGCATCTTGACAAGGACGACACCAACTTCCCCACTAATGATAACTTGATGAGGTATATTGGGTGCAGGGTCGAGGCGTTTGGGAATGGAGATACAACGCAGACGGTTGCGATTTATCATTTGCAAGCTCGTCATTATGCTACTTCCATATGCAGTTTTATTCAACGGGATCCCCTTAAATATTTCCGTGAACATCGATCATTGTATAACTCTACAACAACGACATATCAGTATGTTGAGAATAATCCTGCCAATAAGATTGATATAACTGGCCTTAGCTCTTGTTCATCTGTTGCAGGTGGACAAGTTCATGGGTGCTATACAGAAGATGCTTGGGTCTTCTTTGGCCAAGGCCCGGAAGATGGCAAAGGACCTCATTTTTGTTTCTGTAACATGCCTCCTTCCTCTCTTTGGGGCAGCCTTTGGCTTTATCACATGAGATTTCCCTTCATGTTTGGCGGTGATTCAGGTTTTCATCATTTTGGAGAAGCTTACGACATTATCGTCCAATTAGGCTTAGCTGGTTCAATTTGTGAAATAGATCCAAGATCCTTACCAGGCGAAGTGTCGGTGATGCCTGGGCTTTGCTGCTTATACTTAGATTATTGCAATCCAAAAAAGAAGTGCCTTGACGGTTCAGGCAATACTCATCCGTTTCTATTCAAACTTCAGGATCATGTAACCCTTCCGGAATGCCTTGAATTTGTCTATGCGATGATGCCCTATGTCTTGGGTTCCATTTGGTTGAGAAGAACTGGTGGCTGGCCCACGGAGCTTGGTGATAAATTAGGATGGTGGGCTCAATGCGAGTCATGGCGTATATTTATTGAGCAACGATTGAAAGAGTTGAAAATAGCCGGAAGTATTCCTCATTGGGGCTACGTAGGACAGTATTGGGTATTTTATGACCATCATTACTGGCACCAAAGAATGGCAGTATTCCCGTTCAGCAAGGAAAGCACACTGATACCAATAGATCCTGCTCAAGCCCATATAGGACATCCTGGGGAAATGTATGACTTTGGTCTATTTGTAAGTAGAATGTTCACGCATATGGATAAGTACACAGTGTGGTAAGCAGAAATCGTAAGACGATGAAAGTTAACTGTGAAACTGTGTGAATAACAAGTAGCTATGGTGGACAAGATCATGGATATAACAAATAAGTACGCCTTTCTATTGATATGCATAGGGATTGTATTATCGATTTCATCATGTAACCACCAGCCTGCTTATCGCTATTCAAAATATGCTTCTGAGACCGATACAGCTCTATTCACTAAGGGTATCGATGGACTGACGGACTTGCTACTTAATTCGCCAGATTATGTTACACGATATGTCGCTGCCGAAGAGCTGGCAAAATATGCCTTGAACCCGATAGAGCGAAATAGAGATATCCTGCGAGATAGAAGTTTGCCTGCACTCATAGATGCTCTGGAACGTGAAGAGGAAGATGATGTAAGATCCCGGATGATAGAAACAATTCAGGTGATTAAGCCTGACAAGGATCTTATCATACCAGTGTATTTGGAAATATTAGATGAAAAACCAAATTCTACTACAATATGGGCAGCTCTATCCCTCATCGAGTTAGGATATGATCGTGCGAAAGTCGAGATGTTAATCTCACCCTGGCTAGATGATGAAAATGCATGGGTCAGGCACTGGTCCAAGATGTCATTACAAGCAATAAATAATTACCTGTCGAATGAATGATTATTGTCGAATGAACTAACAGTACATTATTAACAGTTAGGGAAATATGTTTAGTATAGAAGAGTCCACATGAGTGCGTTTCCTCGATGACGACGATTCGGCGGAACGGAAGTATCAGTATACATATGACGGGTTCGGCAAACTGGTCAAGGTCACCAAGCCGGATTCGGAGGAGATCGAATATACGTACAACGCGCTGAATCAGATGACGAAGGAGGATTTCGGGTCGAGCACATACAACGAATTCGAGTACTGCTGCTGCTCGCTGATCAAACACCAGCAGACGATCGGCGGTACGTCGGAGGAACCGTACGCGCTGACCCTTGACAAGATGCACCGGCTGTTGCGGGAGCAGTATCCGGACAGCGGGACGCCGAAGACGCAGTATTTTGATTACAAATATGGCAACGCCGGGCGGCGGATCGAGATGACCGATCCGACATACGGACGGGCTATGGAGACGGCGGCTGTGTCGGATATTTCGTTTCTTCAGGAGAAGGGGTTATAATTCCCCGTAATGGAACCGGCTCGACGTAAAACCGACGGCGCAAGCATTTTATCATCACTGCTGATTAACATCATCGTGTTTTCGCTCGCGTTCGTCTATGTCGCGTCCGGACCATCGAATGGCAGCGTCGAGCCGATACCCGAGCTTATCACGCCGCTCGAAGTGGATGACGGCATCGCGCCGCCGGCGGCCGATGATGCAGCCGCGGTCGCGCCGGATGACGGTGTCACGGTTGTGCCGGACCCGGCGGAGGTTCTCGCGCCTCCCGCCGATTTCGTGGCTATCGATGATACCGCGAGCGCTCCGGCGGACAAGAGCAACTACGATTACCCCAAATTCAAGCAGATATTTGATTCATACCAGTTGACGGGGGAGAATCGGGGGAAGGAATATATCGTCACGGTGAAGCTCGACATCGACGCGAACGGGCAGCTCGAAAGCGAGCCGAAGGTCGTGGTGTCGTGCGGGACGAGGGCCGTGGATGAGGAGACGGTGCGCCGTCTGCAGCGGGTGCGGTTCACCCCGGCGGTGAATACCGTGAGCGGGAAGGCGGTCGCGGCGGAGATGACGACGCGGATATTCTGGTTTCCCGGGGGTAGGTAAAGAGGGATACATGGGGACAGGCCATTTCGAGATTGTGGTTTTGGGATGCAGGTGGATGCGTTTGCGTAGTAACGTGCCATTCGTGCTTCGGGGCCTGTCCCCGGCTGAAAATGCGGTTTTTTTGCGGAATGTGTAACCTTTCCGGGTCGGTCATCGACTCCACTTGTATAAAGCATTTATGCAGGAGGAACAAAATGAAGAACGGTAAATGGATCTATCTTGGACTCGCATCGCTTCTCGCACTGCTTATCATGGCGACGGCAATCTATGCCGATCCCATAGTGCCGGGGATGAATTTCCGCGGGGGCGACGACGGGATCGGGCTCAGGGGCGGCGGGAATGGCAACTGCGACGGCAGCGGGCGTCAGCAGCGCCAGGGCAAACGTACCCGCCGTGGCAAGCGCGGGCGCAACGGCCAGCGCGGCAAGCGGTATGAATTCGTGCAGGCGCTCAACCTTACCGATGGACAGAAGGATGAGATAAAGTCCATCTGGGACAGCCACAAGGATTCGCTCGCGAATATCGGTCTCGAGATGAAGGATGCGTGGGTCGATTTCCGCGACCTGAAGCTCGCCGAGGATTTCGACGAGGACGCCGTACGCGATGCGGCCTACGCGATGGCCGACTACCGGGTGGATATCGCCGCCGAAATGAATGGCATCAGGAAGGAGATTCGCGGTATCCTTTCCGATGAGCAGCTCGATACCATCGGGCAGTACAAGGACGAGTGGTGCGGGCTGATACCGGCGGGGGAATGCATAGTAGAATAGGACAATAATGCCCGACCGTGATGTACGCGGGCATGCCCCGCGTACATCCCGGTTCAGCGGCGGCGACGCGACGGAGTTTTCAACGAATGGAGAACGACGCCCGGTTCGAAGTCTGGCTTGATGACGCAAGGCGCGGCGATGTTGAGGCATTCGGCCGCATCGCCACGCTGCTCAGGCCGAAGATGGCGGGAGTCGTCGCGAGGTACGCCAGGAAGGATGCCGACAGGGAGGATCTTCTACAGGAAATTTTCATCCGCGCATTCCGTTCCTTGAAAAATTATCGCGGCAGGGGTTCGTTCGAAGGATGGATGCGGAAGATAGCGGTGCGTACGTCGATAGACTGGCTTCGCGTGAAGATGCGCCGCCGGGAGAGGTCCGAGAGCGAGCTGACACGGGATGAGCACAGCTGGCTCGAAGCAAGGTTCGCGGCATCGGGCGGCGATTCCCCCGAGAGCGAGTTGGAGAGGAGTATCGCCATAGATGTACTGCACAAGGGGCTGGACGCATTATCACCGGAGGACCGTACCGCGATCACGCTGTTTGAGATAGACGGATTGAGTGTAAAAGAAATTTCCGAGACGACCGGATGGTCGGAGGCGAATGTGAAAGTGAGATGCCACCGCGCGAGAAATCGTCTCGCGCAGTGGATAAGGGCGAAAGGTGAATTATGAAACAGAGAAACGGAAATAAGGAATTGCCGGAGCGTGGAAGCTTTGGCGACGAAACGATGAAGGAGATGTTCGCGGCGGCGAAGGCGGAAGCGTGGGATGCCGCGCCGGGATTCGAAAGCCGGCTGATGGAGCGGCTTCGGAGCGAATCGCCGGCTGCATCGGCGGCGCCGCTCATCTGGCGCGCGGTCCCCGTGGCCGCGCTCATCATGGTGGCAAGCATTGCCGCGACCGCCATGGCTGGCTCATTCGGAGGACTGGAAACGTTTTTCATCTCCGGGATAGGGGATACGGTGGCAGTTGAGAGTATCCTGAGACTGGGGCTGTTTTGATGAAGGTGATGAAGATGTCGGCAAAGACGAAAAATACGATCGGGCTGGTTCTTCTATTCGCGTTCGGGATAGTGACCGGCATGGCGATGATGCTGGTTATGGAGGGAGCGCTGCTTCATCGCGCGCTTGCGAATCCCGACACCCCGCGGCTCGTGCTTGCCCACCGCCTGGACCGGGAGCTCGGGCTTACGGGGCAGCAACGGGAGGAAGTCGATGTGATAATCGACGACACGATGGCGGGCATCGATGATATACGTGAACAGACAGCGCCGATGGTGCAGGCGGTCCTCGATGACATGAAGGACCGGGTGAGCGAGGTGCTTACGCCGGACCAGGAAGTGAAATTCGATTCGCTGTACGAGCATTTCACCGGGGTGTGGGAGAAGTACGGCCATATGCGCATGCGTCACCGTTACCGCGGCGGGATGGGTTCCGAAGGCATCGATGGGCAGGATGACGAGTACGGTCAGGGCAACGGTATGGGCGGACAAGGGATGGGCAATCACGGCGGCGCAGGGCAGGATGGACGAGGTCGCGCGGGCCGGTAGGGGACGGCTTGTTAAACATTTCACATAACTTGCCCGAATAATATTTAACATGTGGCGCTTTCATACTGGAATCCGCTCTATGAGCGGGTTGTATTTTCTTCTTGCATAATTAATCCTATTTGATATGATTAAAAATTCACAAACTTTGAGGAGGGGAAGTTTGTGCCTGGGAGAAGGCGGAAAGTCTATATTATCACCGGACCGACTGCCGTGGGTAAATCCGCGGCGGCGTTCGCATTGGCCAATGCATTCGGCGCCGAGATAATATCAGCCGATTCGCGCCAGGTCTATATCGGGATGGACATCGGCACGGCGAAGCCGACCGCGTCGGAACGTCGAATGGTGCGGCATCACCTGCTTGATATCATCGGTCCCGAGGAGGAATTCAACGCCGCGCTGTTCAAGGAGAAGGTCCTCGAAGCTATTGAGGAAGTCCACCGGCGGGACAAAATTGTGATAATCGTCGGTGGTACCGGGCTCTATATCAGGGCGTTGCTGGAAGGGCTGACATTCCAGGGAATCGGCAGGGATGAGGAAATCCGTGCCGGGATTGAAAGCGAAATTGAGTCCGAGGGCATAGAGGCGGTTTACGCGAAGCTGAAGGAACTCGATCCCGAGGCCTGCGAGAAGATCCACCCGAACAACATACCGAGGGTGGTGAGAGCGCTCGAAGTGATACGGCTTACGGGGCGTCTGTTCAGCGAGGTTGTGGATACGCCGTCCGGCAAGGAAGGCCCGGCGCATGAATATGTCGCGGTATGCATGAACATCGAGCGCGACGCGCTTTACCGGCGGATAGACCGGCGGGTCGAGGAGATGATTCACGCCGGGTGGCCCGAGGAGGTCAAGGGGCTGATGGCGGAAGGGTATTCGCCGGAGTTGAGGGCGCTGAACGCCATCGGCTACCGCGAGATAGTCGACTATGTTGAAGGCAGGATTGCGTTGCGCGAGGCTGTCGATGCGATTCAGAAGGCGACGCGCAACTTCGCGCAGAGGCAGTTGACGTTCTTCAGGGGGATGACCGGATTAAAGTGGGTCGAGTTGGACCCGTCGCTGGAGTTGGATGAAGTTGTTTCGATGCTGGCCGACGAGTTGGGTTTCAGTTGAGTGCGGAGGATAAATTGGAGCTGAAGTTTGAGAAAATACAGGCCACCGGGAACGATTTCATAATGGTGGACAAAGATGATATCCCCGACCAGGATTTAATCCATATTCTCGCGCGGAAGCTTTGCAGGCGGCATTTCGGCATCGGCGCCGACGGTTTCCTCGCGATATCGGCATCGGACATCGCGGACTGCAGGATGGACATGTTCAATCCCGACGGCACGATGGCGACCTGCGGCAACGGGCTTCGATGCGCGGCCGTGTATGCGCTCGAACATGGATTCGTCACGGGGGAGCAATTCACCATCGAGACGCAGGAGAGGGTGATGCCGGTCAAGCTGGTCGACAAGAATTACGCGGTCGACATGGGCGAGCCGATACTCGAAGCGCGCGACATACCGGTGGCGGGGCATACGGGGAGGGTGATAAATCATCCGTTCAACTTCGACGGCACGGAATTCCGGGTCACATGTGTAAGCATGGGAAATCCGCACGCGGTGATTTTCGTGGAGGACCTCGATTATTACGATATACGCCAGCTCGGTCCGGTGGTGGAGAATTCGCGGCATTATTTCCCTGACCGTACGAACCTGATGCTTGTACAGGTTGTGGAGCCGAACGAGATACGCATAAAGATATGGGAGCGGGGCGCTGGCGCGACGTTGAGTTGCGGCACCGGCGCATGCGCGTCGGCCGTGGCCGGGGTGCTGAGCGGCTTCACCGAAAGGAAAGTGCGGGCCGACGTTCCAGGCGGGATTCTCGACATCGAATATCCCGAGAAAGGGGGCTGCATCATGAGCGGCCCGGCGATAAGCGTGTTCGAAGGGGTTGTTGAGATTTAAGGACGATCGACGATGAAATATATTTCGAGGAAGTTGACTGTTGGAGAAAGCATGATGGCAGATACACCGAGTGGATTCAGGATTCCCAAACCAAAGCGGGTACAGCTTGTTCCACCGTATTTATTCGCGCAGATAGACAAGGCGAAGGAAGAAGTAATGGCACGCGGAGTTGATGTTATATCCCTCGGCATCGGCGATCCCGACTGCCCGACACCGGCGGCGGTGGTCGACGAGATGTGCTCGGCGGTACGCCTGAACGAGAACCAGAAGTACCCGAAATATTTGGGCACGAAGGATTTCAAGGAATCGGTCGCGGATTTCTACAGGCGTCGATACGATGTCGGGCTCGATGCGAATTCCGAGACGATGTGCGTTATCGGCTCGAAGGAAGCGATAGTGCATTTCATACTCGGGGTCGTCGACATCGGCGACGTGGTGCTTGTGCCGGACCCGGGATACCCGGCATACGAGATGGGGACGCATTTCGCGGGCGGGATTCCATACAAGATGCCGCTGCTCGAAGACAGCGGGTTTGTCCCGGATCTATCGGCCATACCGGATGACATCGCCGACAAGGCCGCCCTGATGTTCGTGAATTACCCGAACAACCCGACCAGCGCGATGCCGCCGGTGGATTTCTACGAGCAGGCGGTGGAGTTCTGCCGGGTGCACAATATCGTGCTCGCGAACGACAACGCGTATTCCGAGATTTATCACGGCGACGCGCCGCCGTCGATACTGCAGGTCGATGGAGCGATGGAGATGGCCGTGGAATTCAACAGCCACTCCAAGACATTCAACATGACCGGCTGGCGCGTGGGATATGTCGCCGGGGCATCGGAACTCATCAAGAATCTCGAAATCGTCAAGACGAACGTCGATTCGGGCGTGTTCACGGCGATACAGATAGCCGCGGCGAAGGCGCTTAGGATGCCGCTCGACGCGGCGGACGGGCTGCGTGACCTGTACTGGCATCGTCGCAAGCTCGCGGAGAAGAAACTCGCGGAGAACGGGTATCACGTTTTCAAATCGACGGGAACATTTTATGTGTGGATAAAGACGCCGGGGGGGAAGGCGTCGCTCGATTATTGCGCGAAGCTTCTTCAGGAGACCGGCGTGGTGTGCGGTCCCGGACGCGGATGGGGCGAGCACGGGGAGGGATGGTTCCGCATATGCCTCACCGTCGACGACGACCGCATGAACGAAG
>CAZSPL010000184.1:0-8338 GCA_964608735.1 uncultured Planctomycetota bacterium | reverse complement strand
GACGGCAAGCTCGTCATCATAGGAGCGGGACTCGCCAAACGTCTCAAACTCGACATCGGCAAGAAACTCGTATTGACTACAAACGATGTCACCGGTGAACTCGTGGAAGACCTCTACCGCGTGAAGGGCATCTTCGAAACGGGCTCCGATGAAATCGACGGCTACATCGTCCAGTCGCCCATCGAGTCCATCCGCGGTTTGTTCGTCATGCCTGAAGGAAGCGCCACACAGCTCGGCGTTATCCTTAAAAACCCGGACCTCGTCAAGCGCCTGATGCCACAAATCAAAGCGATGGTCACCGACCCCACCGTCGTAGTACTCACCTGGCGCGAACTGCTTCCCGAACTCGTCGCGTTCATCGCCCTCGACCACGGCTCCAACATGATATTTCAGATCATCCTGATTTCCCTGATCCTGTTCACGATATTCAACACCATCCTCATGTCCGTGATGGAGCGGCGGCAGGAACTCGCGATTCTCCTCGCAATCGGGACACCCCCCGCGCAGCTCCAGGCTCTCGTGTTTTTTGAATCGGCTTATCTCGGTCTCATCGGGGTTATTGCCGGGGCGATTATCGGCGGCCTGTATACTTATTACACCCAGATACACGGCCTCGATATGAGCAGCTTTTTAAAGGAAGGCGTCACCGTATCCGGGCTCGCGATGGACACCAAACTCTATGCCAAGTTTTCGTTCCGGCTTATCGCTCAATCGGCGCTGATTGTATTCTTCGCCACCCTCGTGTTGAGTCTCGGCCCGATGAAACGCGCCGCGAACACGCCATTCACCGATATCCTGCGGTAGGAGTCACTTATGGATGCAATAGTGAAATTGGAAAATGTCAGCAAGGATTACAAGCAGGGAGAGATCATCGTCCATGCGATCCAGAACATAAACCTCTCTTTTTCAGGCGGCGAATTCACAGCCATGGCCGGACCCTCGGGCTCCGGTAAAAGCACGATGCTCAATATCATCGGCGGCATGCTGAAACCCACCAGGGGAAGCGTCGAGATAGGCGGCGACGATATCACCCGGATGTCCGCATCGAGCCTCAGCCACCTGAGACGCGACCGCATCGGCTTCGTATTCCAGAACTACAGCCTCATCCCGGTACTCACCGCCTTCGAGAACGCCGAATATGTTCTGATGCTGCAAGGCATGCCTGCGCCCAAAAGACGCGAGATAGTCCTCGGCATACTCGATGAGGTCGGCCTCGGCGGACTCGAGAAGCGATTCCCCAGGGAGCTTTCCGGCGGACAGCAGCAGCGGGTCGCGATTGCAAGGGCGATTGCATCCGAACCGGCCCTCGTACTCGCCGATGAACCCACCGCCAATGTCGATTCCAAGACCGGCGCCGCGTTGCTCGACCTCATGCGAGGACTCAATGAATCGAAAGGAGCCACATTCCTTTTCGCCACTCATGAGAAAGATGTGATGCTCAGCGCGAAGCGGCTGATACTGCTTAAGGACGGCCAGGTGGTCGACGACGGAGACCCCGTATCGATTATAGCCTCGACATAGTTTGAAATATTCCCCGATTGTGGCTAAAGTAATCATGTAATAATGCAGAAACTAAGTGGATATATGCGTTACATTATCGCCACAACCTTCATCCCTTTCCTGCTCCTTGCATGGACGGCGCCTGTCTACGCATCGGAGAGCCTCGAATTCGGCGGACGCCTCCGCAGCATCGCATCTATCAACGACAATAGTCAGATCGGCCAGGGCACCGAATTCGCATCACTCAATTCGGCGCGGTTCACATTCGACGGCAAACCCGAAGACTGGCTCAAATTCGAGCTTCACCTTATCCAGACCATCTCTCTCACCACCGATGATTCGCCGCTCGGCTCGATAGGACTCGGGGGCTCATCGCAATTCGAAAGCCGCTACCGCGCGTTCGATATGAACTGGGATTACTACGACCGCAATATCCTCTCTTCATCGGCTTCCATCGACAGGCTGAATTTCACTTTCAGACTTCCCGATGCCGACTTCACCATCGGACGCCAGGCCATCACTTTCGGCAAGGCCTATTTTTGGAATCCACTCGACCTCTTCATGCCGTTCAATGCTCAACAAGTCGAGCGCGACTACAAGGGCGGCGTGGACGCAATCAGGGTCGATATCCCACTCGGCGATTTCTCCGGGATGAATATCATCGCGGCGGCGGGACGCGAGCTCGAAGTGGATGCTACATTCAAGAAGGGTAAGAAATCATTCGATGCCGACTGGTATTCTTCCGCCCTGATAGCACGCATGTTCGATAACTGGAGCGGATGGGATGTCGCATTCCAGGGCGGCAAAGTCTATGGCGGCTACCAGCTCGGCGGCGGACTCGTCGGCGAAGTTGGCAAGTACCAGATACGCGGTGAAGGAGCCTACTTCTTCGCCGAGGATTCCCCGCCCATGCCCGAGCCGTTCGCCGGAGACCTGCTCTATAGCAACTTCGTGGCTTCCGCCGGATTCGGGCGGCTTTTTACGGACAAATTCGACCTTGAAGTCGAGTACCTCTACAACGGCGCCGGCGACCCGGGCAACCCGGAAGCATCCGTATTGCGCATCCTTAACGGCGCCAGCATGCATATCGGGCGGCATCTCTTCGGTGCCGTGGCGACGATCGATTTCGACCCGCTTATAACCGGCCAGTTTATCCTCGTCCGGTCGTTCTACGATGCATCAACCCTCATCCAGCCGGTTATCACATATTCCGTCGACGACAACTCCGACCTTCAGATCGGTGCTGCCATCGGCTTCGGCGAACCCCCGAAACTGGCGTTGACCGAAGGAAACATCATCCGCTCCGAATTCGGCACCTACCCGGACTACTACTTCGTCGACTACAGGACTTATTTCTAAAAAAAGCCCCGGATTTCTCCAGGGCTGTTCTCAATTCAATTCTATAAGCCTTACGTCAGCAACCCGACATGCTCTCCGCCCGGGCCGCCGAAACATCCCATTCTCGAACGCGTGTTCGTATCCGTATCCAGCGGGTCGTTCGATGGCGCACCCGTGTCATCCCAGTCGACGAAACTCGGGTCCCCCTGCTGGCAGAGAGACGTCACCGGGAAATCATGGTTCTCGTTGCCCGGGTCGATATATTGCGGATCGGCATCGATAGCCCCAACGCCGGGAACCGATATCCCTCCGCCGCCAAAATGGTAGTTTGTCCCCATCGTCAAACCCGGACCGATATCCCACGTATCCGTGTAATCCGCGGTCACGTAGGAGTCGTAATATGCGCACACACCTCGCGCGAGCGGCGGCGGGAAGCCGCTTGAGTAAATGCTCGTCGCGATGTTGTTCGTGAACTCAACATCCCCGCAGTACTCGAACCAGTACCCGAAATCCTGGTTGATGAAAAATGCCACTGATACGTCGATTTTATCAACCGTGTTGTTTATCACGCTCGCGCCCGTGCTGTTGGTGATATAGACAACCTTCTGCATGTTCGAATTGCCCGGCGCCTGTGGTACAAGATTGTAGACAAGGTTGTTCTTGACCACTACATTGTTGCACACATTGCACCTGAACGTGTCGATGTTCTTCATGCCTGTATCCGATGTCAGGCGCAAGTCCGTAACAATGTTGTTCCTTATCAGCAAGCCGGGGCAACTGTCCGCATAAATGGAATATATATATTCCGCGCCGCTGTCATCGGTGTCTTTGTCGATATCCGCGAAGCGGCAGTTCGCTATCTCGAGGTTGTCGCATCCGCTCGCATTTATGCAGCGCACGGCATACACGTCCGTAACACCGCTGAACAGGCAGTCTTCGATGAGAATATCGGAACCGAGATTGACCACCATCATATCCATATAGAATGCCAGGTTCGGATCACCGGTCATCCCTATCTGGAATCCGGTTATCGTCGAGTTCGACGCGTTCTGGAAATCGACGGAATACGCATCCTGGACGTCCGGTCCGTCGATGAACGCCCTGCCGGTGCCATCGCTGTCATCCCAGTTCTGCGACTGCATGATGATATCGGATTTCATCTCGACCTGCTCGTTGTACGCAGAACCTGAATCATCCACAAGGATGAAAAAGTCAACAGGCGCGGCATCGATGCCTTCCTGGATCGTATTGTAAGGATGCGCCATGGAGCCATCCTCGACGCCCGACGTATTGCTGTCATCCACATAGACTATGTTCGGCGGCTCTTCGGAAACGACGGCAGTGTAGACGAAATAAGCCGTGACAGTCTTACCCGGAAGGAGTCCGCCGTAATCCGCCTGCTCGCTTTCCACGCTGATTAAAATATCTATCGAGCCTTCCGCCGGAGTGGCGTTGAGAATCGCCAAATCGTATGTCGCGTATCCCGGACCGCTGCCGCTCACCGTATCGGAAACGACATAGCCGAAGCTGCCCGGGCATTCCACCTTGACGCTGTTCAGCTCAGGGCTGTACCAGTCGTAGACATCGATTGAAAGGCCGAGTTCGCCACCCGATGCCGCCCCGTCGTTGTAAAGCGTATTGTTCGTTTCCGTCACATCGACGCGCCATGCCTCCGGGCGATTCGCCTGAGCCGGGAAATCATCCGGCGCCGTCCAAGGCGCTCCTCCCAGCGGATACGCCCAGCATGCGTCAACCGCGTAGTTGAATATCAAACCGGGACCCATGTCTATCGAATAATGGCGAATATTCTTCTTCCCGGCGGTGAACATACCCCGGTTTTCGAGAATGACAGCATCGAGCTGATCGTCAGCGTCAAGGTCGTCGCAGTAATACTTGTACGCATTCAGCGTCGCATTGTAATTACCGATCGAATCGGGTGTGCCAAGCAGCCCGTCGTTATACGCGAACATCGTGCCGTCATTGACTGGAAATTCAGCGGGATTCCACTACCGCGTGTAGCCGTCGGGATTCAACAGCCGGAGGTCCCCCGCTCCCGGCATGACCAGTTCATCGTCGTCGAACCCGGCTACCGAGCCGTTCGCGATGAGAACACCGCACACATCGAACCCGGTGAACTCGGTCAACCCGAGGAACGGGTGCCTCAGCCCGATGTCTGTCTCGACGATATTTCCATTGAACTGAAGCGTCTCGAGGGTGAGATTAAGCAACGGCGGCGGTTCGAGGAACGGCTGCACGTTGACATGCATCTCCGCGACGCGAAGCGCCGCCACATCTATCGTCTCCGCATCCGGATCAATCACACACTGCCACAACCCCAGCATCCCGTGGCTCTTCTCCTGGACCTTCACCCATTGCACCTGCTCCCCCGATGCCTACCCCCCCAGCGCCTGCTGACCAATTTCAGCCGCATTCCCAGGCACCAGCGGCGATACTCCCCCGCCCGAACATCCCGCTAAAAGCATGGCTGCAACGAGTACAGCAACGGCAAAGCAGCGTCTCATGGTTGAACCTCCAAAATGGTCTACTCTATTCCTTTGATGCGTAATCGTGTAACCTTCATTAAAATATGTTTAATGCTGTACTAAATGAGTTTTCCCGCCATCAGGGCAATTCACTCGATACTTAATCTCTAAACAGTTTACGCCATTTCATATTTCCGAAGATGCTGGTATAATCAAGTTTAAGAAGATTGAATTTGGAGGTCCCGACGATGCAGAGGCTTGCTTCCATTATGACAGTCTTCCTCCTCCTTCTAATGTTTCTTGGATGTTCGGCTTCGAAGGTGATGGAACCCGTGCCGGAACCTGAACCCTCAATCGATTTATTCAAGCATACCGCCCTGTACAGCCTTGAAGGGTCAGTATCCGAAGCCACGGTTGATGTCGCCAACTGGGAAGGGAATGTAAGTGAAGTCAGGCTGTTTGCCGCCGACATTCTCGGCGAAAACTCGATCAACCTTGTGCAATCGGAAGGTGATTCCTGGGCAGCAAAATTCAGCCTTGCCAACGATCTAGAGCCCGGGGACTACGATGCCGTTGTTATGGCATCCCTTACCGATCAGTCGGACACCGCGTTGTATAAGGACGTTGTAATCATTGTAGTCCCTGCTGAAGCCCCGGTTCCGTTATCTATAGAGCCGAGCGAAGGCAGGGCAGGCTCGACAGTATCCGGAATTACGTTGACCGGAGAAAAATTCTGCGGCACGCCCTATATAGAAATCTGGGCTGACTCAGGCGCACCGCTCAATAACTTGAAGGGCAAGAATATACGCCTGGTGGATGAGCACACGATCATATTCGATGTCTATCTTCCTCTTTTCACACAGCTTGCCGGCAGGCCTATTACAGTATGGAATACGACTGGACTCGCCGGTGGAGGAGTTGGCTTCAATGTCCTCGGTCCCATTCCGGAAATTACGAGTACTGAGCCAAGCAGCGCCGTTCGCGGCACCTTGTTGACTGGAGTGGTCATAAAAGGCGATCTATTCCGTATTCCAAATGACATAAGGCTCCGTAAAGCAGGCGAACCGGATATAGCAGCAACCAATATCGATAACATCGACAGGAATCAGCAAAAATGCGATTTTGAGATCCCGTCCGATGCAACACCCGGTTTATATGACCTTGCAGTTAGAAACGGTACCGGAAACTGGGGATACTTGTATGAATATTTTGAGATCCTTCCCTAAGAATCTCGAATATCGAGGTTGGACAACTGAAACCTGCCGCTTTTGTGTGGCAGGTTTTTTCCCGGTCTCACAAAGGATTTGACTTAATGGAGAGGATTCCTTGAGTGACCCGGGCAAGCCGTCTTTCCATTAACGTATAATTGAACGGCTTGAAACTTGGGTAACGTATATGGAGGCAAGGAAGATGAAGGCCGGTTTGCCCATTTTAATGTCGAGTCTGATGATGCTTCTCACCGGGGGGATCGCTGCGGGCCAATGCGTGCCCGACAACAACGATACCTCGGCTGCTGCGGAAGCGCTGGGTTTGACCGATACCGCCACCGATTGGGTATGCCCGGATGATAAAATCGACTATTACTCGATTACCGTGCAGTCAAACAGCGATGTATCCAGGACGATTCATTTCGAATCACCACAAACGGGACGGTGCTGCACTTCGCGAACAGCTCTGGAAATATTGCTGAACAGGCGACCACCGATATGACGCATAGCGCGGACATCCCGGTGGCACCCGGAAGCCTTTCACCGGGCACATACTATTTACGCATAACTTATTACTCCGGCTACGCTTTTGAACACCAATATACTCTGACCCTCGATCTCTCCGAGACTAAAACCGCCCGGCACATGAGTTTGATACCATCCATCAGCGATCGGTCCCAGGTTGTTTTACTGCTGGCTTCAACGTGGCCTCTGCCAAGGCATGATTCGATGAATCGGGGGCAATCGCCGCTTACTGGCCCACCGGGGAATGCACAGGTGGGAAATCAATTTATTATAAAACACGACCTGAACCGGGATTTATGGCCGTCGTTCAATTGCTCTGACCTGCTTGGGGGCTCATCGGGTCGGGTCTATCTGGTCAATCATGATCTCCAGGTCTTGTTGGCGTATGACTTGTCCAAGGGGTTGTTATGGCAATTACCTATCAGCATGGGGGACACACCATTCATGCTCGATGCCTCCGGGAATATTTATTACCTGACCGGCCGGACATTTCATATTGGTGAGAAGGCTGTGTTTAATTGCCTCAGCAGTGAGGCTGAATTGAAATGGAGCTCAACCTTGCCGGGCGACACAAATGCCGGCACCGAGATCGAGGGTTTAGGGCGGAAAATATATATTTCAGTGGCCCGTCAAGGTGATGGATTCTATGTTTTCGCATACAATTTCGATGGCGCACTTGCATGGACCGCGGGGCTGCTTGGCAATCAAATCGTCGGATGCGCTGAAGACCCGGAGGGGTATGTATATTTTCACACATGGGATGGCCTTTATCAATATGACATCGACGGCAATTACAAACGGTATGCGGAGTTTCCGAAGACTGAGGGTATCGGTTTCTTTACAGGAGCGGGCCAGGCCCGAGGCCCGGTAATCGGCCGCGACGGACGCGTCTGGCTCAACAATACACAAAAGCCGCAGTTTATCGTCTACAACCGCGATGGTTCGATCTACAAGCAAATCGACTGCGCCCCCGGAACTCCCTCCGCTCCCAGCCAGCTCGTATTTGTATGCCTGGGTAGCGATGACAGGCTGTATATAGCCGATACGAAAAGCCTTGTCACGCGTTATGATGACTGGACCGATCAAGCCTGGAGTAAAGCAATCCCTGCAACAGTGGGGAAGATACTTGATATGGTCATGGATAAGGACGACAGGCTTTACCTGCTGTATTGCATATCATCTCCTTCCCTGCCCGGTAAATACGATTTCAGATGGATTTCGTTGAATTCATCAGACGGCGCCACGATAAACGACGCTGCTATTTCCATGCCTGCTGGAACCTTC
>CAZSPL010000183.1:0-8345 GCA_964608735.1 uncultured Planctomycetota bacterium | reverse complement strand
CGTCGAGCTGCAGCGTATAATGCCGCACATTTTTCGACCCGGCCTGGAACATCCCTCGGCTTCCGAGTATGACATTTTCGAGTCCCTCGTCGGGGTCGTCGAGGCTGCTGCAGAAATATTTGTAGCCGTTGAGTGTCGCGGTGAAATTTCCGACCGAATCCGGCGTACCGAGAAGCCCGTCGTTGTATGAAAATATCGTCCCCTCGTTGACCGGGAACTCCGATGGATTCCACCAGCGAGTGTATCCGTCGGGATTCAAGAGGCGCGTATCGCCATCCCCCGGCATCAGCAAATCGGCGTTGTCGAACCCACCTACCGATCCGGATGTGATGAATATCCCGCACACATCGAAGCCGGTAAATTCCGTCAGCCCGAGGAACGGATGCCGAAGCCCGATATCCGCCTCGATGATGTTCCCGTTGAATTGCAGCGTTTCGAGGGTAAGATTCACCAGCGCGGGGGGTTCGAGGAACGGCAGCGCATTGAGATGCATCTCCGCATCGCGCATCCGGATGAAATCCACCGACTGCGCGCCCGGATTGATTACCCCCTGCCACAGCCCCCAGAGCATGTGATGGCTTTCCGCCTGTATATTTTTATCGGTATTTCCCGGTGGTATCGTCGGCGATGAATCACCCGAACAACCGACGATGATAATCGCCGCTATCATTGATGCGATAAGTATTATTCTCACAGCTACCTCCGCTTCAGAAAACCCCCTCGATCTACCATCCGCCCGTGGTCGGCAGAAGCATCTCGATAAATGTATCATAACCGCCGTTTGATGTGCGCTCCTCGATCCCCGCGCCGGGGTCGAAATCGACGGTAGAATCGAACCGCCCCGCCACGTGCACCAGTCCCGGGAAACTCACATCCACCTGCTCGGAATTCTCATAGCCGGTGCCGCCCCACGATGTGCCCCAGATGAAGTTGCCGTCGGAAGTAAGCTTCACGACATATGAATCCGAGTTGCCGATGGTGGTGTGCAGGTCTTCACCGGGCCCGGGGTCGAGGTCGATGGTCCCGTTGAAATGCCCGCACATATATATATTGCCGGTAGCGTCGAGCTGGATGTCCCACGTGTTGTCGTGGTCCGGTTCCGCGAACATCTTCACCCATATAAAATTCCCGCTCGCGTCGAATTTGCTCAGGAATCCGTCGTAGCTTCCCTGCCCGTAGATGGTCATATCGCCCGGCCCCGGGTCGTAGTCGACGCTCGACGATGCCGACCCGCCGGTGGCGTAGATGTTGCCCGATGCATCGCTCACCACATTGTTTATCTGGTCCCAGCTGTCGCCACCGAATCCGACACCCCACTGCCATACGCCGCTCGAATTGAACCTTACGATGAATGTATCCCCCGCGCCGTTCGATATCAGCGGCGTCGTCGACGCGCCCGGGTCGAGATAGACCGTCCCTTGCCATGTCCCGGTGGCGCATGGGTTGCCGGAGCCGTCGACCGAACAATCGAACCCGTATGTCGTCGCGTTAGCCCCCCATGTCGCGCCCCAGATATAATTGCCGTCGGTATCCACTTTTATCAGATATGCGTCGGTGACGTTGCCGGATGTGCTCGACGCGGTATGCGAATCGACTCCCGATGTCGGGTCGATGTCGGCGGTGCCGAAGAAATAGCCGGTGATATAGGCATAGCCATTTCCATCAAGCACTATATCGAATGCCGTCACGTTCTCCGGCCCGCCCCACGATTCACCCCAGATATAATTGCCGTCGGAATCGAATTTCATCAGGAATGCATCGAGTGGCCCGCTTCCGCTCGATGCGGTGTGGTTGTCGACGCCCGTGCCGGGGTCGAAGTCGATGGTGCCGACAAAATGCCCGACCACGTAGATATCGTCGTTGTCATCGGCGACTATTTCCCATATATAGCAGTGGTAGCCGTCCATCGTGGGCCAAGTGTATCCCCACTCGTATTCCCCCGATGCGCTCACCTTGTTCATCCACATGTTTCCGCCGCTTCCCTGTGCCGGACGCGGCTCATTGCCCTCCGGATCGAGGTTGGCCATGTCGAAGAAATACCCGCCGGAATATTTGCCCCCTTCGCTGTCGACACCGAACCCGAGGATGTATTCAGTGCCGCTTCCGCCGAATGTTATCACGCCGCCGTCACCGATAACCGGCGCTTCATCGTCCACTTCCGCGCTCGATGTGAAATATGCCGTAACCGGTTTCCCGGGAAACAGGCCGCCGTAGCCGACGCTGTCGCTTTCGACGCTGATGAACAAATCGATGCTTCCCTCTGCCGGAGTCGCATCGGTTATGTCTATAGCATATGTTGAAAATCCCGCGCCCCCTCCTGTCGGGACAGCCGATTCGACCATCTCAAAATTCCCCGGTGATTCGACGCGCACCGTGTTCATATCGGGATTGAACCAGTCATACACGTTTATCGCCACTGAGAGTTCGCCGCCGTTGCCGTCACCGTCGTTCCAGAGGGTGTTTCCTGTTTCGTTGATTTGGATTCGCCATGCTTCCGGCCTGTTGGCATCGGGGGGGAAATCATCCGGCGCGGTGTAGGGTCCCGGGCCGTCCGGGAAGTGCCAGCATGCATCCACCGCGTAATTGAATACCAGTCCACCTTCCATTTGAATCGTATAATGTCGCACATTTTTCTGTCCGGCTGAGAACAACCCGCGGCCGTCGAGGGAGACATCGGATAACTTGCCGTCGGGATCGGTGAGATCGTCGCAGAAGTATTTATAGCCGTTCAACGTCGCGGTGAAATTGCCGACCGAATCGGGCGTACCGAGCAGCCCGTCGTTGTATGAGAACATCGTGCCTTCATTCACCGGAAATTCCGATGGATTCCACCACCGCGTGAAACCGTCGGGATTCAGCAGGCGCGTATCGCCGTCGCCGGGCATCAGCAGGTCGCCGTTGTCGAATCCGCCCACCGAGCCGGATGTAATGAAGATGCCGCATACATCGAACCCGGAGAATTCATCCAGCCCGAGGAACGGATGCCTCAGTCCGATATCCGCTTCGATTATGTTCCCGTTGAATTGAAGGGTTTCGAGGGTGAGATTCACCAGCGCGGGGGGTTCGAGGAAGGGCAGGGCGTTGAGATGCATTTCCGCATCGCGCATCCTGACTAAGTCGATCGATTCCACGTCCGGGTCGATAATCCCCTGCCACAGGCCCAGCAGCGAATGGCTGTCGTTTATGCGAGCTTCATCGGGGATGCCGGTATCCGGCGCCGATGGCGCCACCCCGCCGGTGGAGCACCCAAGCATGAACAACATCGTGATGATTGAAACAGCTATTATCCCGCGCAAAACGCACCTCCAAAGCTACCTGTACCCCTACCGGTATTAGATGAATAATAGAGAGCGGTTGATATGTAATTATGCAGCCCGGCATTCCGATGCCGGGTCAAAGACGCGAACCTGAATAAAAAAGCCGGGACAATGTCCCGGCTTTTTTGCGATTATGCCGGCTATAGTGGTTTTCCGGACATAGCTACAAAGCTGATTGAAATTAATGGTGTAGAATATATTAGATCAGGATTGGTTTTCAGTTCTCAGAAATACGATCAAGGGGATATGTACTTGATTGATAATGTATGGTTGCCAACTAATCCGATTTCCGAACATTGGACAAAAATGAGAAGGCTTACAAATTTTGGCTATGCATTGGAAGTTAAAATCAGTGATTTTATTAGAATTAATTAGTTCGATAATCAGTATTTATTGAACGTCTGTGAAATCAGAAATAATCAAAAGGTGAAAAAAGGCTGTTATTGTACACATAGTCGTTGTTACATCGCACAAAAGAAACTAACCCGTCAGGCATTATTATGTATCCAGTGTGAACTAAATACGGATGGTGTGAGTAAGGGTTAATATTGCCTTTCACACCGCCATCAGAACCGAGGATACCAAGCTTCGAGTGACTCGGTGGTTCCGAGTCCCAATATATATATACAAAATAATCAATGTATGGAACCAACAGTACAAAAGGGGTGCCTGTAGAGCTTTGACAAAGGCCACCGTCAACCTTGGCATTGTAAGCAAGGTCGAATATCGCGGATGGCGGCTGGTTATAAGGAATATAAACGCCCTGTATCTGAGCTATGGGAATGATCTGCTTTGAATCATCCGGAACGTTGCTCCATTCAACAAAACAGTCTTTAGTCCCGGGGCCTGCAAAAATAAGGGAATTGCCGAATGCATTCAATTTCAAAGTGTCAATATTCAGCTTGATAGGAATTGACATACTGCCGGCAAAACCGCGCGAAAAACAAATATCCCTGTCTTTCTCGGCATTTGAAATACCGAACACAGTGAATATCTCACCATCCCCGGACATTAAGAATGAAGAGCTTCGCGCGTCACCGCCGGGAGCAATGTTCTCAATGATTGGGACGGGATCGAAGAAATCAATGTAGTTGGAGGTTGTAATCTCATATATATTGCATGGATAATCGATAGTGTCAGGGCCAGACCAGTCACTGTAAAGGATATGCAAAACATCATAATCATCAATGAAAGGAAAAGAACCATAAGGATGATAAAACCTCTCATCATAAGCCGAGTCGAACAATGGTTCGGAAGGCTCTTCGCTAAGTGCTTTGGTATAATACCTTAGTCTGGCGTTGACAAATGTTCCATCTTGCACCAGAAGGTGTATCGTGTCGCTATAATCAAGAACGACACTCATTTCAGTGCCGTGGACATCCATATCAAATTCAATGGCGGTGAAAGACAAGCCACCGCCAAAACTCTCCAAAATACCCACAAAGTCTGATCCATAAGTGTAATCAGCAGTGTAGGGGACAACTATATGATCACCATTAATTGCGGGAGCGAATATCCCGTAAAGCCTGTCATAATTAGGCAGGGATGATATGGGAGTTAATTCACCTTGACCGATTCCTCTTATATCTCCGGGATTCCCATCGGTTGGGGGAATACTCCCAACCTCAGTATAGTGGTTGAAATATGCCGTCAGAGGATATGAAGCCCAGGCGCTTCCTTCGTAGGGGAAATCGGTGAAGTTAGAGACCAGATACATGAGGCTGGTCTGGACGCCGATCAACACCCTGAGTGAACCGGTTTCTTGAGGAGTGCAGGTGAGAGCTTCAACCCGGTAGCGCGCCCAGCCATCGCCGGTTTCTACAGGTTCGTCAGAGAAGTTTATTGTAAGGACTTCAGGAGCTTCCATGAAGACAGCGAGAGTTGTGGATGGATCGCGCCACGTGTAAACGGTGATATCTAATATAAGGTCGCCGCCAGCAAATGTGCCATCGTGGTAGAGCGTGTTCTTAACCTCGGTCACATCTATCCTGTAAGCCTCAGGCTGGTTGGCATGCGGGGGGAAATCTTCGGGTACGTTTACCGGTGGTACGGGAGAAGGCCAGGCCCAGTTTGCATCAACTGCGTAGTTGACCTCGAACACACCGCCAATGACCTTGATCTTGTACTTCCGCTTATTTGTTGCGCCGGCGCTGAACATACCGCGGTGAGCGGGATCGATGAGCGATACGTCATCATCCGGGCCGAGGTCGTCGCAAAAGTATTTATACGCGTTTATGCCCGGCGCGAAATCGACTATTTCATCCGGAGTGCCCAGCATTCCGTCGATGTATCCCTGATTTGGCCATTCCGCATTAGGCGGGAAGAGATGCGCACCCCACCAGAGCGTATAGCCGTCGGGATTCATCAGATGCGTAACTTCTTCGTTAGCAAGAGCGACGAGCGGTCCGGGGTACCTGGCATCGTTAGCCTGGGTCATCAGGATACCTTTTACGTCGAATGCGGTGAATTCGGTGTCACCGAGGAAAGGATGGGTGAGAGCGATTGTGAGTTCGATCTCATTCCCGTTAACCTTAACTGGGCCCGCAAGCTTCAGGTAGGTAAGCGGGGGAGGTTCGAGAAACACAAGCGCGTTGAGTCTGGCAGCTACCTCTCTATTCGGGATGATATCGATCTCGCCTGTACGAATATCGCCGCGAATCTTCCAGAATCCCCAGAGCATGCGAAGACCGGCATCAGATGTATCGGGGCTCTTTAATACCCCGGGTGAGTCGCTAACAGGGATGCTGGGATTGCCGTTTTTCGCACAAGAAGCAAAAAGCATCAGGGGTAAGATCAGGATTATAAGAAGATTTCTCGCGGTACACATCATTTCGTCCTCATACTAATCTCAGTTACAATACATTACATACACTACCTGCACGGCTCTGGAATGAGAAGCGGTGTTTGAGATTAAGATTCGAAGGAAATACTTATCCTTACTGTAATTATACCTCACAAACGGCTGTTCATCAAGGCCCGCAGCACGGCATTCCGATGTCGGGAAAGACGCGAAGCGGAATAAAAAAGCCGGGAAATTATCCCGGCTTGTTTGCGAAGTAATGGCTGCTTTAGTACATCGTGAACTTGGTGACCCCATTGGTATGAAGCACATGCACTTCATCCGGGTCGGCGGAAAGATGGGTTTCGATTCTCAATGGATCGCCCGAAATCTCGGCGCTCGTGAGCGCCCCGCTCCGCGCGATTACCTGTCCGTCGGGATTATACGCCCAGATTTCGGGGGCTCCGTCGGCGTTCACCTCGAGAATATAGACATTGTAATTGCTGTCAACCGTTATATCGAGAGGATTATACCAGTCATTTTCGCCGAACGATCCCTGGTATACCGGCGGTGTCGCGACGTACCATTCCTCGACAACGCCCGTGTTCGACGCCGGAAGGGCTTCGAGGAAATACATGTTGGGATTTCCACTGCCGGAATATTCCGGAAAATCGATACCGCGTACATTTGAACATACCACACCCGATGTGCCGGTGCCGCCATACCATGGCTGATACCCATATGCGGGGTAGTTCATATTCTGGTCTGTCGTGGAATAAAAGAACCGGCAATCCGGCTGCACGGTGTATGGGTCCGTCGGCGCATCGAGGATGTGCCACACTTGATTGGTGCCCTGCAGGTGGGCGAAATCCTTTATCTCGTGACCATAACCGTAATTCCAGTACGAGCTTCCCGATTGCCATCCCGTCCAATCGGCCCATGTCCAGCACATCTGCGCGCTGTTGTATGTTACATTGTAGTCGTGCCTGTACATTATCAGCGTTGAATTGCCGTCAATGTAACCCATATCATGGCTTCCCCATGGGGCGTGTTGCGCTGATGGCGTCGTATAGTCATTCGTCCAGTTGATCCAGTAATCCTCATATGAAACCGCCACCTGGTATGACGAAGGGTTGATCGCAATATCCTTCGGCGGCAGATATCCCGTGACTATATCCATGTTTGGCGTGCCGATGACGTGAATAGTGGGCATCTCGCTTACTTCGGCGGTATATGTATAGCAGACATGGACGGGATCGTCATACAGAGCATGGTCGGTCGGGAGCAGTTCGAGGAACCATGCTTCGCCGTAAGTTTTTTCATCGGAAACGGTGATGATGAAATCTATCGGAGCGGTGCTGTTCACCGTGGGCGAATAATCGACGATGTGAAATATCCCGCTGTATACAGTGCCGCCGGCTTCCCACGAGTCGAAAAGGACTTCGTCTCCGCCGGTCAGCGTATCGATCTTGACCTCGGTCGATTCATTTCCCTGCCAGTCCCATACTTCCACGTCGAGGCTCAAGCTTCCCCCGCCGACACCCGCGGCGTAGTTGAGGGTGTTTGAAATCTCGGTGATTTTCGCGCAAAACGCTTCGGCTCCGTTGGAAGTGTTAATGTCGAAGTCGTCCAACGTGTACGGCTCATCGCCGGTTGGCCAGTTGTAATTGGCATATATCGCATAATTGAAGATGAAGAAATCTTCGTCTGAATCGGTCCAGTCAAGCACATAATGCCGCCTGTTCTGCTGCGGTCCCTCGCTGAAGACGCCGCGATTGGCGAGATTGTCGGGGTCGGACATGAATGTTACGAGGTCCTCTTCGGCACCGAGGTCGTCGCAGAAATATTTATATCCCGCGAGTCCCTGGTAACCGGCGTAACTGTCGGGGGCACCGAGCAGTCCGTCAAAGTACCCGAACGGCACGCCTGCGAAAAACTCCGGGCTGAGCGTGATCGTCAGACCATCGTAATTCGCGAGGCGGGGCCCGAAAACAACGCCGCGCACGTCAAATCCCTTGAACTCGGGACTCGCGAGGGGATGTCTCAGGATTACATCCACGGAGATGGTTTGGCTGTCCGAATCGAAAAACAATGTATCGAAGTCAATGGCCAAATTGGTCAGCGCTGGTGGCTCAAGGAATCCGAGGACGTTAAGTATCAGGTCGCTTGTCCTCATATCGACCGCGTGAATTGTCCCCTTATCGGTGTCGACAACGACTTGCCAGAAACCGGGGATATATATCCCGTTA
>CAZSPL010000182.1:0-8529 GCA_964608735.1 uncultured Planctomycetota bacterium | reverse complement strand
ATTCATTGTTACAGCAATGATCTAGCAAATCTATAATGCTAACTAATTAATACCACCCCTCATCCCTCCCGTACCCTTTGAACATCGCCAGGTCATCGTGCCACCATTCGGAGGAATCGCCGAATTGGAGCGGGATGAGGGAGGATGCGTCGTCCGGGAGGAGGTTGGAATAGGAGTCGGTGCCCCCAGTGTCGAGGAAGATGCCGACTGACGGCGTTTCGTCGCGGAACGTGTGGAACGGCTCGTAGAAGGTCACGCCGCCGAACGAGTTGGCGTCGTTGCGCGGCGTGCGCCGGTCGGCGATGTAGGTGTCGTCCCCCATCCGGTCCCAGAAAAGTGTCAGGCTGTTGAGGTCGGACGACCCGGCGCAGAGGTTGTCGAGCTGGTATTCATCGTCCCCCGCGCCGTCGATGAAAATGCCGAACGAGCCGTCGCGCGCGTGCGCCTGCAACTGCCGCTCCATATCGTCGTTGCCCACGTTGTACTTATCATCGCCGGACAGATCGACGCAGCACCCGATGGCGAAATGCGGCGCCGAGCCGCAGGAATACTGCTCGTTCATGTACACATCGTCGCCGCCGCGGTCCTCGAGGCATCCGAGCGCCCACCAGTATCCCGCGCCCTGGGTGTAGACGCTGCCGGTGTATGAATCGTCGCCGCCGCCTTCGGCGAGGAATCCGACCCCGCCGCCGAGGCTGTGGCCGTCGCCGAAATCGGCGCGACGCCCGTAGCCGAATCCCTGCGACAGGTTGCAGGTGCGTCCCTCGAACAGCTCGCTTATCGCGCCCTCGGGGTCGGCGAAGTAGACATCATCGCCGGATGCGTCGACGAGCAGCCCGACGCCGAGCGTTCCGCCGAACGCCTGGGATTCGGTGTCGCACCGGTAATTGTCATCGCCTTCGAGGTCGATGAGCATCCCCACTCCGACGCGCGCGGCGCCCTGCGAGCGGGTGCGGGATTCGTAGACATCGTCGCCTTCATAATCGACCACCGCGCCGGTGCCGTACCACGCGCATCCGATGCCGGAATCGTGCGAGCGGTAGATGTCGTCGCCGGCGAGGTCGAATATCGCGCCGACGCCGTGATTTCCGCATGCGAGCGCGGCGGGCTGTTCGCCGGGGTCGTAGACATCATCGCCGCCGAGGTCGACCACCACGCCGATGGGCACGGCGAGGGAGCGCGGTACGGCGGTGGCCCCGGAGTATGTGTCGTCGCCGCCGAGGTTGAATACGAATGAATAGCTTCCCTCGACGGTGTCCGCATCGGTGCCGAAGATACCGACGAGGCCGACGGGAGTGAGGAATTCGCAATAGGTGAAACCGGCGGGGGGAGCCGATGCCGCACCGTTGCCTTCAATAGCGGCTTTCCATTCATCGATGGCGGCGCGCGCGTGGGTGAGGAATCCCTTCGCGCCGGTGGCGTGGAAATTCATGTCGAACCGGTCGAGGGCTTCGAATGATTCGCGCGGGGTGAGCGAATATTCATCCTCCTCCTCATCGCTCCACGGCGCGGAGGCGAAGGTGTAGAGGTCGAACATGGGGATATCGGCGAGGGTGCGGACGTGGAAATAATCGAGATAGAAATTTTCGTCGATGGCCTGGTTGAGATACGGCGTAAATTCCACCGCCGCGACGAGTATGCGCAGCACGAGGCGCTTCGCTCCATCAGGCAGCATGTTCCACTGCTCGCGGTCGGAGATGGACATGGGTGTATTGAATCCGACCTCGCGGGAGCGGAAGAGGATAGTGTCGAGCGCGGTATCGAGGGTCGCGCCGTCATCGAGCCATTCGACTCCCCAACTGTCCGGGCCGGGCGGTTCGACATGGCGTCCGCCGTATGCATCGAGTATTGAGAACCCGATGGCGGCGGCGTTGGCGAAGTCGGACGGTTTGTCGAGGAGCTGGTCGCCGACGAGTCCTGCGAGACGCGGCGTGCGGGTGATGTCGCGGAAGAGGCGTTCGACAGTGCCGAGTACGTGCTGCGAGCCCTTGAAGTGGGCCATGGTGTCGGCGGAGTATCCGAGCGGGCCGTCGCCGAACCCGGTTTTGTGGAGGACGTCGCTCCAGATTTCATCGGGGATGACGAGGTCGGCGCGGGATGGTCCGGCCACATGCGGGTCGGGAGGTGCTGCGGCGTCCTGCGCGGATGCATTTATCGTTATAAGAAACAATGCGGTCAGGATGAAAAATGTGTTTCGCATGGCGATGCTCCTTGGTACGGATTGCGGAATGATAGCATAAGATAGCGGCGGGGATGAATGTGCGGAGGGCCCCCCCTTAATCCCCCCCACGCTAAGGCGTGGGGGGGAGATAAGAGAAGAGCGCGAGATGGGAGTACGTGGAAAAAAATAGGTACAGTCACCTGTTTCGCACGAAGATTTGCGGGAGGTGGTAGTACTGAGAGCGAAACAGGATGACTGTCCCTATTTTTCCCCAAACCCCTGCTTTTTTAATTACTTCATCAACCTCAGATAGCTCTTGTAGCGGCGCTCGGAAATGTGGCCGTCCTCGACAGCCTGCTTGACGGCGCATCCCGGCTCGTGGGAATGGGTGCAGTCGGACGCATATTTGCATCCGCCGAGAAACGGACGGATGTCGCGAAAAAGTCCGGCGATGCGCAGCTTATCGATGTCCCACAGGCCGAAATCGCGTATGCCCGGAGTATCTATCACGCTTCCGCCGAATCCGAAATCGAACATCTCGAGGTGCGATGTCGTATGCTGCCCCTTCTCGCCGCCCTTCTTGCCCTTGCCGATATCTTTCACCTTGAGCCCGAGCCCCGGTTCGATGACGTTGAGGATCGATGACTTGCCGACTCCCGACTCGCCGATGAAAACGGAGACCTTGTCCTTCAGGGCGTCTTTCAATTCATCGAAACCGCTCTCATCGGCCGCGCTGGTGTATAAAACAGGATAGCCGAGGTCCTCATAGAGCCGCATCTCATCCTTCAATTCGTCCGCGTCGACAAGATCGAGCTTGTTGATGCAGATGAGTATCGGGATTCCCAGCGATTCGGCACCGATGGTGAAACGGTCGAGCATATCCCATCTCATCTTCGGATGTCTCGCCGCCATCACCGCCACTATCTGGTCTATGTTCGCGGCGATGATTTGCTCGAGCGGCATTTTGCCGAACGCTTTCCGGTTGAACTTGTTCTTCCTCGGAAGCACGCCGGTGATCATCCCGGTGCCGTCGCCGGCGTCGATGAACAGCACTTCGTCGTTGATCGCCACCGGGTCGACCTGGCGGATATCGCGCACCTTGTCGACCGTCGGGTGTCGCGACGAGGGGTCGGCATTCGGATACACAAGCTCCTTACGGAGAGTGCTTGACATCGAGCATACGACTTCGCCGTCATCGGTGCGAAGGAAATAGTTCCCGATGGTCTTGCGGAACACTCTTCCCCTGCGGGTTTCAGCGCTATTTCCAATATTAATCGAATCTGTATTCAATGTTATATCTCCACAATGCAATTCCCCTTGCCCGCATGAATGCATCCCGTGCGTCAAGCTTTGCACTTCGATGCATCACCCCGGGGCATGAAAAAAACGGCCGCCCGATGGACGACCGTTAAGTTTCAATCAAGGATTGACATTAAGCGGCATGCCCGAGGCGTGACATCGTTGTCATATTATAGTACGCAGCTTCCATATGTCACACCTCCAATAGATGAATGATTTATCGGAAGTAATATACAGTATCTTGCCCGGATGTCAAGAGAGCAGGAAGGTTGAATTCTGATGTTGACCGCTCTTGAGGCCCCCCCACGCCTTAGCGTGGGGGGGATTAAGGGGGGGCCGACTTCTAAATACGCAGCGTCGCTGTCAACCGCTTTGGATTCACGAGCAGGTCCAATGCGTTGTTTATACTTGTGCATACGACATCCGCCGCGCCGACCGCTTTACATGCCGCCCCCTCTTCCTGTATTACCGCAATTCCCAGCGCCGCCTCTTTCAGCATCAGGTGGTCGTTCGCGCCGTTGCCGATGCATACACACTGTCCCGCGCCGAGTTCCCTAACGAAGTCTGCCTTGGCTTCATCCTGTTTATCCGGCGCGATGATAGCAACCTCGCATGGAGCCCCCGCAAGTTCAATCCGCGCGCCGCCGAATGTATCCGCCGTAAGCACGTGAATCCGAAGCGAACCCGACAGCTTTAACATCCTCTCCAGCACGCCTGTAATCAGCTTGCCGTCGAACGCAATCGTGCCGTTGTAATCGAGCACGAGGTGTTGGATGTTCATCGCTTCCCTGCCGGGAATATCAATAACCAGCATATCATTCTCCCGAGGAGTGCTCGCGAGCTTTCGTATCATCCATGCCCGCGGATTTCCTGCAGACGATGACCTCCGTCGTCGGGCTTTCGCGCCTTGTCGACACAAGAATATATTCAAGCGGAAACAGCATCGCGGCGATGACCGCGCCGAGCGTTTCGCTTTTTCGGCAATATTTTCTCAGCATCGACCAGAACCGGTTGCATGTATCGGAGCGCGCATCGAGCGGGTCATTCATGAGGAACAGCAACGGGCGCCTGGATACTATTTCCAAACCAACGCTCTTGAGCATATCTTCGATGCCACTCAACTTCCTCGCCGCAAGATGCTTGATCCTGAATTCACTGTCCCGGATGAAAAAATCCGAGTAGATCAACAGGCCGCCCGGCTTGAGCAGGTCGAGAAGGTTTGAAATCGCGCGGGACTACGACGCGTCATCGACGATATGAAACAACACATCCATGGCGGAAATGATGTCGAATCCGCCCGCCAACGATTCATCGATCGTACCGCCGATGTCCATATTGAGAATGCCGCAGTCCGGATACTTTGCCCTCAGTTCCGCGACGGATTTCTCCGTGAAGTCCGAACCCGTGATATTAACCGCGCCGAGTGATTTCCATCGATCGAGATAGAACCCGGTCCCGGAACCGATATCGAGGATTGCGCAGGTACGCGGGTCGACGGGCAGCGACTTGACCAGCCTTCTGAAAACAATTCCCCTGATCCTGTATGCCCATTTGTTGAATGCGGTTCCGAGGCTCAGATGGCCGACGCTTCCGAGGTCGAATTGCCCGGTAAGTCGTTGTTCCCAATAATCACGAGGCGAGAATTTTTCCATGCGGGAGCATGGTAGTGCAGGGCATGGATGGGAGTCAAGGCGGGGCTGCCGGATAATCCACTGATTGGGTTGGAGACGGAATAAAGTTATACTACAATGATTCCCCCTCTACGGAACGCGGGGGGTGGGAAACATAAAACTAAAGCAAATGAGGAGATGCGAAATGCTTGACAAGAAAATTGAGAAAGCCCTCAACAGCCAGTTGAACGCGGAGATGTATTCAGGTTACCTGTATCTCGCGATGGCGGCGTGGTTCAACGGGATGAACCTCGCCGGGTTCGTGAACTGGTTCAAGATCCAGGCGCTCGAAGAGCAGTATCACGCGATGAAATTCTACGCATTCATCGAGGGTCGCGGCGGGCGCGTCACCCTCGACGCCATCGAGAAGCCGCCGAAAGGCTGGAAGAATCCGGTCGATGCATTCGAGAATGTGCTGTCCCATGAGCGCAAAGTCACCGGCCTCATCAACGACCTCGTCGCCCTCGCGCGCGACAACAAGGATTTCGCCACGGAAAATTTCCTGCAGTGGTTCGTCGCGGAGCAAGTCGAGGAAGAATCAAACGCCGATGAGCTGTTGCAGAAAGTGAAGTTGGTGGAAGGCAACGGGCACGGGATGCTTATGATGAATACCGAGCTCGGGCAGAGGATGTTCAAGATGCCGCTGGATATCGGTATCGGAATTATGCAGGCGCCGTGATTGCCGGAGTAATAATTCAATCCATCAATACCTGCTTCCCTTTTCCTGGAGATGTTCGAGCATCTCGGCGGCGGAATCGGGGTGGAATCCCTCGTAGAGCCATCTATGCGGCTGGGCGCGGGTATAGCCGAACATGTGGATCATCCCTGTTTCGAGGTCGGTAATCTGCGCCTGGTATGAATACTGCGCCCTGCTGAGAGTAAATTCGCCACCCATATGAATCTCGCGCGACAACGCCTGCGGCGGGCCATAGCTGCCGGGAAGACGCAGCACCTTGACCGTCTTGTATTCATCGTCTGTCCATACTTTATCCAGTATATCCGCCTTCGATATCTGCACCTCGCCGTTCTTCATCGCGTCGATGAACTCCCCCTTCATATCAACGCCCTGCAACCGCCAGAAGCCGACCACAAGGAGGATCGTTCCGAACAAAATCCCGATTATTATTGCAGGCCTCATTTATTCATCTCCGCGGCAATTTGATGTAGAACCGGGCTGATTATATCATGTCAAGAATCCAAGGAGGGCGTATATGGTTGCCGCCAAATCTCCCGCTCTGATAGTCTTTCTTGCCCTGATTATCACCACCTGCGGATGCTCGACACCGGGTGAAGCAAACATCACGGTCTCGAACGGGCTTCCCGAATCACCGGGGCATTCCGGCGAATCGCAGGCCGATCATTACCTGTGGGCATATTTCCTCGGGAATTACGACTCCGTAAAACAGGAAATCAAATTTCTGCCCGTACGCGAGACCGCGCGTCACTGGAATGTGCTCACGTTTCTCGAACAGGTCCCATGTACTGACTGCGTCAACGTTAAGAATATCGCGCCGTCCGGCAACGGCACGCTCCTCGTCGATGTCGAGCTTCGGCATCCGTTCGATGACGCGGCATTCACGGGATTCGATGTCCGCGGGATATGCATCTTCGACGGCAACCACCCGTTCCCATCGGCGGGGCTGTTCACATCAGACCGGCACCTCGGCGAAGGGCAGCTCATCAACGCCGACGGGTTCACATCGCTCTACAACGCATCGACGGCGGGCGCGGGGCCGGGCGGATTGCAGGGATATCAGCAAGGCGATATGGCTACGCCGTCCGCACCGGGCGCGACATTGAATGGATTCAAGCGCTATGCATCCGCTGATCCCGGGAACATACGCAAGGCATTTCTCGTCGGGACATCCGAGACCCGAACGTATGAGATAGATTTTCCGGACTCGCCATCCGCATTCGGCTACGCGGTCGATGCATGCTGGGCGCTCCCATATTCGCAGCCGGTTACCGACCCGATGACAGGCTTCCCTCCGAAGGCGAATTCCCCGGAGCCGTGGAGAATCGAAGTGGAGGAAGAGCCGGTGGGCGCGGGGCTTACCGAGGAAGGCGGGCAGACGAAGCTCAAGATAAAGGTGTATGACTGGCAGGGGAAGGATACACTGAACGACCCGCTAATCGAATGTCCCGGCTTGTGGGACGGTCAGGCGTCCGCGACGTGGATGCTTGACGGTGCCGATCCCTACCCATATTCATATTATGAAACGATTGTCGGGAATACCGTTCCCGCCGGGGCCGGGGAGTACATGTGCCTCGTGAGCGTCGAGGATACGAAGAACGAAACAGCCCCGGCATGGCTCGATTTGACGGCGTACCAGGTTGTGATGCTGACGGTCGCGCCGTTGCAGCCGACCGAGCATGAGTTGTGGTATATGGAGCGCAGCAACCTGCTTGTCGACGCCAATCTCGACGAGGCCATCGCGCGTCTCGGCACAGCTGCGGCCGCCGGGTATGACAAGGTGATGCTCGCCGATTTCAAGATAGGCACGATCGATATTCAAAGTGATACATATCATCAGCATGTCCAGCAATATTGCGCGGCCGCCGCGAGCGCCGGAATCAAGGTGGTGCCGTCGCTCGTGGACATCGGCTACTCTGGAGCGGTGCTGTGTCACAATCCGAATTTGATAGAAGGCCAGCCGGTGGTCGATTGTGAGTTTCAAGTGAGCGGCGGGGAGGCCGATGTGGTGCAGGACCCGTCGACGACAATCCTCAACGGCGGATTCGAGAATTACGCGGGACAGAATTTCGATACTTGGAACGAGATGGACGGTGCGGGGGTGGAGACGTTCGTGGATACATCCGTCAAGCATTCCGGCGGTGCGAGCATACGGTTCGAGAATTTCACGAATCACCCGAACGGCAACGACCGCATACGCCAGGATATCAGCGTCAAGCCGTGGCAGTGCTACGCGATAAAATTCTGGATGCGTACCGACGCACTCTCGCCCGCGGGGAATTTCAATTTTGCGGTCTTCAACACGGATGTGACCGATACGCTGGAATTCCTTTCATGGGATATACATTCGACACAGGACTGGACGCAATATTATGTTATTTTCAACAGCCGGCATTATGAGACGGTCGCGTTGTATATCGGTATGTGGTCGGGTAACAGCGGACGATTCTGGCTGGACGACATCACCATCGAAAACGCCGGGCTCATCAACCTGTATCGTCGCGACGGCGCGCCGCTCGTGGTGACCAACTTCGACGGGAGCGTCGAATATACCGAAGGGGATGATTTCTATTATGTCAATGACCCGCTGATGGGGCATGCGGGAAGCTACACCGGCACGTTCGATTTATATCACGCGCGCCCGGTGATTGAACTCACGCCGTCATCAGATATCAGCGAGGGGCAGAACCTGCTCGTCGATTATT
>CAZSPL010000181.1:0-8531 GCA_964608735.1 uncultured Planctomycetota bacterium | reverse complement strand
CCCGGAAATCCGTTAAACGCCTTCCTCCTCCGCGAGTCTTACTTACAGTGAGGAGAACAAGGCCCCTCGGACGGGCCTTTTCTCTTTTGCGAACAATGACATCCGGCGTACGATTTGGCATTTACCGGCTGTACGCGTAAAATTTCCTCAGCGGATGAACGCGATGCGGCCCGTCGATGTCAATTAAATTGTACGGACGTCGGGAAAGCAGGAGGAACCTATGAAGGACAATCTGAGAGACTTGCCGAGGATGGGCATCGCCGCGATGACCATGCTTCTGATGCTGCTCTGCCTTTCGATCACCGCGGGCGCCCAGGGGATATGGATAGAGCCTCCCCCGCCGCAATACATCGCCCCCCCGATGCCGTCGGAGTGGCTCACACTGAAGGAAGTGGATGCCGATATCGACGTCTCCGGCCAGTGGGCGAAGTTCCATATCACGCAGATCTTCCACAACAACACCGGGTGGGACCAGGAAGGGACATATCTGTTCCCGCTTCCCGCCGATGCCGAGATATCCGACTTCGCGCTCTACCTCGACGGCAAGAAGCTCGCGTCGGAAGTGCTCGACGCCACGCAGGCGAGGAAGACATACGAGGACATCGTGCGCACCATGCGCGACCCCGGGCTGCTCGAATACGCCGGGCAGGGGGTCATCAAGTGCCGGATCTACCCGATACCGGCGTACGGCGACAAGAAAGTGGAGATTGAATACGACCAGCTTCTCACGCGCGACGGCGAGATGTTCAAGCTGCATCTTCCGCTCGATTTGAGCGGGTTCCCGAACCAGACCATCGGGAAGCTCAACATCGACGCCGATATCGAGATCGACAACCTCTCCAATGTGTTCTCCCCGACGCAGGATGTGAAGATAGAGCAGGAAAAGGGAGCGGCGTATGTCACGTTCGAGAAATCGAACTACAACGCCACGCGAGATTTCATCCTTTACCTCGTCGCCCCGGCGAAGGAAGTCGGCCTCGATTTCATCGCCCATGAAACCGGCGACGACGAGGGATTCTTCCTTGCGCTCATCACGGCGGGGATTTCATCGAGCGAGACGGAATACATACCGAAGGATTTCGCGTTCATACTCGACCGCTCCGGCTCGATGGAGGGCACCGATAAAATCGGGAAAGCGAAGGACGCGCTCAAATATATCTTCCGCAACCTCAACGACGACGACCGGTTCAATCTGATTACATTCGCGAGCGATGTCACGCCGTATAACGACGGATGGAAGGACGCGACGTCATCGAATGTCGCCGATGTGCTCGAATTCATCGACACGATTTCGGCGGGCGGCGGTACCGCCATCAACGACGCGCTGAAGAAAGTACTCGACCTTCCACTGTCGACCACGCGCCCGACATACGTGATATTCCTCACCGACGGGCTTCCCACCGTGGGCGAGCAGAATGTCGACACCATACTCGGCAATGTTCTGTCGAAGAACGAAGGGCAGGCGCGGATATTTTCATACGGCGTCGGCTATGATTTGAACTTCGTCTTTGTCGACAGGCTTTCGAAGGAGAACGGCGGGTTCTCGGGCTCGGTCGCGCCGGGGGAGGATATCGAGATCTCGCTGAGCCAGTTCTACGGGCGCATCAAGACACCGGTGCTCACCGATTGCGAAGTGGAGTTTTCGGGATTCCGCACCGACATGGTCTATCCCGACGACATCCCTGACATTTTCCTCGGCTCGCAGGTGGCGTTGAGCGGGAAGTATTTCGGCAACCTTGTCGGGAACATAACGCTGAAAGGCAAAATGGGAAGCGACACGAAAACGTTCAAACTTTCGGTCGACGAGAAAGGGGCCGAGAATGATTTCGTGCCGAGAATATGGGCGAAACGTCGCGTGGGATATCTGCTGAACCAGGAGCGGATGTACGGCTACAACCAGGAAATCGTGGATGAAATCGTCAAGCTCGCCAAGCAGTACGGCATCATCACGCCGTACACGAGTTACCTCGTCGTGGAAGATATTCCATCGCAGCCGTGGGCCGAGCCGATGCCGATGGATTCCGTGCGGGGATTCACGATGAGCGGCGGCGCGTCTCCCGCTCCGAGCAGCGGTGCCGGCGCGATGAAAATGAGCCGCGAGATGTCGGAGATGGAAGAAGAGGCGGGACTCGATGACGAATATTCCGCCGCGGCATCGGAATACATCAAGGAAGTCGGCGACAAGACATTCATATTGAAGGACGATGTATGGACCGACACGGAGTATGACGAGTCGAAATCATACACGTGGGTGGAAGTCGAATTCCTGTCGGATGATTATTTCGATTTCATCGCGGACGATGAAGACCTCGCGCAGTATTTCTCGGTGGGCGAGGAAGTTATTGTGATATACGAGGGAACGGCGTATAAGGTGACATCGGAGTAATATCCTGCTCACACATTCTGTTAATATAACCGCCCTGAAGTGGGCGGTTTTTTGTAACCCGGTATTCCGATGCCGGGAATACGAACTTTCGCTTGTCTCGTGGTATCCTTATATAATCATGGCACGGGGGTAATTCATATGCGCGTATTCAGAAGACGGATATTCTGTCTGAACAAGGTTCATCGCGAAGGGGGATCATCCAATCGTACGGTTATTATATTCTTGATCATCATGGCGGTTGGCGTCTCTGCCGTTACATCCTGCAGCCGGGCGGGCAAGCCCGTGGAATACAAGCCGCTCGATGACATACAGCGGCTCGAATACTTGAAGCAGAATCCTACCGGCGACTGGGAATCCGACCATGAAATATCCAGCCTTGATCCTTACGGCGACAGCAGCAACGAATTCTACAAATTCTATTACATCGATAAGACTGGAAGCGTTGTGATCGGCCCTGAATTCACTATGGCCGGGCCGTTCAGCGATGGCCTCGCGCGCGTCAGGTGGGGGAGGGAGAAGTCGGCCGAATGGGGGTATATCAATCAGAAGGGCAAAACGGTGATCGGCCCGGGATATAATCGCGCCGAGACTTTTCTCAACCGGCAAGCCCGGGTGGAGAAAGACGGGATGAAGTTTTTTATAAATCGGAAAGGCCGGGTAATCAGCGAACCGCGATCATGCGGCATGGATGGGGCCCCTGACGGGCTCTTATTAACATATTATCATAATACGGAAAACAATTTAAGAACCGGCTATATTGCCGGGGATGGTCAGCTCCTGGGCAAGCCCGAGTGGCGCGAAGCATACAATTTTTTCGAGGGCTTGGGGCGCATAAAGATAGTTGTCGGTATTGATTATAAATTCGGCTTCGTGGACAATACCGGCGAATATGTCATCGAGCCAATATTGGATGAAGCTTATGATTTCCACGAAGGACTCGCGGCCGCGCTGGTTGCTGAAGAAGGTTATGAGCCGTGTTGTTACGGCTTTCCGTTGCACAAACCGGGAAAATGGGGATTCATCAACAAACAGGGCGATTGGGTCATAGAGCCGACGTTCGACGTTGTCAAGCCATTCTTCGAGGGGCTTGCATATGCCGCAATAATAAGCGAAGACAGCGACTCCTTTACCATAGGATATATCAACACCAGCGGCGAATGGGTTATCGATAACGTCATGGGGAATGGCTCAATATTTGTCGACGGACGCGCTATCGCTGTATCCGAAGATGGAAAATACCATTGCATCAACGCCGAAGGCGAAATTGTGGGCGATGCCGTTTTCGACAGGGGGATGCCGTTCTTCGATGGCATGGCTTGTGTGAAAGTCGGGGACAAGTGGGGATTCATCAACACCGGAGGTGAAATGGCGATAGAGCCGCAATTCGAAGCGCTCGCGTTTTTCTCCGAGGGTCTCGCGGCTATCGCAAGCTCGGAATTTGACCCATCAAACCCCATAAACATGCCCGCCCTGGACGGTTATATTAACACACGTCTGGATGAGGATCTGCATACAATAAAAATCTTTGATGCGGAGGGAAATCTTGTCTCGGAAGGCACACCGGACCGTGGTGGGCATTTTAAAATCCATGTTCCCCCAGGCGTTTATACGGTGGAGCTTTACAATCCGGATCACGTTCGTATTGAGAAATTCAGCAGTATAGTTGAGGTTATCCCCGGCAAAACCGCACCGGTGCCGTCTTATAATGAATATAACCTGAAGGATTAAGCGCGCCGCCCATTGCCGGATTCCCCGGCTTCAGGATGCCCGGCAGCCCGCGGGACTGTCCCGAATGGCACATTTTTAAGCGAACACCGCATTGATTGGTAGTCACCCGGGGTAGGAGCCAATTAATTTCATTGAAACAGGATAGCCCGAAACATCTACTTTTTCAACAGGCTCATCCCTTCTTGCAATCGGCGCGGCGGCAGGCATAATATATCGAAACGTATTGTGAGATTGGCTGCCATCCGCGGCTGTCTCAAATAACAAGCGGAATTCGGAGCGATGCCTGACCGGGTAACATTCAAACGCAATATCGGCCTGTTCATGGCGGTGATGATAGGCATCGGCGCCATGATGGGCCCGGGCATCTTCGCGCTTCCGGGGGAACTGGCGCACATAGTCGGCCCGCTGGGTATCCTGGTCTACCTGGTCATGGGAATCGTCACGGTATTCACAGCCCTGAATTACAGCGAACTCGGGGCCTCCATTCCCATCGCCGGGGGGGGATACTCATTCACGAGCCGCACCCTTCCCCGGCCAGTCGCTTTTTTTACCGGGTGGTTTTTCTGGATCGGCAATACGCTGGGCTGCGCCCTGTATGTCATCATCTTTGCGCTTACGATCCGGGCTTATTTCCTGCCGGATGTGAGCATCGCGCTCGTGACGTTCATCACCATCACCATCTTCACTTTGATCAACTTCCGAGGCATGTCCGAGGCGATCAAAGTCATCACGGTGATGAATCTCATCGAGTTGGCGGTTCTTGTCGTGGTCGCCATGCTGGGCGTCTTTCATCTCAAAGCGCCGAACCTGGTGCCCCTGGCTCCCCTGGGATGGAGCGGATTTCTTCCGGGCATGGCGCTTATCTATATTTCCTTCGTGGGTTTTGAACTCATCACCGTGGCATCCGAAGAGATCATCAATCCCGGCCAGACAATCCCACGGGCGATACTTATTACGCTGGCAGTGGGTATTGTGATTTATGTATTGGTTTTATTGGTCATGATGGGGGCGGTTCCATACAGGGAGTTGGCCAAGAGCGATGTCCCATTCATCTATACCGCCGAATACCTGTTTGGCGACTGGGGACGCTGGGCGGCGGTATTGGCAACCATAATGGCCAGCCTCTCGGCTTTCAGCGTAACCCTTGGCGCAAGCGCGAGGGTTCTCTATGCGCTGGGGCGCGACCGGCATTTCCCCGGCATCTTCGCCACTCTGCATCGCCGCTACCGGACGCCGCATATTTCGCTGCTTGCTTGCGCGCTGGTGGTGGCTTTTTTCAGCTATAGCGGGATCGTGAAGTTCGCGGCTTCAATGAGCGACTTCGGTTTTCTGATGGCCCTGGGAATCGTCAATTACGCGGTTGTCTCATTGCACAGGCGCATGCCCAATCTCCGGCTTCCTTTCAGGGTCGTCCTGTTTCCCATAGTGCCGATCCTCGGTGTACTCTCATGCTGGCTGTTCGTCCCGGCGCTGGAAACAAGAAGCCTTTTTTCGGGCGGCATGCTCACGCTGGCGGGCGGCGCTATCTATTTGATGCGCCCGGCCAACCGCGCCGAGCTTCGAAGAATACCCCAAACATTCCGGAGCCTGAAACTCGGGATTCAATTGAGAAGGAGGAAACATATGCACGTGCTCATCATTGATGGAGGAATCAGCGGTCAAAATATCGCGGAGCGGCTCCTGGCGAAAGATGAGTACCGCCTGGTCTTTCGCTCGGCGGAGCATCAGATAACTTTCATCGAGCAGGATGAAAAGCGCTGCAAAGAGCTGGAACAGCGATACCATGTCCCGATATTCCAGGGCGACGGCACCAGGAAGGAGTTGCTGGAACAGGTGGGATTGGAAAACATCGATGTCGCCATCGCCACATCGGATGATGACGGCCGCAACATCATCGCCGCCCTGCAACTCAGGAGGCTGGGGATGACGCGGGTCATCGCCATCGTCCAGGATCCCGATTATGTCAACCTGCTGAGAGAGAACGGTATCGTCGCCATCAGCGCGCCCTGGGCAACCGCCGCCATGGTGGAAAACTATCTCGACCGCCCGGGCGTCGCCGAGCTTTTTGAGATCGGCACGGGCGAAGCCAGCCTCGTCGGAGTTATCGTCCCGGAAAATGCCCGTATAGCCGGGAAGCCTATCCGGGATATCGACATCCCGCGTGAATGCGTAGTGGCAGCGGTGATCCGCGGGAAAAGTTTCGTGGTCCCGCGCGGTGACACCGTAATCGAAGCGGGCGACCATGTTGTCTTCGTGGGCCCGGCACCGGCCATCAAGAAAGCCCATGAGACTTTTTTGCTTAAGAAATAGGAAGCGCGCCTTCGGGCAAGCGATAGATTTTTATCCACCATCCCGAATATTGTTTCCCCGGACGGAATTCGGCCAACAATACGCAATTGGCATCGATGAATTCCGAATATTCAATCCATGGTTTGACCAACTCCGGATATTTCTTCAGCGCCGCGGGGTCGAGGTAGCGGTCGAGGGTATAGCCCGTCGACACGATATACTCCGGTGTGGGATGCAGCATCCGCAGTTTTTCCATGGGAGTATACTTCAGTGTTTCCATGCTCGATGACAATTCCGGCTGCTCGTAGGCATACACCGGATACACATCGAGCTTGAATTCCTTCACCGTCGAGATGCTGTACGGCTTCGGCCCTCCCTGTTCGATGAACATAATGCTCCCGTGCGGGATATTCTGCTCTATCCAACGCTCCGCCGCGACGACAGTATGCTCGCGGTTCATGATTATCGCGCCTTGAACGGCATGGTATATCGACGGCGACGAGACCGCGAGCGCGATGAACACGGCCGCGGTTTCCCTTTTCCCCGGCGCAATCAAGCGAGTGAGCCCGCTTATGCCGATACCGGCGAACAGGAAGATGACCGGGAAGAAATACAGCATGTATCTTTCATTCCAGACCGTCCATCCTGAAACGGCGATGAGATAAAGCACCGGGAATGAGAAGAGTATCATCGCGCGTGTGAGCGACATCCTTGAAATTACGATGCCGCAAACCGCGAGTATCGCGAGAGCCAAGCCGTATGGGGAAAGAAAATATTTCACGATTTCGAGAAGCGATGAGCCCTTCGCTTCCATACCGACGTGCCCGAGGTACTGAAGCCCGGCCTGGTAACTCACCTGCTTCATAAATTCCCGGTAGTCCAGGACGCTGAACGGCGTGAAGAGGACGAAGCCAAGCACGAACAGCGCGATGCACAGCAGCGTATAGCCGAACAACCGGCGGCGTAATCCGGGCACATCCCCCTTCGGCCATCGCTGGACGTTCGACAACGCGGCTATGATAACCGGCACGAGTATCAGCGCGGCGTTGTATTTCGTGCTCATCGCGACACCGCCGACGAACGCCGCCGAATAAAGCATGCCCGTCCGCCCGGAATCGGTGTAATAGATGAGGCACAGCCAGACGTAAATCATCAGGCACGCGGCGGGAAGGTCGGGGGCGATGTAGCGTGAATGCGTGACGAACAGCAGGTTGAACGCCATCAGCAACGCCGCCGCAATCCCGGCGGGAATGCCGGACACCTTCTTCCCGAGCTGATAGATGCACGCCATGCCGCCGAGGCAGAATACGGTCGCCGTAAGCCTGCCCATCCACATGAACAGGCCCGGGTCGATGTAGTATTTCACGAGAAAATCATCGACGCGCGGGAATATGCCGAGGAAACCGGCGATATGACCGGCGGCGATGTATTCAAAATACAGCATGTAAATCATGAAATTCGGCCAGAGGAAGTAGGACATGTTGAAGTCGTGTTTCAGGCCGATGTTGACGGCGCGTTCGACGAGGTTGGGCTCGTCGGGATGCACCTGCTGTGGAAGCCCGAATCCCATGCCCCATACCCTCAGCGCGAGCGCCGCGAGGAAGAGCGCGACGAGAGCCGCCCTTCGAGCGCGGCGCGTCCGGCGTATCATCGCATCATCGGGCATCGGGTGGAAGTATATTAAAGCGGGATAGCTGAATCAAATAGCCCGGAATAGCCGGCGATATCAAAGCGAACATGACATATCCGCTCAATCCATCATGTACGAACCATGAATCGCCGCGCCCGGGAGATTGTTTTAATCGGTGCGGGATATTACAATCAGCGGAAATTCGCGGGAGGCGATGAAGATGAAAAGAGCAATCCTGTTACACAGCATAGCCGTGATTATCCTTTTGCTTCCGTCGATGGCGTGCGCCACGGGAAGCGAGATGGCGCTTCCGCCGCCGGTGTCCGACGCGGGAAGCGGGATGGTCTATTATGTCGATGCGAATCATCCGTCGGCGGACGATTCGAATCCCGGCACCATCGATTCGCCATGGCTTACGATAGGCCACGCCGCCGAGACGCTGCAGGCCGGTGATACGGTTTACATCAGGGACGGCCTCTACAACGAACATATCTACAT
>CAZSPL010000180.1:0-8611 GCA_964608735.1 uncultured Planctomycetota bacterium | reverse complement strand
GTACATATCGGGAAAATAGGAGATAGTAGTATGCTCGTCCACCCCGGGGCCGGGATCGAAGTCTACGGTGCAATCATAAGCACCAGCGACGTATATGTTGCGGCTCTCATCCACAGCGAGCACGGGTCCGCATTCGGAATCAGTGGCACCCCATACATGGGTCCATTGGAAATTGCCGGAAGGATCAAACTTGCTCAAGAATGTATCGACGCCTGGGAAAATGGCTGAGTACTCATCGATTCCCGGGCCAGGATCAAGGTCTACAGTACCTCTGAAAACCCCAGTAACATAAGCATTACCAGAGCTATCTACCGCGACAGACCTGGCAGTGTCCGCTTCACCGCCGCCCCATGTGCGCGTCCACAATGAATCCCTCACCGTTATCCCCTTGCTCAGCACAACAGGCTCGAACTGCTGACTTCCCACGGCTACGCTGATCTTGACCGGCGTATCCTGCGTAACCATCGATGCGGCGAAGCCGGTTTTGATGGAATCGGGGCTGTCGAAATGTCCCGCACTCGCCGGATCGCATGACCAGAGGAATGTCGCGCCGGTGGCATTGCCGACGGATACCGAATATTCGGTGTATCCGTATTCATCCAACGATGCCGGACCCGTGATACCGCCGAGTTCCGGCACCGCGCCGCCCTTGCATCCCCATCCGCCGATGACGCAAGGCAGCACTATCCCCCAGACCAGAATCAACTTGATGACGTGCTGCAATTTACCGTTCCTCCACGAACCTGATTTTCAGGGAGGCGAATAACTGAGTGGGATATCCAGATTGTACCATACTTTCGGGAAGGCGCACCACGTCGCGGGAGTATCCGATTATAAAAAAACCGCGCCAGCGAGGCGCGGTTTGAATTTCAGGAATATCGAATCGTACTACCATGTGCCGTCGGGAAGGAATTTGCTGAGGAACACATCGTGGGAGCCGTTGGATGTATGAAAGTCCTCGGCTTCGGGATCGGGGTCGAAGTCAATCGCCGTGCCCTGAAACCAGCCTGTAACCCAGGAATCACCGGTATCGCCCGCGGCCACTCCCACGCCTTGGGCGGTATTCTCGGAACCCCAGCTTTTTCCCCAGATGTAATCCCCGGAAGCATCGAATCTGCTGAAAAAAGCATTCATGCCAAAACCCGTGTGGGTATCGACATCCACTTCGTCGGGATCGAGGTCGGCGTCTCCCGTGAAATAACCGGAGACAAAGATGTCCCCGGAGGAGTTCGCGGCAACACCGAGAGCCCCATCTTCATCGGTACCGCCCCAGTGTAATCCCCATATGTAATCTCCGCTGGAATCGAATTTGCTCAGGTAACAGGCGGATTTGCTGCTGTTGACATGAATGTCCTCGCCAACGGTATTGGGGTCGAGGTCAATGTTATACCACATGAAGCTGCCGGCAACATATATGTTGTCGTCGCCATCGACCGCGACGCCCGGCGCGTACGTATCCGAGTTGTTCCCCCATCTGCCGGACCACAGGTAATCACCCGTAGAGTCAAACTTGGAAAGGAATCCCCAGCAATTGGGACCGCCGTCTTTCAAATCGACATCCTCGGGGTCGGGGTCGAAATCAACGCTGTAGCCCTTCGCGGTTCCGCAGACATAGACATTTCCACTGCTGTCAACCGCGACCGATTCGCCTTCGTCGTTGGAAGTGTCGCCCCAGGTTTGAACCCAGCCGAAGTCGCCTTCGCCGACGGCCTTGAGTATAAATATATCGGTGGCACCAACGCTTGTGCGGCTTTCTACATCCACATCATCCCAGTCGAAATCCACGAAACCCGTGAATAAACCGGTAACATAAGCATCCGGGCCGTCGGCGACGACCGCGAGGCCGGCGTCGGACGAGGCGCCTCCCCATGTACTCACCCCGTAAAATTCACCCTCCGATGAGAATGCGCTCAGGTAAGCATCCGTGGCCCCGACCGGGGTATGTTCTTCCGTGCCGTCGCCGGTGTCGAAGTCGGTGGTTCCCTGGAAGTGCCCTGTAACAAGCACCACACCTGAGTCGTCGACGGCGACGCCATAGCCGCGATCGCCGCTGGTGCTTCCCCATGTAAGTGCCCATTCAAGTTCACCTTGCGGTTTGAACTTGCAGACGAACGCATCTTCGCTGCCCACCGAGGTACGCTCCACTACGCCCGGGCCCGGGTCGAAATCGACAGTGTTTCTGAAATACCCGGTGACGTAGGAATTACCGTCGTCGTCAAACGCCATATCCAACGCTTCATCCTCATCAGGGCCGCCCCATGTTTGTGCCCATCCTTCGGGTGACAGGATCTCGAATGATTCTTCCCACAGGTTGACTTCGCCGCAGCCGTTGCGGATTTCCATATCCCAATCGCCGGGAACCGCTCCCTCGGGGATATCGAAATCGCAGTAGAACAATGTATGGTCGACCGACGAGATATTGTAGCCGATGATATCCGCTTCCCCATCCATTTTCAGGCGAAGCTCCATGCCGGGATATATGAAGTAATCTCCGTGCACTTCAACGCCGACAAGCGTGCTTCCCGTCTGCCCGGATTCGGGAATCGTGTAATCTATTACCGGCATCGGGCATTCAACGCTGAACATCTCCGCGCCAGTGCCGAATAATTCATAGCTGTTCATGACCCTCACGTCATACAGCCCGATATCCGCATCCATGGGCACATTGAAATCGCAGTTGATGGTGGTTGCACTGATGACCTCAACGCCGGTTGTGGTGATCGCAAAGCCTTCATGGTTCAGCTCGACATAGCATGGCGCGGTGAAATTATCACCGGTGATTTCCGCACCCTCGACCCCGTGGTTTACGAACTGGTGGTCCGGCACGATGCCGTCCACCACCGGCGTCGGCGGCAGGACATCGAAAAGGCTTTCCCCGACGCCTTCCTTGTCGTCGAAATTCCGCACCAGCACATCGTAAGTCCCGAGCCAGGCTTCGAGGGGAATGCTGAAATCGCATGTTATGTTGTTTGCGTCTATCACTTCGACGCTAGTCGCGGTGATGGCGTATTCGTATGCCCAGAGCTCAACTTCGCACGGGCCGAGGAAATTCGAGCCGGTTATCGCCGCGTCGACGATATCATCACCGAGTTCCGCCATGTCCGGATCGATGCCGGTGACGATCGGTCCGTCGGTGTCGGTAATGGTGATCGTGACAACGTCATAAAGTTTCGTCTCACCTGAATTTGCCGATGTCGCGCTGATGACGGCCTCGTAATCCCCCACCGGGGCGACCTCGTTATTCGTGAGCTGGAGTGTCCATGTATTGCCTGTAGTATTAGCCAGGTCGACATAATCAGTTCCCGTAATTTCGGGAACTTCTATCTGCACGGCATCGACATCATCCTGCCAGTCGATGACATCGACATGGATATCGCAGGAAGAGCCGTCGACGGGATAAAGCGGATCATCCTGACCAAAATTCTCTATCGAATACGGCTCCTTGCAGTTTCCGGGCCACGATGCATCAACCGCGAAGGTGATGCCTGCATAGACCGGTGGCTGCGGGATGTAGACGAGGTAATTCTCGGTGTGTTCCGCGAGTCCGGCGAATGTGCGGTTCGGTTCGTCCTTGGCGAATGCCTTGAACGGGTTGATGTCCATCCCGCCGGGGACATCGTAGAACTTTGTCCAGGCGTCGGGATTAGTGAGCAGGTGGCCGAACGTGGTAACGTGCATGATGCCGCGTACGTCGTGCGCCCCGATCGGCGCGGGATTGCGCAATGTGACATCGGCATCGAGGATCCGGGTCACCGGGTCGAAGGAATTCACCGCGATATCGAAGCAGTCTTCGCAGGCGGGGGGAAGTATCATGTCGGTTATATTGTAGTGGGCGAGAAGCTCCCTCGCCGGAAGCGCAACGATCTTCATTTCAACCGGGTCGAAGCTCACCGTCCAAACACCCCAGAGGATGCGCTGCGATGGCAATTCCACTGCCGGAGCGCTTTCCCTCGAAATCTGCTCCGGTAAATCCGGTGTAACCGGGTTATCCCGCGGCGTGACCGGGCTTTGCCCCGAACCCGAGCATCCGATGGCGAACACCGCGGTAAGCAGAATGATAAATGCCTTACATGTAGATTTTAACATGTCAATCCTCCAACCAATAAACTTGATGATTATTCTTGTGTTTAGGTCTTTTTAAAGCGCGGGCATTATACCATTTTCAACCCGTGTTTATACAGGTCTGATGCCGTTTTTTAATGGTTGAAGCCCCAACGAAAAAACCGCGCATTGTCGCGCGGTTGGGATGTTTCAAGAATGAATCGGTTTGCTACCAAGTGCCGTCCTCCGTGAACTTGGCGAGTATCGCGCCTCCGCCGTTGGATGGATTGTGGATGTCCTCGGTCGGGCCCGGGTCGAAATCGACCGCGCCGGCGATATAACCCGTGATAAACACATCGCCGGTTCCCTGCCAGACGCGGGCCTGGTTCATGGCATTTGACGAATAATACACGCCACCGCCCCAGTATTGTCCCCACTGGTAATCGCCGGTCGAATCGAACTTGCTGAGGAAACCTATCATGCCTATGTTCCACCCGACGGGCTTGATATCTTCGTCAACCGGGTCGGGATCGAAATCCATGCCATGCCAGAATCCACCCGTAACATAGACGGCGCTGTTACCATAATTCTCGACGCTGTAGCCGTAGTCGCTACCCTCGCTGCCCCATGTTAGGACCCATTGGAAAAGCCCCGTGGATGATAGTTTCAGCAAATACACATCCTGTCCGCCGATGACCGTGACTTCATAGATACCCGCACCGGGATCGATATCGATCGTTCCCTCGAAATACCCGGTGACATAGATGTGCCCGGCATCATCGACACACACGCCCTTTGCCTGATCATGATTGTTGCTCAAGCCCCATGTACGCGCGAAGCCTAATTCACCGTCGGGGGTATATTTCGCGAGGAAGGAACTCTGGTGCCATTCGGCCACATGTACGTCCGAGCCGGGTCCCGGGTCGAAGTCGACACTGTTGCTCGCATAATAACCGGCGATATAGACATTGCCCGAGGCATCGGCTTTCATGTCATCGGGGATAATAGTGCCTGCCCCGAGACCAAATGCCCATTGCAGCTCTCCATCGGCGTTGAATTTGCTCAGGAACAGGTCATTGCCATATTGAATGCTCGTATAGCTTTCTGTACCAGGCCCCGGGTCGAAATCAACGGTGCCTTCATAGTAACCGGTGACATAAATCGCGGATGTGCCGCTGACAGCGACATGCTGTCCTGCCGCCCTGACCTCGGGGTTGCCGTTGTTTCCCCAGACCTTCGTCCAGAGATAGTTGCCGTCGCTGTCATATTTACACAGAAACGCCCCGTAATCCTGGGGGGTGGAATACTCTTCCACGGTTCCGGTGGGGTCGAAATCCACCGTCTGTTTGAAATAACCGGTAAGATAAACATTTCCCGAAGGATCGACATCCACGCTTGTGCAGGAATCCCTGTCAGCACCTCCCCATCCGACTCCCCACTGGAAATTGCCGTACTGGTCGAACTTGATTATGCAGCAGTCCGCGTCACCCTTGGACACATACTCAGCCACACCCGGGCCGGGATCGAAGTCGGCGGTGCCCCATGCTTGACCTGTGACGTAGATGTTCTGGTTTGCATCAAAAGCGATATCGGCATTGCCTCCACCGTAGTTCCGCGCCCATCCCTGCGCAGGGGGAAGCTCGCTCAATGTAACCGTGGCGAAATCATAGAGGGCGATGTCAGCCGTGCCCTCGGAATGCGCCTCTATCTTGACTTCATATTCCCCCGCGGGCGCGCCTTCATAATTGACCACATCGGCCTGCCATATATTTCCGCTCGTGTTCGTCATCTCGATATATTCCAGGCCGTTGATCTCGGTCGCATAGAGCCTGACATAATCGATGTTCGACTGCCAGTCATAGACATACACCTGCACCGTACCCGACGAGCCGGTGTACGCGGGGATTTCATCGAGCTGCTGGAAATCGTCGATCATATACGGCTCTTTGCAGTTGCCGGGCCAGAACGCGGTCGCCGCATATCTTATGGCCCAGTACTGCGGCGGCGTGGGTATGTAAACCTGGTAATTCTCCGTGTGAACCGCATGCGGGGCGAAGATACGATTCGTTTCGCTCTTCGCGAACGACCGGAATGGATTGATGGTCATCCCGCCCGCGATATCGAAAATCGGTGTCCAGTCGTCGGGATTCATCAACAGGTGTCCCGCCGCGTTCGTGTAAAGAATGCCGCGGACATCGCGCCCGGCGAGGGCCTCGGGGTTACGAAGCGAAACATCGATATCCATGATTCCCGTCCCGGGATTGAATGAATTCACCGCGAGTACGAGACAATTGTCGCAGTTCGGAGGAAGAATCATGGTGGTGACATCGAAATGCGCCGCGGCGTCGCGCACCGGCACGACCTCCACCTTGAGCTCGGCGGGATCGAAATAGAAATCCCACATTCCCCAGAGCGCCGCGTCTTCGGAAGCCGAAGCCGCCTGCTGATGCGAATCCGGCGTTGATTCCGGAACGACCGCACCCCCGATTCCATTTGAGCACCCAAGTGTCAGGAAGAGCATAAACGTGGCTATAAGCGCCACATACAGGACATCACGCATATATACGCCTCCATGAAAGTGAATAGCGGGATACCTCCCGCTGCGCTCAGCAGTTTAGCATTTTCGGAAGGAAATATTAACAGGAATTTATACTGATAATCAGCTTTTACATGGATTTTACCATTTCCCATTAAAGGGGAATTTGATGAGGAAAACGTCGTTTGAGCCGTTGGAGATGTGAATATCCTCGCCGGGGCCGGGGTTGAAATCGACGCTTCCCGCAAACGCACCCGCGACGTACGCGCTGCCATCGACACCCGTACAGGTCGAGTAGCTGTTCTCCATGGTATCCCCGCCCCAGGTGTGGGCCCATAGGAAGCCGCCGTCCGAATCAAGTTTGCTTATGAAAACATCCGTATCGTCCATGGCGGTATGCTCATCGACGCCGGCCCCCGGATCGAAATCGACGCATCCCGCGAACTGGCCGGTGACGTACGGATGTGATGCGCTGTCCAGTGCTATGGCCCATGGTGCATCGAAATTTTCGCCTCCCCAGACGTCAACCCACTCCAAACCGCTTGCCGCATTAAAACAGCTCAGGAAGACATCGGACTGGCCGGCAGATGTGTGTTCTTCGGTTCCTGGGCTGGGATCGAAATCAACTGCCTGGAAAAACCATCCAACAGTGAATACATAATCACCGTCCGTTGCAATTCCCTGTGAGAGATCGGAAGAGACGCCGCCCCATGTGCGCGCCCATAATAAATCCCCGGTTGAAGAGAATTTACTGAGGAATGCATCTTCTTCCCCGTTGGAACTATGTTGTTCCGTTTCCGTGCCGGGATCGAAGTCGATACTCCCCAAAAACGAGCCGCAGCAATAAACATTGCCGTCGCCGTCAACGGCCACCCCTAAGCACTGGTCGAAATCGGATCCACCCCATGTGCGTGCCCAAATGAAAGCCCCGTTCGAAGATAATTTGCTGATGAATGCATCGTCCAATCCGTTGCAGAAATGCTGATCTGTTCCCGGCCCCGGGTCGAAGTCTGTTGTGCTCGAGAAGTACCCCCCGACAATCACATTTCCGTTCGTATCGACCGCAATACAGTAACTGGAATCATCCCCCGTGCCGCCCCATGTGCCTCCAACGAGGAAACCGCCGTCGGGATCGAATTTGCAAAGGAAAACATCGGATTCGCCCATTGAAGTATGCACGTCGGTTCCCGGGCCGGGATCGAGGTCGATCAACCCGAAGAAACCTCCTGTTACATATATATTTCCGCTCGGGGCGACCGCGACAGCTTCGCCGATAATCCTGTTGGGGCCGCCCCAGGTTTTTGCCCAGATGAAATTGCCGTTGGAATCGAATTTAGTGAGGTAGGCGTCATATTCGCCTTCAGAAATGTGGTTATCGATCCCGCCGCCGGGATCGAAATCGACAGTCTCGCTGAAGCATCCGGTCACATATATATTGCCTGCATCATCCGTCGCCGCGCCATAGCCGCGTTCGGCATCGATGCCGCCCCATGTTCGCGCCCAGCCGCTTGCGGTCGAGGATTCGGTGATAGTGAGCGGGAAGTAGTTATACAACGCGTGTACTTCCAATCCGAACGATGCCGCCACCACGCCCGCCCTGTAATTTCCCGCGGGGGCGCCTTCGCTGTTTGTGACGTGGCCTGTCCAGACGTTTCCCGCCAGGTGATTCAATTGGATTTCTTCGGTCCCCGAGACATCGGGGATCCATATCGACACATAATCGACGTCGTCCTGCCAGTCGCTCACATCGACATAAATATTGCCTTGCGATCCGATTGAATCATATATTGCTTCCTGCCAGAAGTTCGTTATCTCATACGGTTCCTTGCAATTACCGGGCCAGGATGCATCGACGACGTAAAGGATTGATTGATACTGCGGGGGCTGAGGGATGTAAACGAGGTAGTTTTCAACCTTGGAAGCCAGCCCCGGGAAGACACGGTTGGTTTCTTCCTTGGCGTACGCACGAAATGGGTTGACCTTGTCGCCGCCGGGGATGTCCCACTCCACGGCCCACGCATCGGGATTGGTGAG
>CAZSPL010000179.1:0-8630 GCA_964608735.1 uncultured Planctomycetota bacterium | reverse complement strand
TGCGGGAATAGCTCAGTTGGTAGAGCGCCACCTTGCCAAGGTGAAGGTCGCGGGTTCGAGCCCCGTTTCCCGCTGATTTTTTTTATCGAAATTCTGCTGAAACAGGTTCTTTTATGGAGTCAAGTTACGAAAAAATCGACCTCTCCCGTATAAGGATCGATATCAAACTTACGAAGGATGACTGGCGGCGCATGGCCGACAAGGTGTATAACGCGTATGCCAGCGAGATCGAGATCCCGGGCTTCCGTGCGGGAAAAGCCCCTCGCAACATCATAGACAAGCACATCGGCGCGAAGCAGGTGTTCGACGCCATCAAGGACGAAATCGTCAGCGATACGATCATTTCCGCGATCGAGGAGCACGATCTCAAGCCTATATCACGGCCGGACGTCGATGCGGCCATGCTTGCCGAACTGAAAGACGTCCCCGACGAAGATGTGTCGTTCAGCGCGACTATAGAAACCTGGCCCGTGATTTCGGATTTTACTTACAAGGGCCTGAAGCTGCTCGTCCATGAGCGTAATGTTACCGACGACGATGTCGACAAGGCGGTTGAGTCGCTGAAGCTGCGGTTCGCCGAGCGCCTCGAGGTGGCCGACCGTGGATGCGAGGACGGCGATTATGTGACCTTCCGGCTCAAAGGTAGTGCGGAACCCCTTCCCGATGCGGAAGTCGCCGAAGGCGAGAAGCCCCCGGAAGTTTTCAGGATGGAGGAAACATATGTGCTCCATCTCGGGAAGGATGACAGTATCCCCGGGCTCGCCGACGCCATCCGTGGGATGAAGAAGGGCGAGGAGAAAGATTTCGAGATAGTCATACCGGACCAATTCCCCAAGTTGGAAGTCCGCGGACGCACGCTGGCGTCGCATGCCCTGATAACTAAAATTGAAGAGTTCAAGCTTCCCGAGCTTGACGAGGCATTCCTCCGGGAAAAGATCGGCCTTGAAACCATAGAGGAACTCAGGGAAGAGCTTAGAAAATCAATCGAGAATAACAATAGCGACCTGAAAAGGAAGGAAGCCACCGAGGCTATCGAGGAATTCCTGCTCAATACCGTAAGCCTGACCCCGCCGCCGTCGTTCATCGAGAGCCGCAAGGAGATCATCCTTGAAAACATGCGCGGGTTTTACAGGAAGCAGAACCAGGACTTCGACCAGATAATGGCCGACAAGCAGCAGGCCGCGGAAATACGCGACCGCGTCGCCGAGGAAGCCGATAAGCAGGTCAAGATCGAGATGCTTTACGACGAAATCGCGGGCAAGGAAAAAGTGGAGATCAAGCCCGAGGAAGTTCAGAACTACATTTATATGATGCAGTACATGGGCACGCTGAAGGCGAAGGACATCAAGAAGATGCTCAAGGATCAGAATTTCCTGCTTTCGATCCGAAATGACCTGAAGAATAAAAAAGTGATCGACCTGCTCCTCGAAAAGAATGATATCACCGAGACCGCGGAGTATGATAAAATCGGGAAAAAAGTGGAAGAACCCGCGGCCCCGGATGCGCAGGCGACCGAGGAAGCCGCCGCGGAATGCCTGTTGCCGGAACCCGGTGAAGCCCCCCCGGAGGATTGCGGGACTTCATCGCTTGACGAAGAAGAGCCCGAAAAATCAGATAGTGGAGGAGAATAGCATATGCCATACATCCCGGTTGTAGAGGAGATGCATCCACATGGCGTCATTATGCGCTATGATATTTTCTCGCGGCTGCTGAAAGACCGCATCGTCTTCATCGGAGAGCCCATCGAAGACATGCTCGCCAATATCGTGGTAGCGCAGTTGCTTTTCCTCGAAAAAGAAGATCCCGAAAAAGATATCGATATCTATATTAATTCCCCGGGGGGGATAGTATCCTCGGGTTTCGCCATCTATGACGCCATGCAGGTAATCAAGCCCGACGTATCGACCATCATCGTGGGCGCGGCGCACAGCTTCGCCACCGTGCTCGCTTGCGGCGGGGCTAAGGGCAAGCGGTTCGCCCTGCCCAACTCACGTATCCACATGCACCAGCCCCTCGGCGGCGTACAGGGCCAGGCATCGGATATAGACATCCACGCCCGGGAGATACTGCGCCTCCGCGAGCAGATCAATCATATCCTGCATGAGCGTTCCGGCCAGCCTTTGGAGCGCATCGAGAAGGATACCGACCGCGATTTCTTCATGGATGCCAATCAGGCCGTAGAGTACGGGCTCATCGACAAGGTGCTTCATCCGGGGGAGAGGACTACCGGGAAGGACAAGGTGTCGTAGGCCGACGGCACCCGGACGATGAATCTCAATCTTCGGAGGGGAATCGATGAAACCAAAAGACCCGGACAGCTTTTATTGCTCATTCTGCGGACGGCCCAAAGATCCCACGAGCCGCCTCGTGGTCGCCCCGGGCGGGGTTTATATATGCGAAAGCTGCGTCGACCTGTGCGCCCAGGTCTTGAAATCGGATAAATGGAGCGAAGAAGGGGATAACGCACTCTCCACGGCCCTGAAACCGAAAGAGATCAAGGCGTTCCTCGACGATTATGTCATCGCGCAGGACGGCGCCAAGATCGCGCTCAGCGTGGCTGTATACAACCACTACAAGCGCATACGCTCCAACCGGGCGGTCATCGATACGGAAATCCAGAAATCGAATATCCTGCTTATCGGCTCGACCGGCGTGGGCAAGACGCTCCTCGCGCAGACCCTCGCGCGCGTGCTCAATGTGCCGTTCGCCATAAGCGATGCCACATCGATTACCGAAGCGGGTTATGTTGGCGAAGATGTTGAGAACATCATCCTTAAGCTCCTGATGAACGCTCACGAGGATATCCAGGCCACCCAGCGCGGCATCATCTATCTCGATGAAGTCGACAAGCTGGCGCGCAAATCCTCGGATAACCCATCGATTACGCGCGATGTATCCGGCGAGGGGGTACAGCAAGCGCTGTTGAAGATAATCGAGGGGACGGTGGCCAATGTTCCGCCGACCGGGGGGAGGAAGCATCCCGAGCAGGCGTATATCCCGGTCGATACCACGAATATTTTATTCATCCTCGGCGGGTCGTTCGACGGTCTCGACGACATTATCCGGAATCGCATCGGCTCATCGACCATGGGATTCCGTGCCGTGCCCGAAAGCAAGACCAGGTTCGAGCGTACGGAAATCCTCAGGCAGGTTCTTCCGCAGGACCTCATCAAATACGGCTTTATCCCGGAGTTCGTGGGACGTATCGCGGTGATCACCACGCTGCACGACCTCGAACAAAAAGACCTCGTCCGGATTCTGACCGAGCCGAAGAATGCCGTCACGCGCCAGTTCCAGGAGTTACTCGCGATGGACGACATCGAGCTGACATTCGAGAAAGGCGCGATAGAGAAGATCGCCGAGCTCGCGATGAAACGCAAGACAGGCGCGCGCGGGCTGAGGAGCATCATCGAGAACCTGATGATGAAGGTCATGTTCGAATCACCCTCCATCGAGGGGCTGGAACGAATCGGCATTACGAAAGCGGATGTCGATTCCGGCTGCGTCGAGCTTCCCGAATGCCCGCAACCGGGCAAGACAAAGAGCAAGCGTTCCCTGGATGAGTTGATAGAAGAAGCGAGTTGATTTTCATGTTACGCCATTGAACCCGGGCGCGTTTCCAAATGTCCCTATCTTGACGAAGGCAACTTTTGTGGTAATATACGGACAATAAAAACGATGTTACATATCTTCAAAATATTCAATCGCGTAGTCGTCGGCGTTACGAGGCCCGGGCCGTCCCCGGGGTAGCGCTGTTTACCTCTGGACGGAACGGGCCTGCGAAGAGATTCGCGGGTTTTTTGTACCCCGCGTATTTCCGGGGGGATAATTTGAAATCACGAGAGGCATATTGAGATGACAGATAAACCGAAAAGAGAAAAAGGCTTCCTCGAACGGACATACGACCCGGGTGAAATTGAGGAAGGATGGTATGACTACTGGATTGAGAACGACCTATTCGCGCCGGAGACCGATGCGGCGCGGGAATCATGCAACGGCAAGCCGTTCTGCATCGTCGTGCCGCCGCCCAACATCACCGGCGGACTCCACGTGGGCCACGCGTTGAACTTCACGCTGCAGGACGTCATCATCCGGTTCAAGCGCATGCAGGGATTCGAAACCCTCTGGCTTCCCGGCTATGACCACGCCGGCATCGCGACCCAGATGATAGTCTCGCGCCAGCTCGAAGCGAAGGGCATCAGGCGCGAAGAGCTCGGACGCGAGAAATTTCTCGAAAAGGTCTGGGAATGGAAAGAGCTCAATTCGAGCCAGATAATCGAGCAGGTGCAGCAGATGGGATGCGCCATGGACTGGAAACGCATCCGCTTCACCCTCGACGACATGCTCAGCCGCGCGGTGCGCGAAGTGTTCGTCCGGTTGTACGAAAAGGGCGACATCTATCGCGGCACTTATATCGTCAACCAATGTCCGTCGTGCGCCACCGCGATAAGCGACCTTGAAGTGGAACATGAGGATATAGAGGGGGCGTTCTATGACATCGCCTACCCGCTCGCGGACGGCACCGGCGAGGTCGTGGTGTCCACCACGCGCCCGGAGACGATGCTCGCGGATACGGCGGTCGCGGTGCATCCCGACGACCCTCGCTACAGCGACATCGTCGGCAGGAATGTCATCCTGCCGCTGATGGATATCGAGATACCCCTCATCGCCGATGAATATGTCGATATCGAGCTTGGTACCGGCTGCCTGAAGATAACCCCGGCGCACGACCCGAACGACTATGAAATCGGCCTGCGGCATAATTTGCCCATGCCTAAATGCATCGGGCCCGATGGACGAATGACCGGCCTTTTCCCTCCGCTCGAGGGCGTGGACCGCATGGACGCCCGGAAGAAAACACTCGAGATGCTTGCCGAGAGGGGGCTGCTTCGCGGCGAGAGGAAGCATATTCATCCGGTGGGACATTGTTTCCGATGCAAGACCATGATCGAGCCGTATGTCAGCGAGCAGTGGTTCATGAACATGGAGCGCATAGTGAAGCCCGCCATCCAAATCGTGAAGGACGGCCGGCTGAATCTCATCACCGATAAATGGAACAAGGTCTACTTCGACTGGCTCGAAAATATCCGCCCGTGGTGCATAAGTCGCCAATTGTGGTGGGGACATCGAATCCCCGCATGGTATTGCCCCGACGGGCATGTCACCGTGGCGCGGGAAGACCCCGATGCTTGCGCCGTGTGCGGCTCGACCGAGCTTCGGCAGGACAACGACGTGCTCGATACGTGGTTCTCATCGTCGCTGTGGCCGTTCTCGACCATGGGTTGGCCGGATGAGACCGACGATTTGAAGAAATTCTACCCGTCGAACGTGCTCGTGACGGCGTTCGATATCCTTTTCTTCTGGGTCGCGCGCATGGCGATAATGGGGATGGAGTTCATGGGAGACACGCCGTTCCATGACTGCCTGCTCCACGGGCTTGTGCGGGACGAGAAGGGGGAGAAGATGTCGCGCACGAAGGGGAATGCCATCGACCCGAACCAGGCCATCGCCGAGCATGGGCGCGATGTGCTAAGGCATACGCTTATGCATAACAGCTATCGCGGCAAGCAGGAGTTCATCTTGTCGCTCGACCGACTCAAGAGCGCGCGGTTCTTCATCAACAAGCTGTGGAACGCATCGAAGCTGGTCAGGATGAATATGCCCGACGATTTCACCTTCCGGTGGAAACCCGGCGGCAAGGGCGACGATGCCGAATTTTCACTCGCCGACAAGTGGATTTTGACGCGCCTTGACCGCGTGGTGGACGAATACACGAAGTACATGGAGAACTATGACTTCGGGATGGCGTCGAACCTGCTCTACAGCTTCATCTGGGATGAATTCTGCGACTGGTATCTCGAAATCGCGAAGATCGACCTCTACGGCGAAGACGAAGGTCTCAAGGATAAAATGTGCCACATTCTGTATCTTTGCCTCAGGACGATCCTCAAGCTCTATTCGCCGATCATCCCGTTCGTGACCGAGGAGATTTTCCGCGAACTTCCTGATACCGCCAGCGGCTCGCTTACCACGCAGCCATGGCCGGAGAGGTTGAATCTCCAGATCGACGGCGATAAGGCGGTCGAGCGGTTCGGGTTGCTTATGAAGCTTATCCGCGCCGCGAGGAACCTGAAGAAAGAGATCGGGCTTCCGGACAGCCGCGAAGTTGAGTTCGTTATCCGTCCGATCGAAGATACCGGGACGCTTATCGAGGAGCAGATGGCGATATTCAAGTCACTTGCGAAAGCAGGCAGCATCAGGTTCATCACAACCGGTGACCCGCGTCCCGAGGGCGCCCTATACAATCTCGTCGACGGGAACGAGCTTTACCTCAAGGTCGATGATCTGGAAGCCCTGAAGGCCGAATTGGAGCGCCTTGGCAAAAAGGTCGCCGACAAGGAGAAGTACATTCAATCGCTTGAGAGGAAGCTTTCGAGCGAAGGCTTCACCGGCAAGGCGCCGGAACACGTCGTGGAAGCGGAGCGTGAGAAGCTCGCGGCCGCGCAGTCCGACCTGGCTGAGCTCGCAAGCCGGTTTAATCGTATGACGGATATCGTCGGATAAGTAATATTGATTGTTGGAAAATTATTAAAGGCAGGCTTTCGAGCCTGCCTTTTTCATGAAAAAAGTACAGCCGGTGAAGCTGTACTCACCTTTTCGCAATTCCGGGTTGCCTTTCGCGCAAAACTACATGCCGCTGTTGAATACGGTAATCTCCACGAAGCTATGGGCCACATTGCCGCCAATGCCCAACTCCGCGTCCTTTGTGTCATAGACATTGACCGAAGCATCGTAGACACCGGGGATTTCAAATACATGGCTCACGCGCTCGCCCACTTTCGGGTCACTGCCGTCAGCAAAATCCCACACCGCCGTATAGGGCGGATTGCCGCCGGTAATGTTCACAAAGAACGATGTAGAGAGGTAGCCATAGCCCACGGTTCTCGTGGCGCTGGCATCGACGGCCAGCACACCGGGCCCCGGCGGCGGAAGCGTGCTGCCGCCGTCGTTGCAGCCGCTAAGCGCGCAGCATGCGAGTAAAGATGAAACAACAATCAGGAAAACCACGGTATGTCGCATTTCGACCTCCGGGTAGAGTTTTTTCTACCGTAAAAGTATTCACTTATAATATCGGCTCTGAGTTGTGGTTAATGAACATTAATGGCGATTGATTACAGGGGGTATTTGTCGCGGTTAACGCCCAGCGGAGAATTTCTCGACCAGCTGCACTTCACGGATGCTTGCACCGGTCATTTTCGATATCTCTTCGTATGATTTCCCCAATGCAAGCTGCTTCTTGATCGCATCGACCCGGTCGCCCTTCTCCGGGGGACTGACCGCGGGCGTATCGGCTTCGAGCAGCAGGAGCTCATCCCGGCTGAGCACCTCGCTATCCGGCTTCGCTTTGCTCGATTCTATAACTTTTTCCAGCCTTTCGATCGCGGCCTCGGCTTTGCGTATGAGCTCATTCAGCTCTTTGCGCTGCTTTTCGATCACAGCCCCGGCCTCATCGAATGCCGTATTAAACTCATCAAGCGCCTGGTTTGTGGCATCGATAATATCCCCGAACGATTTCATCCCCTTTATCTTCTCTTGAATGCGACGGGATTCCTTCAGGAAGAGCCAGTTGAAGAACAGGATGACCCCAGTCGCGACAATCAGGAATATGTACCATCCGGTGCCTTCTATCTCAATCACTCTCCAGGACGGCGCTTACAAGCCTCCCCGCGGATTTCATCCTGCCGTAGATTATATCATAGCGCATGAGCCTTTCGCCCTTCTGCTGGTGAAACGGCCTCGGTTTGAGGTGGAGCTTGTTCTGCTTCTGGTCATATTTTATCGATACGAACCTGTCTACCTCTATTTTTTCGAAAATGCCCAGCATTTCGAGGTCCTTGCCGGAGCCGTATGGCATTTTATCCATCAGGGCGCGCCAGAAGAAAAGCAGCTCGCTTTTGGCGAGCAGGCGCGGGTTGATTGTGTCAAGGGCGAAGTGCCCGCCATAGGCGAAACGGATATCCTTGCGCGATTCCGGCTCGATCCAACTTTCGAGCAACTTGATCTTTTCCCTGACGCCGTAAAACTCGACATCCGGTTCGTGGATCTCGACCTTGCTGTCGGGAGCATCAAGGGTCATCAGCTTTGGCGACATCGAGTATCCGGGCTTTTTCATGAAGACCGTCGGCTCGAAATCAACATCGTGAAATTCCACGGAGCTTCCGGTTTCACTGATGACGACATCGGCGCGGGTTTCCTGGATTTCTATATGCGCCGCTCTTGCCGATATTTCAGCGCTTCCGTAATCGACCTGGGATATATCCGCGCTCAGCAGTTCCGTATCATTGACGGCCGGTTTATCGATCGGCTGAACCTTTTCAATCGACGGGATAGCGGTGAATCCCCAAGACGGCTTCAAGACATGGGGGAAGTTAATTTTAAAATTTCTGGAGAGTACGCGAGGATGAGGAGTCATCCTTCTGAAAATGCCCGTGCAGATGGCTTTGATTCCGAACGGCCTCACTTCGGGCCGCCGTTCATCTTACCGACTTCGATGACCGCTTTCTTTACGCGCTCAATCGGCTCGAATATGTTGAGGGTCTCGGACATGGCGGCGAGGTCCTTCATGAACT
>CAZSPL010000178.1:0-8800 GCA_964608735.1 uncultured Planctomycetota bacterium | reverse complement strand
AGGAGATAGGCGGGCATCTGGGCGGGCGGCCTTCACTTCGCACCCAGCTTTGGTGCAGGTATTTTCCCCGTAAAGGAAATGGAAAAGAACTTTCTGAGCATTACCCATTGACAAACCCTTGGTCATTTGGTAAAATCACCAAATGGTGACGAAATGAAGAAAGCATTGAAAGTGAAGTATGAAGCCCGCGCGGAGATAATAAAGGCAATGGCGCATCCGACGCGGCTGTTCATCATCGATGAGCTGTCGAAGGGCGAGAGATGCGTGGCGGAACTGACGAAGATGATAGGGGCCGATATGTCCACGATCTCCAGGCACCTTTCCGTGTTGAAGGGCGCGGGGATTGTCGCCGGCGCGAAGCGTGGTTCGCAGGTTTATTATGAGCTTCGCGTGCCGTGTATCCTCAACTTCTTCGGCTGCGTGGAAGCCGTATTGCAATCGAATATCGATGAGCTGGCTGAAGTCGCGAAGTAGCCCCGGGAATTAGAGCCATGAGTATCAGAATAGAATGGAAGCCTTTACTTATAATCCTCGCCGTATTCCTCGGCTTTTATTACCTTCCCCTCGATTCTCCCATTTTCAGCAATGCGGTTAATGAGGCGCTCATGCTTGCGCGGGATTACGCCCGCCAGCACGTGATATTCTGCCTTGTGCCGGCATTCTTCATCGCGGGTGGGATAGGAGTCTTTCTAAGCCGGGAATCGGTGATGAAATATCTCGGTGCGGGCGCGAGCAAGATAACGGCATATACAGTGGCGTCGGTGTCGGGATGCGTTCTCGCCGTATGCTCGTGCACGGTGCTGCCGCTGTTCGCGGGAATCTGCAGGATGGGCGCGGGGCTTGGTCCGGCGACGACATTCCTCTATTCCGGCCCGGCGATAAACGTGCTTGCGATTATCCTCACGGCGAGAGTACTCGGCCTGGAGATGGGGATAGCCCGGGCGGTGGGGGCAATCGTATTCAGCGTGATAATCGGGCTTGCCATGCACTACATGTTCCGGCGCGAGGAACTCGAGAAGGCGGCCGTGCAGTCGGCGGTCGTCAGCGGGGAGCCCGCGCGTCCGTTGTGGCAGAACGGGCTCTATTTCGCGGCGATGGTCTTGATTCTTGTTTTCGCGAACTGGGGAAAACCTGTTGAAACAACGGGCGCGTGGCATGCGATATATTCCGCGAAGTGGTTCATCACCGGCGGGATCGGAATTCTCTTCGGCCTGATGCTGATCGCATGGTTCGGGATAGCATGGTGGAAAATTCTCACGAGCGCGGTTCCGGTTGCCATCCTCGCTTTACTGTTCCCCGCGATCCCGGCGCTGCCATTCGTCGCGGCGATAATCGGGCTTTCGGTCGTGACCGCGACCACGAGCGGGGAGATGGACGAATGGTTCGGCTCGACATGGGGCTTCGCGAAGCAGATACTTCCGCTGCTGTTCTTCGGTGTACTCATCGCGGGAGCACTATTGGGGCGTCCCGACCATGAAGGGTTGATACCGTCCGAATGGATAAGCAACTCGGTCGGTGGCAATTCGCTTTTCGCGAACTTCTTCGCGTCGATAGCGGGCGCATTCATGTATTTTGCGACGCTGACCGAAGTCCCGATACTCCAGGGACTCATCGGTAACGGGATGGGCAAAGGCCCGGCGCTGGCGCTGCTTCTCGCGGGCCCTGCGCTTTCATTGCCGAACATGCTTGTGATAAGAAGCGTCATCGGTACGAAGAAAACCGTGGCATTCGTTTCGCTCGTGGTCGTCATGGCGACGGTCGCGGGATTGATATACGGTGCAATTTTCGGATAGGAGAGAAAAATGAAGAGGATAGAAGTCCTGGGCATGGGATGTCCAAAATGCGAAAAGCTCGGGGAGAACGCGAAAAAAGCAGCCGAGGAACTCGGCATCGATTTCGAGCTCGTGAAGATCAAGGATATCAATGTCATCACCGGATACGGAGTGATGATGACGCCGGCGCTTGCCATAGACGGCATGGTCAAAGCATCCGGCAAGGTTTTATCGGTCGATGAGATAAAGGAAATTCTTAAGTGAACAGCCTGAACAGAGGATATGCAAAATGAGTAATATGTATAAAGCCGTGATAATTGCCGGACTGGCAATCATTGTCGTGGTGGTCTTAATTATCAAAGACGACGCCGGGGCGCCGGCTTCGGTCGTGGATAATCAATCACGGGAAGTTGAGTCCGCGGTTACCGCGGATGATACTGAGCCGGGGGTGATGGCCGGAACGGTGCAAACCGGTGAAGTCATCGCCGGCGGCGTGCCGAAAATGCTTGAGGTCGGTTCGGATACATGCAGGCCTTGCAAGATGATGATACCGATCATCGACAAGCTTACCGTGGAGCTGAATGGAAAGCTCGATGTTGAATTCATCAATGTGCGAACGGACCCCGATGCGGCGGAGCCATACAAGGTGTCGCTCATCCCGACGCAGATTTTCATCGGCCCCGACGGGAAGGAAATGTTCAGGCACACCGGTTTCTTCCCGATGGAAGATATCCTCAAGAAGTGGAAGGAATTTGGATACGATTTCAGTGAAGACATCGAGTCCGGATAACTATCTTGGAAGCATTATTCGACAACCTGACCCACGCGGTTGAAGGTGTCCCCATAGTGGCATTGGGAGCGTCTTTCGTGTGGGGTATCCTGAGCATCCTGCTGAGCCCATGCCACCTGTCGAGCATACCGCTGATAGTCGGCTACATAAATGATCAGGGGCGGGTTACGACGAAGCAGGCGTTCGTGATCTCGCTGCTTTTCGCGGTGGGTATTCTTGTGACTATCGCGCTGATAGGGGCGATTACCGCCGCCGCCGGCAGGATGATGGGCGATGTCGGGCGGTACGGCAACTACTTCGTTGCCCTGATTTTTTTCATCATCGGACTTCATCTTTTAGATGTAATTACCCTTCCGTTTTCGGGTGTGAATTCCATCGGCCTGAAACGGAAAGGCATGTTGGCGGCGTTCATTATCGGGCTGGTGTTCGGGATAGCGCTGGGGCCATGCACATTCGCATTTATGGCGCCGATGCTTGCGGTGGCGTTCAAGCTTTCAGCGGATTCCATCATGTATGGTGTGCTGCTTCTGCTGGTTTACGGGCTGGGTCATTGTGCGGTAATTGTCGCGGCGGGTACTTCAACGGGGTTGGTGCAGCGATACCTGGACTGGAACGAAAAATCGAAAGGGGCTGTCATCGTAAAAAAAATCTGCGGCGCGCTCATAATTTTAGGCGGGCTTTATATGATTTACATAGCGGGATGATTCAGAGGGGAGGCTATCTCATAATATTTCAAAAACCGGGTGGCACGGTCTGCGCTCCGGGTGGCACACTCTACCCTCCGGGTGGCACGGTCTGTGCGAGTCTTCGAGCACTGACCGTGGCACTAAACCGGCATATCCTCATCAATTTCCAATGGCTGATCCCGAAAACCCGCATACCACCGCGCAGACGACCATTCCCAGTCAACAGGGATGTCACAAAGCCCCTTTGCAACAGGATTATTATGAACGTATTCCGCACTCTTCCTATACGCTTCAATCTCATAAATATTCCTGTCGTAACCACCTCCCGCTTCCCAGAATCTCCTCGCTTCGCGCGTGCCTTACTTGATCGTCACCTCGGAAAGAAAACCCGGCTTGTGCTCCTTCCAATAGCGTATGGCTTTCCTTGAGACCGGCATCTTGATGGAGCCTGAAATTCTGCCCATATCATAGTCGGGGAGATTCGGATAGATCAGTAAATGGACGTGGTCCGGCATAAAAACATAGGCCCAAAGGGAGAAGTGGTGTTTTCTGCGCGCGTTGGATATCGAGTAGCAGAGCCATTGGCAGGCGAGGTCATCGAGGAGAAAGGGGTTGCGATTGAATGTTGAGAAGGTTAAATAATGGGCGGTTCCTGGAACATTCCAGCGTTTGAGTTCCTTTCTATATTTTCCATTTTCAAGTTTGCTCATGGTGCATTTTTACTATGGTTGGTGTTTGGAGTAAGACCACGGTCAGCGCTCGCAGGGCTCGCGCAGACCGTGCCACCCGGATTAAGTTTATTTATATAAAGTAAAAAGCCTGATTTTTAGAACAATCCTAATCCTTAATCTTAATCCCCAGAGGCTCGATGAATTCGGCGGGTAATTCAGACGGGCTGCCCGTCATCAGGTCGGTGCCTTTGAGGGTTTTCGGGAAGGCGATGATATCCGCGATTGATTCGTCTTTGGTAATCAGGCGCACTATTCGGTCGAGGCCGGGGGCGATGCCGGCATGGGGCGGAGCGCCATAGGAAAAAGCTTCTATCATGAAGCCGAATTTTTCGTTGATGTCCTCTTCGGACAGGCCGAGGATGCGGAAGACATCGCGCTGGACATCGGGCCTGTGGATTCGCACGCTTCCGGAACCCATCTCGATGCCGTTGATGACGATGTCGTAGCTCTGTGAGCCGATCTTGAAAACTTCTTCCTTGTCCATCGGCTTGCCTTTTTCATGCCATTCCTGCCAGTGTTTCCAGTTGGGGGCGGTGAATGGATGATGCTCGCTCACTATCTTGCCCTCGAATTCCGACCATCCGAAGAGGGGGAAGTCATAGACCCAGACGAACGCGAATTCATTCTCCGGTATGAGATCGTATTCCTTCGCGAAACGAGCCCGCAACTCGCCGAGTACCGGGTGCACTATGTTCGCCTGGTCGGCCATCACGAACAGGATGTCGCCGACATCCATCTTCGCTTTCGCGGCGATGGCATCCTTCTCCTCGTCGGTAAGGTGCTTCGCAAGCGGGCTTCTCAGGCCGCCGCTTTCGAGGATGAAATGCGCGAGCCCTTTCGCGCCGAGCGATTGCGCGGTTTCGGCGTAACCGTCGATCTGCGTACGCGACGGCACCTGCCCGCTCAGCTTGATGCCTTTGATGATGCCGCCCGCGTCGAGCGCACCCCTGAAAACTTTTACCTGCGAGTTCGCCAATGTCTCGGTCAGGTCGATGAATTTCAATCCATAGCGAAGGTCGGGTTTGTCGGAACCGTAGCCGTTCATCGCCTGTTCGTATGTAAGCCGCTTGAAGGGCGATTTGATTTCGATACCGGCGGTATCCTTGAACAGCCCGACGAACATCTCCTCCATCAGTCCGAAAATATCGTTCTGGTCTACGAACGACATCTCGAGGTCGAGCTGCGTGAATTCGAGTGCGCGGTCGGCGCGGAGGTCTTCATCGCGGAAGCATCGCACGATCTGGTAGTACTTGTCATATCCCGCGACCATGCATAATTGCTTGAACATCTGCGGCGACTGGGGCAGGGCATAGAATTTCCCCGGATCCATGCGGGAGGGGACGATGAAGTCGCGGGCTCCTTCGGGTGTCGATTTGGTGAGGAACGGCGTTTCGATATCGATGAAATCACGCTCGTTCAGGAATTCGCGGATGAATTTAAAAATTTCGTGCCGCTTGATGATCTTTTCCTGCATGGTTTTACGGCGGAGCTCGAGGTAGCGGTATCGCCATCGCGTGTCGCGGTCTTCATCGCCGTCGCGGTCGATGTATATCGGCGGCGTGGGGCACTCGTTGTCTATCTGCAAATCCTCGGCCTTGATCTCTATCTCACCGGTGGGAAGATGCTCGTTCTCCTGTCCGACGGGACGACGCGCCACCGTGCCCTGCACGGTGATGACCCATTCGGGCTTGAGCGTCATGCCGGCTTCGTGAGCGTCACTCGATATCGACGGGTCGAACACCACCTGGGTGAGGCCGTAGCGGTCGCGGATATCGCAGAAGCGCACCTTCCCCATGTCGCGGATCTTATGAACCCATCCCGATATGGTGACGACTTCACCGGCGTGGCTGACCCGTAAAATCCCGCAGTTGTGCGTCCGCTTGAGCATCATCCATGCTACCTCGCACCGGATGCGGACCGTGAAATCGCGGCCACATCCTGAAATTAAGAGGGTAAATCTTAGACGAGGGGTAATGGGGTGTCAAACCGGCGGTTACTTCTCGTACTTGTCCTTGTCGATAATCCGAGTCCTCGGGCCGTCCTGGAGGGAGCCCTTGTTCTCCACTTCATACACGCCCTTGTCCTTCCGTACGAGTTTCTTCATCCCGAGCTTGTTGAGTTCCGAGGGGGCCATGCGGTCGATGCTGAAATTGACCTGCTTGATGATGCGCCGCACCGGATGCCCGCATACCGGGCATTTCTTGATGCCGTCCGAGGTGATCTTCTCGTAGCGCTCGAATTCCACGGGGCAGTCGCCATGTTTCCCGGTATGTTCGTAAATGTAGACAGGCATTATTCTTGCAAACGCTCCTGTTATAAATTATAGTACATTATAATATTTTTCGCGGCAATTAAATGAACGGCACGGGGCATCCAATGTTCATGTGTTGTCGTGTGTCTAATGCTCAGGAAAAACACTTACGAGTGAGGTATTCGCCATGAGAAACCTGCCACGCCTTGCGATTCTCGCCATCGTGATCATGATCGCGGTATTCGGGGCGTCCTGTTCGAGGAATGCTCCCGTCGAGCCGAAAGAGAGTTCCGGCGGTGATCTGGGCGGGCTCGAACCCGCCAATGCGGTCGCGAAGGCCGTGCCCGTCGAGAAAGACGGCGATTCATGGGGGAACAATTACCTGTGGGGATATTATGAATTCGAGGTCAACGCGGAGCATAGCGCGATGACGCCGATCCCTCTCCGCACGAACCAGATGCATATCAACATCCGGCGGTTCCTCGAAGAATCCCCGTGCACGCAGTGCATCAAGATAATCAGCATGGCACCGACGGCGGAGGGTTATCTGCAGGTTGAAATACAGATAGTCCACCCGTTCCTCGCGCAGGCGAAGTATACGGGGTTCGATGTCAGGCTTATCGTGATATTCGACGGCTCGCAGATTTTCCCCGAGTCGGGGCTTCGGACATCGCTGGCGGAAAACGGCGAGGCGTTTTTGATCAACGCCGACGGCTATACCAACCTTTTCAATACCGAGGACTTCGCGCCGGGAAGCAACGGCCTGCCGATGTTCGAATACCAGCAGGGCAAGTTTGCATCGGCCGGCAATTTCTCGAGCACATTGAACGCATTCAAGAATTTTCATAATGAGACCGAACGACATTACTTCCAGCCCGGGGGGATGGATTCGGAAGTGCTGTTGATAGACCCGCCCGACGGCCTTTTCCGCGTCGGCTACGCGATCAATGCATCGTGGAAGCCTCCCACCGTGAACCCGCCGAACAACATCCCCGGCGATTTTCCTATCGAGGCTAACTGCATCGAGCCCTACGAAATCACCGCTTACACCCTCGAGCCCGCAATCGTCGGCAACGGTTATACGCACCTGAGGGTTGAGATCAAAGACTGGCAGGGGATAGATACGGTGGACTCGGTCTACGTCGAGGCGCCCGATTTTCACGGCGGTTTCAAGGACGCGGACATGATAGATTCGTCATCTAACTGGGCGGAATATGAGCTGTCACTCAGTAACGAGAAGCACGCTCCCGCCGGTGATTACCCGGTGCTCATCGTGGCGGAGAGTTCCGATGCGGACCCGACTTTCGGCGTGATGAAAGCCTACCGCATGATTAACGTGAGTGTGCTTGAGAATCCGCTCGAACCGATATGGCCGATGTTCCGTCATGACGCGCGGCATACGGGCCATTCGCCGTATGTCGGCCCGCGCACGAACAACGTGGCATGGAAATACTGGACCGATGATTACTACGTGCTGCATTCATCGCCGACCATCGCGCACGACGGCACGGTATATCTCGGCGGCGACGACAAGGATTATTATGCCCTGTATCCCGACGGGAGCCTGAAATGGCGATGGGATGTCGGTCAGAGCTGGGTGGACTGCTCGTCGTGTATCGATTCCGAGGGGAATATGTATATCGCCATCGACGGTAATTCATCGAGCTACGGCACCGCCTACATGTTCACGCAGGAAGGAGCCGTGAACTGGAATTACCAGATAACCGGGTGGTCCGAATCGAGCCCGCTCATCGCGGCCGACGGGACAATAATCTTCGGCTCGCGCGATCATTACGTGTATGCGTTGAACAACGACGGCAGCCTCAAGTGGAAGTACCAGACCGGCAGCGATGTGCGCTCATCGCCCGCGATGGACCCATACGGGCTCATCTACATCGGCTCACATGACACTAACCTGTACTGCTTCAACTCGGACGGCGAGATCCAGTGGACATTCCCGTCGTCGGGCCCGATATTCTCCAGCCCATGCATCGATCTGGACAACCGGATCTACTTCGGCACGATGGACGGCAAGATTTACTGCATTGACCAGGGCGGTCAGGAAGTCTGGCACTACGATACAGGCGGTTCGCATATTTCATCGGGCGGCCTCGATGAGAACCTCGGCGTGTTGTATATGGGATGCGACGACCATTACTTCTATGCCCTCAATCTCAACGGCACGCTGAAGTGGAAGTATCCGGTTACCGGGAATATACGAACATCGCCGGCTATCGATGCCGAGGGATATATCTACATTCGCGACCGCGGCCCGGGTTGGACGCTCAGTTGCCTCGATCCCGACGGCAACCTCGTGTGGAACAAGAATACGGAGAGCGAGTATCTGTATGAGATAAGTGCGTCGCCATCGATTTCCAACGACGGCTCGCTCTATATAGGCTGTTCGGGATGGGCATATTGTTTCAGGGATGAGTAGGATTAACGGAAGAGTAAGTTTCAAGCCCCCCATTTGAGGGGGCTTTTTTTATGGATGATGTATAAACGTCTAAACCCAGGTTATGATAAAACCCGAGCCCCGACCGGGCCATCCGATAAGGAAACCCGAGCCC
>CAZSPL010000177.1:0-8827 GCA_964608735.1 uncultured Planctomycetota bacterium | reverse complement strand
TCAGAAGAAACCAAGTGTCACTATCAGAAGAAACCAAGTGTCACTATCAGAAGAATCCGGGTGGCACCCCTTTACCGCGCTTATAGCTTCAAACTGGACGCATCAACATAGCTTGTCGCGCGGGAAAGGGGTGGCTGCTTCGAACGCTGGACATACCACCCCTTTCCCGCGCTATATACATCGCTGAGGCTTCAAGTACATGCAACAAGCGCGGTAAAGGGGTGCCACCCGGAGCTCAATAAATACACACCATCTTTAAAATGCGCCATTCGGGCACCATTCGGGACAGTCCCGAATTTCTATTTAATACCAATTAATCTCCGCTCGGGCGTGATCGGGATGGTCAGTATCGGGCCGTAAACCTTCAGGTAGCCGTATGTGTTGAGATAAATAAGCGTCGAGTCTCCACCCGGCGCTATCCACGAATCCGCGCCGCAGTACTCATCCGGCACACCCACCTTGATAAATCCGACCTGGTTTCCGTTGGATGAATCAATCACCGCGATATAAGCCGCTTTGCCGAATGCCTGGATGCCCCATCCGGTGAAAAGCACGTAGATGTAATTATCCTTATCCATCACGACCTGCAGGATTTTCTCCATCCCGCTTATCTGCCAGGTCCACTTCATGTTGTTCCAATTCTCGTAGCCGGAGATGGTCCCATCGACGAATCCGAGACATAACATCCCGTTGGAACCGTAGCATGCCGCCACCGGGGTCTTGTCATCGCCGCCGAGCTTGGCATACTTGAATGTGGTCCCGTTGCTGTTGATGACCTCATATACCGGGCCGTTCAACAAGGGCACGACCTTTATCTTTTCACCCGGCGTCACTCCGCCGACATATTCCGGTTCGGCGTCCTCGGCGCTCCAGAGCATCGCCGCGAGCCATACCCGACCGTCGTTGCCGGGAATCGGCCCGAACGCATATTTCTCGTGATGATATGAATGCTCCTTGCTTGGAAGGTCAATCTTCCATTCGACATCGCCGCCCGGTTTGATTTTAAACATCTCGTCGTAAAATGTCCTGACGTAGAGATTGCCCGATGCATCCTCCGCCATCTCGCTCGGCCCGTTGTCGAACGGCCCGGCGGTCCAGTGCTCGTCGCCTTCGAGGCTCAACGATGTGATATGCCGTCCGAGCTCTTCACCTTCCCATGTTTCATATTTCATCCCTCCCGCGTACACGCTGCGCCCGACGCTGAAGACCTTCATATAATGCCCGTAATCATCGAACGCAGCCATCCATCGCTGCTCGCCGGTATCATCATAGGAATAGACCCGCGCCACGTAGCCGCCGAAATCGAAGTAGACGTTTCCGAGCGAATCGAGGAAACCGGTCTCGATCCCCTGGCAATTCCACTGCTGCCCGGCATCGAGGTCGTAGCCGTAGAAAAATGCATACGGGTAAGCGGCGAGATAGCGGAAGTAAACCATCCCGCGCGGCCCCACGAGGAACCTGGAGAAAGCCGGCTTGCGGTCGTATGCCATCACCGTGTGGGTGACATCGTAGCCCGAACTCATCGGGTTCGCCGGGGAGACATGCTCCACCCAAGTGAGTACTTTGTCGAAAAGGTCGACCGATTGCAGCTCGACCATGCCGCCGGCGGGCGCCGATGCGCGCGACCGCCTCGAATTATCGACCGGCCCGGTGAGCATCGGCCACGGCGAGACCGCGATATTCACCGGGTTGAATCCAAGGGTCGGGCGGTCTTCCTTTTCAAATTTCAATCCCTTCGACAAGTCCACCCGGAGCTCGGGCCTGAAAACGTGGAGACCCCCCGGCGGCTCGGATGTCGATGTGATTTCAAGGTCGAGCGTGAGGGTGTAATCGTGGTCGTATGCAGCCGCCGACCAGAAGAATACGCGGAAGAAATAGACACCCGGTTCGAGGGTGTCGGTATCGAGGGTCCAGTTGTACGACTTCACGGTGTCGGTGGTGGGCTTGTCATCGACCACGCGCTCCTTCGTGAGCCCGTTGTACACGCGCAGCACCGTGGACGGCTGCGTCGAGGAGAATGTCAGCGTCCCCGAGATTTCGCTGTCGTCGGGGATGTCGATGGTGAAGAAGTCGAACGGGTCGGACGGGTTCACGACCCCCGTGACTGTTTCCTTCGCGGCAATGGTGACCGCCTGCGCTTCGGTGTTGTTGTCGTCGCCGGTGTCGCCCGAGGCCATCCCGCCGATGGAAAGAACCAGCATCAGAATCAGAATCAATCGAACCTGCCTGTGAGTGAACATTCAAAACCTCCGGTGTCGACGTCAGCCCCGCTCCCGTGCGCGCAATGATACGGCTACCCCGTCACCGCCGCAATGCCGATGATGCATATTATTGCCGCGGGAGGCGGGGAATGTCATCAAGTGGGAAGAAGGACTGGATGCGAGAACGGCTTCTATTGATATAAAAAATCCGGCAAAGGATTGCCGGGCTACAAGTCAATTTCGATCACGTGCGGATCTAATCCTTCCCATACCAGAACGCATCGCGTCCGCCTTCCACAAACGTCAGCGGGTCGGCGGTATCGCGGCGGGCGCGGTCTTTGAGCACGAATTGCCCGCCCGATACTTTGAAATTCCATGTGCCGTATGCTTCATCGCCTATCTTGATGGTCATTGTATAATCGCCGTCGGTATTCAGTAAATCCTTCGCCTTGAAATACGCCCCGCCCGATGTCTCCTCCATCGGGAATATCATGTCGAGCTCGTAGCGCACCCAATCCGGGGTAAGCGAATACGTGGTGCTCTCGCGCGAAGTGCACACCAGGCTTCCGCCGCGCTTCACCTCTACGCGTATCTTCACATCCTTATACGGCTCATGCTCCTTATTGCGGAACCAGATCTTCCACTGCAGGGCGTTTTCGGGATTGGCATCGCGGTAATAAAAATAGCCATAGTCGCTCCAGTCCCCTTCGAGGAAATAATAATCCCCCGGGGTGAACGGGTCTGATGAGGCGATGGTGTCCACCGAGAAGGGGTAATTATAAATATGCCTCCCTGCTGTGAAGAAATCGAGGTTATAGTCGCCCTTGCCGAGCTTGATGCGTCCATTCGCCGGTTTCTCGCCCGAGCGCATGTCGGTCAGTTCATATGAGTTGAGCAGCCAGTACGGCTCATTCAACACGCTCGCGTAGAAATCGAACCGCCCGATCTCATTCCGCCCGGTGTCGTAGATGACGGCATACAACTCATCGCCGTCGGTGGGATTATAGGGGTAATACGCGGTCGATGCCGGTGTGGGAAGAAACACCGCCTGCACCTTGTCCAGATACATCTCGCCGGTCTTGTAATCCATCTTCACGCCGTTGAGAAGGGTTGAGAACATCAACCCGGGGGGATATGTGTCGGCGCCTGCCGAACCGCCGACGCCGATTGTAAGCAGGATTGCAAGAAGAATAATAACTGATAGTCGTTTCATCACAAGGCTCCTTGATTGGATACCCGGGAAAGCCGGGATTGTCCCGGTTTTTCCGAGGAAGTTGATTATGCCATCTCTGATGCGGAAGTCAAGCCGAAGGGATGGCGGGAAAAATTGCCTGAGATGGAAAAAAATAGTGTTAATTGTAAAAATCGCATCTAAAATGTTAGTGACGCGGACAGGGGTTGAAACCCCAGGAACTTGTATTCTGTCAGAACTGCGCCTTGCATTATGCATGGCATTGTTCGCGGGATAGTGTTGCGGCTTTTCTTTTTCGGGACTCGGAGGCATCACGCATCTTTGGAGATAAGTAACCATGTGCATCGGGATGCACAAATAAACAAGGAGGGCTACTTTATGCGCATTGCTTCAGCGTTCATTGTCATTCTCGCGATTTCATTCGCGCTCGGCTGCTCGGGCTCCGGCGCCAACACGGTGCTGCCCGACAATATCCCGAACGCCCCTGAAGCTCAGCATGGCAATGCTCTATGCCTGGGGATCTGGGAGGTAGCGGTTAATACGGCGACGTCGGAGATAGAGGTATGCAGGACGAAAGCAGCAGACGGCATGCTGAATGTCCTCGGTTTCCTCGAACCGCCGGCGATGTCGAACCTGGCGATCGATTTCGGCAGCCTCGTTATCGATCAGCCGGTCCTCGAGGTCGACGTTAAGCTCACGCATCCGCTTCCGGATGACGTCTTCACCGGCTTCGATGTGCGCGGAATCGTTTTCGGTCCCGAGGTGGTCAACGCCGACGGTTATTCGCCGGTCATGCGCCCGACCACTTTCTCGGGCGTGCCGTTCGGATACCAGAACGGCCTGCTGGGTACCCCCCACAGCTACGCGCAATACTCGGGGGCTATCTTCGGCTATAAGTACTTCTGCGACGACCTTGGTGCCGATGACGACCTCGCCGAGTTCTTCTCAGATGAGGACAACCTCGCGAATCGAGGCGTCTTCTCAAGCGGCGTCACCAACCGCAGGCATTATATCCTGAGCTGGGAAAACAAGGTCCACCCCATCGATTTCCTGGTTTTCAACTACGCCGTCTATGCCAACTTCGACTGGCCGTCCGGCGACCCACCTTATGCGCTCGACGATTTCGCCATCACGACCGCAAACAGCAGGGAAGCATTCTGTATGAAAGCCACCGAAGTGGAGAACACGCTTAACTATTATGGCGGCGTGGGTGGAGGCTACATCACGCTCGACGTGGAAGTCTGGGACTGGCAGGGATTCAGCGATTATGATGTAACCATCATAGCCGACCCGCAACTCGGCCCCGACGCGCTCGATTATGACAGCGATTCGCCCGGCTCCACATCGAAGAGCCATGTCTTCTCGTTCACGCACGTCACAGGCCCTATAACTTCATCTGACGATATCCCCATCACGATCACCGCGTTCGACAACACCGAGACATTCGGCTCCGCGTGGTTCCTCGGGCTTCTGCCATCCTCGAACGGTCTCTATCACAGCCCGGTATTCAACGCGTGGGTTTATACCGTTAGCGTGAATGAATGCCCCGAGCCCGAAGTGACGAGCATTGTTCCGGACAACGGATGGGGGGGAGCGATAAATGATGCCGTCATCACGGGTAGTTTCATCGATGGCCCGGATCTTGCAGTAACATTAACGAAGTCCGGCGAATCGGACATCATCTGCACCGATGTTACATTTGTCAACAGCACCACCATCACCTGTGATATCGATATTGCCGTGGCCGTCGGCGGTTTTTGGAATGTCGTGGTAACCAACGGATGCGGCACGCCGGGTACGCTGCCGGACGGATTTGAGATACACCAGAGCAAGAATATTCCCATCCGCACCGGCGTAACCCCTCGCGACATCGCGGTAGATCATGGCGACGGCGACCTGTTGATTATCTATTCCGACGGCCAGGTCTGGAGATATACCGAGGCCGGCTATTATCAAGACGGGGCATTGTTCTACAACTCAAGTGCCCTCGCAAACAGGATTGATATTTCCCCGAACGGCGCGAGCATGGTAGGCGGGGGCAGTGGCGGCTCATGCTACCTGTATTCATTCTCGGATACCGGGGCCGCGTTGTACTCACACTCCTGCCCGGACTTCGTGGCAGAATGTGTCGGGTACACATCGAGTACATACTTAGATTACCATGCAGCGTTCAAGGGATGGTCCACTACAGCTTACGACTACTGGTACGACAGGCATGCTCCTCCAACTTATTCCGGCGGCTCAGGAAATATCTACCATGACGCCTCGGGAACCGGAGGCATACTTTCCGACTCGTTTATTGCTCTTGAATGCTCAACGCTGGATAACCTTTACTGCCTCGAAGGCGCCCCGGAATACAGGGTTGAGATGAAATCCCTCACTTGTGGTTCGAGCACCAGCTATACGAATTGGGGCGGCGTGCAATCTGACGGCATGAACGGGTTTAATGATCCCAAGGATATCACCAGGGATAACAACAATAACTATTACATCCTCGATCTGCTCACCACTTCCTCACCGCTCGTTAAGAAGTACACATTGAACGGCTCGCAGGTGGGCTCGTTCGGCGACAGCACCAGCATATCGGGCACACCGCTCAGGATAGAAGGCAGCGACTACAACGGTAATATGTTCGTGCTTCATGACAACGGAATAAGCTTGTTCTTCCCCAGTGAGATTCCGTAGGAGGGACCGGCAAGTTCAATCAGCCATTGATTGAGCCCCCCGCTTCCACGGGGGGCTTTTCAGTAGCATAATATTTACCGCACCTCTTTCAGTATCCATATAGTGAGAGTAAACGAGAGGTGTATTTCGATGAACAGGCTTAATCTGACTTTGATCATTCTGCTTGCCGCCATTATCACAGGGTGCTCAGCGCGGCACGCGATTCCTATAATGCCGGGTGACCCGGTTCCGGACGCGGCGCAGGCAGCCTCCAACCACGCCCTGCTCGGATTGTGGCAGGGAAGTTTCGATGCCGACGCGAAAACCGTCGAATTCACCTCCATGCGCCAGGCGGCGCTGCATCTGAACGCGCTTCCGTTCCTCGAACCGCCCCCGCTTCTCAATCTCACCATCGGGAACCTGCAGTGGAACGGGGATATCATCGATGTCGACGTCAGCCTCAGGCATCCGTTCCTCGGGCTCCAGCAATTCACCGGCTTCGATGTATGCGGGATCCTCATCACCGATGGGAACACCGGGGGGTATTCCAACCCCGAATTGACAATGGCGGGCGACGGCGACACGCGCCTTCTCAATCCCGACGGCTTCACCCGCTGGTGGAATCCATCGGAATTTCCCGTAAACGACGGGACGATCTTCTCCTACACCGACGGCCTGCTCGGTACTCCCGATTCGACCGGCAACTACGGCGCGACATTGAACGGCTACAAATATTTCTGCGATGACCTCGCCGACCCGGACGCCCCGCTTACGAATGTGACCCTCGCAAGCAGGGGATTGTTCTCGGCGGGCTCCACGAATACGCGGCACTATACGATTAAACTCGGCCAGGGATTGGTATTCAACTATGCCGTCGATGCATGCTGGGCGTTCCCGCTCGGCGGCTCACCCTGGGATGTGCCGGGCGATTTCCCCGCCGCCGCCAATCGTCCCGAACCATGGCGGATTACCGTCGCCGAGCTTGAGAACACCCTCTGGAACGACGGCGATACATCGGGCGGCGACCTGAGCCTCGCCGTTGACGTGTACGACTGGTTCAACGCCGATTCAAACCTCGTCCGCGCCGAATCGCCGGGAAATTTCACGATGGTGGAATCATCATCGCCGTCCGGCGGCGGCGAGGGATATTCGACATATGAAATCGATATCATCGGGGCCACGCCCGCGGAAAGCGCCATCGACCTGCTGTTGAGTATCGAATCCGATGAATCCGGCTATGGGGGACTGCTTCCTGGCAAGCCCGTCACGGCATATTTTAAATACACCGCCTCGGTGGCCGGCGAAGTGCCTGACCTCGAAGGCTGGGCGAAAACATGGGGCGCGAGCTTTCAGGACCGAGGATACGGTGTGGATGTCGACAGCAACGGCAACATCTATGTCGCCGGGAATTACTACTACTCGGTCGACTTCGACCCCGGCGAGGGAACCGATATTCAGCCGTCAAGCGGAAACCGCGATTCGTTCGTCAGCAAATTCAGCCCCGACGGCGAATACCAGTGGGCGCGCACGTGGGGCGACAATGTGTCCTTCGGCGGCGGCGCGACCGATATAGTGGTGGATGACAACGACAGAATCATCCTCTCCGGCTATTTCTACGGCACCGTCGACTTCGACCCGGGGCCCGGGGAGGAAATATATTCATATCACGCCGACGGCGGCGAGGGGGACGGCGGCGATTGCTACGTGAGCGTATTCGATGCCGACGGCAACCACCTGTGGGCGCGGACATGGGGCGGCTATGACTGGCTCGACGACGCGGCGCTCGGCGTCGATGTGGACGCCGACGGCAATATCTACGTCGTCGGCGGCTTCATGGTGTCGTGCGATTTCGACCCCGGCGTCGGGGAGGATATACGCGACTCGAACAACGGCTACCGCGATGTATTCCTGGTCAAATACACCGCCGACGGCGATTACCAGTGGGTAAGGACATTCGGCGGGCCGTACGACGATTACGCGTTCGGGGCGCTCGCCGACCTGAACGGCGATGTGTACTGCGCGGGGCGGTATTACCAGCAGTGCGATTTCGACCCCGGCCCGGGCGAGGATATTCACGATTACCAGCTCGACGGTAACATGTTCCTCACCAAGTTCGATACCGACGGGAATTACATCAGGGTGAGGACATACGGCAGCGGCGATGCATTCCGCCTTGCCAATGACAGCTCGAACAATGTATTCATTTCCGGCGGATTCAGCGGGACATCGCAATTCGACCCCGTCGGTGGCACGGCGGAGATTGTCGCGCACGGAACCCGCGATGCGTATCTCAATGTCTTCGACGAGGACGGCGACTGGCTGTGGGTCAAGACATGGGACTCGATTGCCACCGGGGATACCACATCGGGATACATCGGCTACCACCTGTTCATCGACGATAACGATTACATCTACTACACCGGGCATTTCACCGGCACCGCCGACCTCGACCCCGACCCGGTGGACGTCGCGGAGCACACGTCGAACGGCCTGCGCGACGCATACGCCGTCAAGTTCGATCCCTCGGGCGACTATATATGGTCGCGCGCCTGGGGCGGAACCACCACCGACGACGGCGGCGGCATAGCGGTCAGCTCGACCGGGCGGGTGTATGTCACCGGATGGTATGGCGAGACCGCCGACTTTGATCCCGGCCCGGAAGAGGATATCCACATCTCCAACGGCTCCCTCGACGTCTTCCTGCTAAAATTGCTGCCGAATGGGTTGTGGTAAAGGCCGTATACGCCAATCGAGCGACGATTCTTCATGG
>CAZSPL010000176.1:0-8885 GCA_964608735.1 uncultured Planctomycetota bacterium | reverse complement strand
ATCATCAACTACCGCCATGCTCTATTTGCGGGAGAGCGTCTGCTGAAGAAGAAGCCGATCAGCCTTAATGTGATCAAGGAACTCCATGCAATCCTTCTTGAGGGCGCCCGCGGACACGATCGCGCCCGTGGAGAATTTCGTCGAATTCAAAACTGGATCGGCGCCCCGGGTTCAACTATCAAGACGGCGACCTTTGTCCCGCCTGATGTTCCGCACATGAAAGACGCTCTGGACCTTTGGGAAAAGTACATCCACAGCGATGAGAAGGACCCTTTAGTCCAACTCGCACTGGTTCACGCGCAGTTTGAGATTATCCATCCATTCCTCGACGGCAATGGACGAATAGGACGAATGCTTGTGCCGCTATTCCTCAACGAAAAAGAAGTTCTTTCAAAGCCGGTGTTTTACTTGAGTTCTTATGTCGATGCTAACCGGCAGATATATTACGAACTCCTTAATGGTATAACATCGAAAGGTTACTGGCAGAGCTGGGTCGAGTTTTTCCTCAACGCTGTCATTGAACAATCACGCGAGAACATCGAGAAAGGCAAGGCGATTCAGAACCTCTACGAAGAAATGAAAAAAGCAGTGGTTGAGATAACCCATTCTCAGTATGCCGTTGCCGCTCTGGATACGCTTTTCAAGAAACCGGTTTTCACTACTCCTGAGTTCGTCCGAATCTCGCATGTTCCCGACAGAACGGCAAAGACAATCGTGCGTCAATTAAGAGAAAACAAGATAATTAAAGAAATCGCGCCCGCAAGCGGCCGGAAACCTGCAACGCTGGTCTTCCACAGGCTACTGAACATAGCTGAGGGCCGGGATGTTGTGTGAAGCCAGTTGCAGGCAAGAGGTATTGCGTGAAGCGGATGCGGGTCTTGCTTCCCGCAAGCGTTTTTGTTGGAAGTTCCAGTCCCGGCGATGCTCCGCTGGTTGCGAGCGTGATTCAAGGCCATCGCAGTCGCAGTGCCGCGCTACTTACTATATTAACACGAAGCTGCTCAAACTTTTATCGAGGTAAGGTCATGTCCGGGATTTGGACATGGCCGTGTTGATATGTACAAGAAACCGCAATTTTTGGACACGACATCGCTGTCTTGTCCATGCCCTGGACATTAGCCCCAGTGCCGCCTGCAAGCGAGACCGCTGAATAGACCGGACACATGGTGGACAGGTGTTCGGAGACATGGTGGACACCCTCCCTTGCGACAACCCCTCCCCTGGAGTATAATCATCACCGGTAACGCGTTTAAGGAGTTTTAATGAACGCAAGAGCTGTTTCACCTCTGCTTCTCCTCCTCGTAATCCTCATACTTCCAAGTTGCCAGAGTATTACCCCGGACCCGGTTACGCCCCAACCCGATTCACATCCCCGCGGGACGTCCGTCGCCGGCTGCCGCATGCTCGGCGCATGGGATCTGCTGTTCGGACCGGCGATGGATACCGTCGAAGTCACCCCGATCCGCTCCCTCTCGGGGAATTTCGACGTCACCCCGATGATCCCGTCGCCCAAGCTCAAGGTTAATTACTTCAATCCCGAGACGTCGATCATCAGCGTCGATGTCACACTCTTAAATCCCTTCAGCATCAAAGGGTACGATGTCAGGGGGATCATCTACACCAACAACGGTTTCCTATTGATGAATCCCGACGCGTGGACCGGTCTGTTCGACATACCGGGCGGCGAGGATATCAACCCGTTCAGGGCATTCGCCAAGGACCAGCCATACAGGCTGTTCGACAGCCAGACCGAGCGCACCGAGACATTCGACATCTACCTCCCCGGCGGAAGCACATCGGTGAAATTCGCCATCACGGCATCATTCCCGGGCAACTGCAAGGAGCCCTACGCGTTCGGCGAATTCAACCAGGATTTCCTCTATGACGATCACCTGTCCGAGGCGGAGATCTGGTTTGACGTGTTCGACTGGCAGGGGGATGTGGATTCCGTTTCGCTGAGCTGCCCCGGTATCACGAATGAGCCCGCCGTCGAATTCGCCCAGCTTGATGCGGGAAGCTGGAGCGCGACGATCGTCAACAATGCATCAGCCCCGGCCGGTGATTACATGGCCAGGATAACCGCGACATCCGCCGCCGCGACCCTCTATACGAAGGTGACGGTAACCGTCACGGATGAGAAAAACACCATCGGGCTCATCAAGAATACACCGGAAGCATTTCCCGGTTACACCCTTTTCGCCCCGATGTCGAGCACCTCGACGTACCTGATCGACAACAAGGGGCGGCTCGTTCATGAGTGGATAGACGATTATACGCCATGCCATATGGCGTACCTGCTGGAAGACGGGCACCTCCTGAGACCCAGTCTTACGGAGCAGGTACCCGGTGCGCTCGGAAACATGCTCCGCGAATACGACTGGGATGGCAACCTCGTATGGGAATACACCATCCCTTATCCCCAATACACGTTGCACCATGATGTGAGGCGCCTTCCCAACGGGAATACGATCGCGCTTGTCCATGAACCCAAGACCAAGGCCGAAGCGACCGCCGCCGGGCGGAAGGCCGCACTCGTCTCCTGGCTCGGACTCCAGGCCGATGTGGTCATCGAGGTATCGCCGGAGAATGAGATCGTATGGGAGTGGCACGCATGGGATCACCTTGCCAGCGAGCTCGGGGGTACCGCCAGCGGTGAGCCGGTCAGCACGGATATTTCCAATCCGGGCCTCATCGACGTCAACGCGGTTGGGATGCAGATTGGAAAGGACTGGCTGCATGCCAATTCGGTCGATTACAATTCCGCCCTCGACCAGGTTATGATAAGCGCCCATGACATGAATGAAATATGGGTCATCGACCATTCAACCGCGAACTACAGCGATCCACAGAGCGGCATCGATGCCGCCGCCGGACCCGCGGGCAACATCTTGTATAGATGGGGCAACCCGGCGAGTTACCAGGCAGGCAATGGGGGCGACCGGGTTTTCTACGGGCAGCACGATGCCCATTGGATCGAAGATGACCGCCCGGGCGCGGGAAACATGCTCGTTTTCAACAACGGCGTGGGGAAGCAACCCGTGCCGTACTCGATGATCGAGGAAATCGCGCCGCCGCTGAATGCTTACGGCGGATACGATGTTCCTCCCACGGGTGAAGCTTTCGGCCCCGATTCCGCGAGTTGGACCTACATCGGCGATCCGCCGTCAAGCTTCTATGCCTATTATATCTCGGGCGCGAACAGGCAGGCGAATGGAAACACCCTCATCTGCAGCGGTCCCACGGGGCAGTTCTTCGAGGTAAACCAGTCGGGTGAAACGGTCTGGCTGTATATAAACCCGGTAAACAGCAATGGTCCCCAGCACCAGGGCACGACCATCCTCTCGAACAATGTTTTCAAGTGCCGCCGTTACGCACCCGACTACCCCGGGCTTTCCGGGCACGACCTGACCCCCGGCGACCCGATAGAGCTGCCCTGATAGAGGCACGAAAAAATATAGAGGCAGTCGCGAATGGTGCTTTTTTACGGGGTCAAAAGAGCAATTGTCCTGATTGTAGCGCAGGCAGGCAGGGCCTGTTGAAAAAGGATGCATGCTGGAATTGGGTAGGGCGGATTTGAGCGACATGAAACTGCGATACGCTTGAATGCTCGATGCGGAAATCCGCCCGTATCGGCAAGCGCGCATCACGGCTCCGCCGTCGCACAAGAGTGCGAATAGATACGCGCTACCCGACTTTTTCAACAGGCCCAGGCTGCCCGTGTTCCCAGAGCAGGCGGGACGCCCGCACCACAAAGAGGATAATTTTCTATGGCAGGCAGGATGCCTGCGCTACAACAAGAACAGGTGACTGTCCCTTTTCCCTACCAATACCCATCAGGCAGGAATTTGGCGAGGAAGATGTCGGCGGATGACGGGATGAGTTCGAACACCGCGGGGCCGGGGTCGAAATCGGCGGACGAATCGAACCTGCCCACCACGTATGCCGCTTCGGATGCGCTCGCCGCGACGGCGCTCGCCAGGTCGTAACCCTGGTCGTTGCACCACGTGCGCGTCCACTGGTAATTCCCAGACGTATCGAATTTCGTGAGAAACACACCGGCGTCGTGATTGTCGATATCCGGCCCCGGGTCGTAATCACCGGAGCCGCCGTCGCCGCATGTATACACCGACGCGCCTGAGACCGCGACACCCATCGCCGCGACGCCGCTCTCACCGAATATTCGTCCCCACGCATAATCGCCGTCGAGCTCGAGCTTGATGATGAAATTGCTCACAGTCCCCGAAGCCTGCTGGTCGACGCCCGGGCCGGGATCGATGTCGATGAGTCCGCCGCCCGCCACGCCGCACGTGCCGACGACATAGACATACGCGATGCCGTCCCGCGCGATGCCGAGCGCGCGATTGACACCGCTTCCGCCCCACGAGCGCGCGCCGCGGAATTCGCCGCTCGGATTCAAGCTGCACATGAACGCGTACGGCGCGTCATCGGTCAGTCCGCCGTGCAGGATGTACTCGCTCGTGCCGGGATTGAAATCAACAATGCCCGCGAATGAGCCGACGATGAATAAATTCCCGCTGCCGTCGAGAACGATATCTTCGCTCCTGTCGTTGAATGTTCCGCCCCAGGATTTGCCCCACATGTACGCGCCGGATGTATTGAGCTTCACGGCGAAGACATCATCCATCGCGGCGGCGCTGACGCTCTGCTCCCCTGCGCCGGGGTCGAGGTCGACGCTCGACGCGAAGTATCCGGTGATGCATGCATTCCCGGCGTTGTCGGGGAATATGCCGGTGGCGCGGCTGTCGGACGGGCTGTTGAATGCCGCCGCCCAGGTCAATGCGCCGCTGTTCGTGAATTTGCACGCCCAGGCATCGCGGCCCGCTTCGGGTTCGAGCCCGACGTTGCCGGGTCCCGGGTCGAAGTCGACCGGGCTGTCGAAATATCCCGCGACATAAACATTGCCCGCCTGTCCGACGGCGATGTCGCACGCGGCTTCGTCGCCGGGGCCGCCGATTGAATATGCCCACGCGAGGTCGCCCGCGGCGGTATATTTCGCGAAGAAGACATCGGTGCCTCCGACCGCCGCGAGGTTGCTTACGCCGGGGCCCGGGTCGAAGTCGGCCGACGAAGAGTCGAAATTACCTGCGATATAAATATTTCCCAGCGGGTCGGTGGCCATCGCGAGCGGTTCGTCATCGCCGCTTCCGCCCCACGACTCAGCCCACCCGCTTCCCTGTCCGAGGCTCACGCGGTATTCGCGCTCGTCGGGATTCGCCCCGGTATTGCGCACGCGGGCATAATATGTGTCGGACGATAAACCGAGTGCATATAAATCGAAAGCCGTCGTCGGGTCGGCATCGGCCTGCGCGATATTCGCCCCCTCGGGGTCGAGGGCCTGCGCCGATGTGTACAGCGTAAGTTGGGCGGGACCGGTGGCATTCAGGATTTCGAGCTTGAGCATTTCGCCCTCGGCGCCGGAATAGTCGAATATATACCAGTCCTCGGGGTCGGTCTCGCATACATACTGCTGGCCGCTTCCCGAGCCGGAGACGAGATTCAGCGCGGTTTCATAATCGTCATTCCCGTCGGGAAAACACGGCGAATCGGTGGCGCTGAGGTAGAGCGTGTATTGACGTATGTCCATGTCCTCATCGAGATGCCTTATGCGGAGATGGTACACGCCGGGGTCGAGGTCGAGCGCGCCGAGGTCCATGACGATATCATCGGGATAGAATGCCTGTTTCCATTTGATGAAGCCGGCATCGGGGTCGCTTCCGTAGAGGGTCATGTCCGAATGCCCGAAGTCGGATTCATAAACGAACCGCGCCTCGCCGTAGAGGTGTTCGTAGAAGACAAATTTATACCAGTCGGCCTTGTCATCGGCGCATACAACCTGCGAGCCGGTGTTATCGCCGAGCGCGAGGGGAGTGGCATCCTGCCATATCTCATTCCCCTCGGGGAAACATGGCGCGATGTTGAAATCGATGTAGTTATAAAGCTTCAGCGCCGTACCCGCGGAGCCCGCCGAGATGAGCATGCGGTAATCGCCGCCGGTGTTGTACTGGTCGGTCTCGACGGTCGCCCGCCAGAGGGTGTCGGAGTCGTATGTGAATTCGACGATATCGCCGCCGATGGGTGTGGCATCGATGGAAACATCCTGCGCATCAAACTGCCAGTCATAAACGTTTATCCATACTTCGGTCGAGCCGCCGAGGGATTCAATCGATTCGAGCTGCGTGATGCCGCTTACCTCATACGGCTCGCGGCAGTTGCCGGGCCATGAGACATCGATCGCGAACGGGAGTGTCAGGAGTTCATTGAATTTCGAAAAGCGAAGTTCATAAACGGCGGCGTGCGAATTACCCGCGGCGAATATCCTCGACGGCTGATCGGTCGCGAACGCCTTGAACGGGTTGAGGGTGATATCGCCGCCGTCGTCCCACAGGCCGGTGTATGAATCGGGGTTGAGGAGTTGGACGTTTTCCGACTGCGGGAGAAGTATGCCGCGCACATCGCATGCCGACACCGGCGTCTCATTCGTCAGGATCACTTGTATCTTCAGATATTTTTCGGCGGGGATGAATTCGAGGGCTTCGACCGCGAGACAGTTGTCGCAGGCGGGGGGAGTGAGATAGTCGGTGACATCATAGTGCGCCATCGTCCCGCGTACCGGCACGGGGACGATTTTCATCGCGTTGATGTCGAGGGTGAAATTCCACATGCCCCAGAGGCTGTGCGACGATTCCGGCTGCCTGTCGACGAGCGGTGATGACGGCATCCCCGCGTCGGGCGAAAGCGGCATCGCGCCGCCGCCGGAGCATCCGGCGAGGATGAGCATCGCCGCCGCAAACATATATTTGATTTTCATTAAAGGATTTTTGTTCAGCATATAGACCCTCTCATAAAATTCGAAAATCCGGCTTTCATCAGACGGATTCACCTACCCGCCTCAACATGATACCAAGGATTTAGATGCGATTACAGGGGAGAAATTCGGGGACAGCGGCGTTTTTAAGTTAGCTGGCTCACACTTTACCCTAACGTTTTAAAAATACCCTTTTAATTTCCAAGAAAGAACTTGCGGGGCGCGGGGGATCTGGTTAAGAATATGGTGTTCAACAAATTCCATCAGAGCCCGGAGGCCACCGCAAGTGAAGTTAAGTAAAGCACAAAATTCAGTGAATTTCCATATGATCCCGGAGTTGCGTTTCAGCGAACAGCGCCTGACATCGTTCGCCGGGCTTTTGGTATTCCAGGTATTATTCAAGCGTTTGGATTTGACGCGCAGGCTGCGCGGGTGTTTCAGGCATGTGAAGGGGTCGAAGTGTTTCAGCCGTCACGCGGTGGTGTTACTTCTCATCGTGCACATCATCATCGGGTTTCGCAAGTTGCGCGATGTCGATTACTATCGCGATGATCCGCTTGTCATGCGGCTTTTGGGTTTGCGCAGGCTTGTGCTCGAGGCACTTCGTCGCGCGGGATTCGACCGCATCACACTGGACTTCGACGGCTCGGTATTGTCCACTCAGAAGCATGCACAGGGGACGGCGGTGGGCTACAATCCCGGTCGCAGAGGGGCGCGCAGCTATCATCCGCTTTTCTGCACGGTCGCTCAGACCGGGCAGTTCTTCGATCTTCATCACCGCCCCGGCAATGCTCACGACTCCAACGGGGCACCGGAGTTCATGGCTGGATGCATAGCACGGGTGCGCGCCGAATGCCCCCGGGCGTCGTTGGAATCGCGCCTCGACGGCGCCTTTTTTAAAAAGGAGATCATGGAAATGCTTGACGATGAGAAAGTCGAGTTCACCGCGACTGTCCCATTCTCTCACATGCCGCAATTGAAGCAGATGATAGAGGACCGAGTGCGATGGCACAGGATCGATCGGACCTGGTCGTTCTTCGATGTGAGGTGGAAACCAAGGTCATGGGAGAGGAAATTCAGATTCATCCTGGTGAGGAAAAAAGTGAAAGTGCAAAGAAGGGAACCCCTCCAGCTCGACCTGTTTGAGCCCCGCGAGTACGGTTATGAATACAAGGTGATCGTCACCAACAAACGCGAGCGGGCGGGTGATGTGGTGTTGTTCCACAACGGCCGCGGTTCGCAGGAGGGTTTGATCGGTGAAGCGAAACAATGCGCCGCTCTCGGATATATTCCCACTTTCGACCTGGTGGCGAACCATGTGTACTCCCTTTGCTCGATGCTTGCCCACAATCTTGCGAGGGAGCTGCAGATGCTCGCCGGGCCGCCGGTCGCAAAAGCGCGTATCAAGCGGCCCGCGGCGTGGAACTTCCGCACCTTGAACACATTGAGATGCTCGCTCATCAACCGCGCGGGAAGGTTTACCCACCCTCAGGGACGGTTGGTTCTCGCCATGAGCGCCAATCCCACCACCGCAAATGAACTGCTGAATTTTATCCGCGCCATTACCAATCGCTCTTCCAAAACTTCATAATTCCCATATACTTATGAAACGTTAGGGTGAAGTGTGAGGTACCCGGAGGGGGGGTCAACGGGAATCACCACAGCGTGTAGGTGCGAACGTACATATAGGTGTAGCGCTGGTATATTATATAGGCCTCGTTCCCCTTTGTCTTGATGTCATAGATGGCCGTTTGGCCGTCTGTTAATACGGAATATGTCTGCACAGACGCGGTATCCGGAGTCGTGGCATCGACAATCCACCAGGTATTGTTGTCATAAGTGTCATCGCCGCCGGTCAGAACGAAACCATTGGCGTAAGAGAGAGCCAATGATTTGTCGAAATAACTATAACCTTCGACCGTAGTTTTTAATTCCGCCGAACTGAACGGTTCGACATCGACCACATAAATGCGGTGGGCGGATTGCGAACCGATGAAAGCGTAGCCGGAATCATAGACAATCTCGCTGGAGCTAAGGCCGGTTTGTATGGTGAAATATC
>CAZSPL010000175.1:0-9005 GCA_964608735.1 uncultured Planctomycetota bacterium | reverse complement strand
ATATTAAAATAATTTTACATCTTACTTATCTAAGAGCAGTTAATCAACGGGCTGTATAACCTCACGCCGCAGCGTTCGTATGCGTTTATCGGCAATGTCATCCCCGTGCTCGCGATATTTCTTCCGCTGTGCATGCCGCGGGTGAGGAATACATTCGGATTCAGGCTTATTTTCATCGAGGTGCTGATTTACCTGCTGTTCATCATTTCATCGGGCAAGGACTGGATGGGCGGCTACAGGTTTTTCATGCATATACTTCCGCTCATGGCGGTGGGAGCATCGATGGGCATAATCTCCCTGTTTTCGATGGAGAAGAAATTTCATCCCGCGAATGAAGGCCGCCCCGTGTTTCAGAAAATGCGGCTTCTCGTGATAGCGCTGCTTCTGTTCGCGCCGCCGGTGATGCTGAAGCTGATGCTGACGCTGCATCCCCTCGAGGGGAAGCGGGCATACATCGAATGGTGGCAGTTCATCATCGGGCTGATTTTTCTTGTCGTCGTATTCATCGCCGTCCTTTTGCAGCCGAAGCTCGACGGCTCGAAGATGCGGCGTTCGAGGCCGGTGATATTTATTCTCATAATCATCGTGCTTATAAATCTCGACGGCACGGGGTGGCGTTTGGGGATACCGGCGGAATTCAGTTTCCTCGGGCCGAAGGTGTTCGAGTTCGAGTCTGGATTCACCCGTTGGCCGCCCCCGGTGATGATAGAGAAATACAAGGTGATGGGGGAATGGTTGAGGGACAATACCGACACCGAAGAATACCTCGCGATAGGGGAGGCCGGGGCGATACCATATATTTCAGGGCATCCGATAGTGGATTGCTTCGGGCTGATGGACAAGACCATCGCGCGCATGCCCGGTACGACATTTTTCGACAAATCGGATTCGGAGGAAGCGGCGGAATATATCCTCGGCAGGAAGCCTAAGTATTTTCTATTCAAGGGGACCATCGCACCGGGCGGGGAGGAGTTGATTCCAAGCTGGCGGGAGTTTCACTATATACAGCATATCTATCACAATCCCGAATTCAAGCGGATGTACAGGCATTTGTATACGTATGAGGATTTTATTGTTTATGAGAGGGTGGAATAGCGGGCGTTTGGATAGTGTCCCCTCGGCTGGTGGGTAAGAAAAACCCGGCGGGGTCCGCCGGGGGGAAAGCAAATAGAATTGATCAGTCCTAATCCGGCCCGGTTGAAACGAGTTCCACCTCGACCAGGTGAAAGGTCGGGGGGCTGGAAACCAGGCTCTTGAACCTCATATCAGGTTGACAGTCGAACCAGACTGAAGTAATGGCCAAAACCGCGGGATATGTTCCATCGATAAACGGATCATGTTCCCAGTTATCCCCCAGGTCGCAATACATATCCTTTCTATGTACCCCCGGTTCCAAAACAGTATAACCGCCGGATCTCGCAACGTGTTCCCATTTCTTAGGCGCATTCTGCCAGTACCTTATTTCAGGCGAATACAGATATGGTTCACCGCCCCAATAGTCCTGATCCGGTGTATTGACTTTAAAAGTAGTCCGGGCGAACATCTTATCTAAATAACCTCCAAGTTTAAAGGGGTCCATTGGTTTGAATTGGTCGAATTCGACAATAAACATATCTTCAGCATTGGCATAGGACGGAAAATCCGTCGCGGGATCAGTAACGGGCTGGTTCAGCGGCTTTGCCCATGATGCCTGGACAATATAGCCGAATGAGAATTCACCGGGTGGGAGCCTGAGATAGTATTCGCGCATAATGCAATCACTGGTTTTGAATATTCTTCGCTCACCCCCATCATTGAATTGCAGGTACGGGTTGATCGTGCTGTCGGGGAAATCTGGTGTCGCATGCTTGCCCTGCTGGTACTTGTAGATCGGAACATCGTAGTCCTCGGGAGGTTCGGGTTCGTAATCGGGTTTGACATACAACTCGTAGCTAGGCCAGAAATAATATGAGTAGCCCTCGACATTCAGCAGAGCGCCGCCTCCGTCATCCGGCCAACTGAAGAAAAGTTTGGGTGGTTCGTGGTTATAATCGTCCCAGGGCAGTATTTGATGATACAGAACATCCAATTTCTCGGCATACCAGTGACGGGTCGCGGGAAATATCACCACTCCCCGCACATCGAAGCCGGTGAATTCCGGATTATCCGGAAACGGATGCCTGAGCCAGACCTTAACTTTCACAGTGCCATCCGGCTGTGGGAAAGGCTTGCTGATCTGAAGACAGTTAGAGCAGGGGGAGACTTCGACGAATTTCGTCACATTGAGATTCTTGGCTGCTGTTCTGACCGGGACTGCTTCAATGGATGTGTGAGACTCGTTGACGTAAAACATCCACTGTCCCCAGGTCCAGTCAGTAGACACAATTCGCTGTTGAAACTGGCCGTTCGAGGGAGCGGAAATATCTGATGCAGCCGAGCATCCGGATATTGCTATTATCACTAATAGCACAAGGCTGTTACCAAACCTTTGCAGCATTGTGATCACCTCGCTTTCCAATGCGGCTTGCTAAGAATGATTATCGTCCGACTCTTCCATAATGTCCCAGTCATCCGTTCCGTCAATGCCACGGTCAGACCAGACAATATGGGTGATGTAATCATGTCTTGTGGCAGGGACCGGCCCGTAAATGTGTTCACTTGGATCAGAAGTTCTTCCCTGCCCGATTTGTCCAGCGCCAGTCTCAAATGAAGGATCATCGTTGTCGCTATAATCGATTTCTGTAGCATAAACATACCACGGGCCTGATTCGCTTTGTTGAATCCAAGTAGCATACGCTACGTCATAGTCAGTTCCAGATGGTCTATCAGCACAGACCGCCAGGGATGTTAAACCTTCATCATATACGCTGTCACGAAACACTTCAGGCGCAGGATAACCGCCAGCCCACATTGCAGAATTCCAATACATGTTCTTAGGTGTATACCAGTCCTCATCGAAATGAGTGAATGCGCAGTGGATCAGGGCCGTATCGTTTCTCGGAAGGTCGAAATCCACGATCGGAAGCATATCCCAGAAATCATCACATCCCTGATAGTCGAGCTCTCCGAAGTTAGTGGTGTCTACCGTTGTATCGTCAGCGTCACACCAGTTATACTTAATGTCGATATCTATAGGATCCTCCCAGGTAGATGAAGCCTGCTCTCTTTCATGCCATGCAGCCAGCTATATCCAATTACCGCTATTGAGATCTGGTTCCTGCCCGACATCTATCCTGGGATAGTGAGACAGATCATAAATCTCGTCATTGTCCGGACCATCCGGATCATCAATCAACGCATGCCCACACCATTCCGGCGTCATGGCGTCCTCGTCCAAATAACACCAGGCAATTCTTACATCGCCGCAGCCGCCGTCAGAATCCATGTAATGTTCATACACAACGAACACCCTTGAGCGGTTTCCATTAGTCGCGTCATATCTGCCCCACCAGACAACGTCTGGATGCCAGTTGTTATAGGAGCCCGTGCAGACCCTTTTGGGATACCATGGCGCCTCTTCATGATAATCTGAATTTGGCGCAAATGAATTGTAGTTGTCGGCTGTACCTTGTACGTACCATTCGTGAAATATCTGCCAATTGTATGACACCAACTTCTGAAAGACGATATGAACGGTCATTTTATCGGACATAGGATCAATATAGGCTGTAACAGCAGGATATGCTTGATGCGTGTTTCCATCGTTCGGCACGGTGTAGACATCGCTGTAATACATTGTGCTTTCACCGTCGTCGTAATATCCAACCCTCCACTTCACCTGCATTACATGACTAATGTCCACCTGCCATACGTAGACAACGAAAGAATCATGGCATGCATCTGGAGCGCCTTCGTGCCTTATAATATCTCCTGTATAGCTTACGGATGTATAGTAAGTTCTGACATCGGAAATATCGACACGGCTCTCGTTGTAGCTCTCCGCCGCAATTTCAACATCCGACCCGTACCAGCAAAGATTCCGGCAGTATTCCGAAATAAGACCGGGGGTGTAGTCTGATCGCGCGCCATCGGTTCCATCGCCAGGGCCCATCACGCCGTTTCCTCCACCACTACATGATACCATGAACACCAAGCAGACAACTCCGACAAACCAGAAAATTCTTTTTGCTTGCATCGCCAACCTCCTTAAGTTTAATTTTAGTTTGATGCCGAATACAGGTTCATCGAGCCGGGTTCTGAACGCCCGTTCGATGATGAATTTCCTCTTGCTACATTCCATGACTCGCCCCACCGATGTTCCGCGGAATCGAGTACGCGGCTTCAGATAATTAAATTTTGAGGGGTTGCGATGCGGTGAACTGTCATCCCCCTTTCACCCACAACCCTATGCCCTGATACTTCAATCTGATTTTACCGTTGTTTTTTTTTTCAAGGGCGGTGGGTAATTTTTCTTAAAGAAAAATAATTTAAGGAAAGTATGTATAGTGGGGGGATTTTGTCGCGGGCTATTCTCTCGCGGCGATTATAGCTAAGATGACTGCTTGTTTCCGGCAATCAGCTTCAGAAATTCCTCCAAACCGGGGACAGCATAAAAGGAGCAGATGAATGCAGCGAGGGCGCCGGTAAGGGTGCGGATGTACGGATGGCCCGGATAAATTCGGAGGGTTTCGCCGAACAGGTCGAGCGCAACGGGGATTATGAATATGAGGAATAATCTCAGCGAGGGGAATGTCCCCTTTCGGAAAAATGGTGTGAAGGGATAGATGATGAGTCCGAGCAGCGCGCCTCCATAGATGCCGATGCATCGGTGGCATACGGCCATCTGCGTTCCATTCCAGAAATATGAGCGTTCGGGCATCTGGTGGCATAAGCCGTGGCAGGTCAGGTAAACGACCGTGCCCCATTTCGCATAAACCCCCCCCGCCTCGATGAGACGGGGGGCGATGATTATCGAACCTGAGATGAATATCGCGAGGACGAGACAGGCGATGTATATGGCAATCCTCGCGCGCATTACATGTTGGCCGGCTGATAAGGCGGCGGTTCCTCGGGGAACTGCTGTTTCTTACCGGCTATGGCGCCCGTGATGAGTCCCGCGAGCACGCTGAATATCATCCCGATGAGGATATAGAAGATAATTATTACCAGGATAGCCGTAGCGGCGCCTTCGGGCCCGATGCTTGTCATCATGTTCTGAATCTGATCGATGATCTGGTCTATGTCGGTGTCGGACATACCCGCGCTTGAGTAAGTCTGGCGGAATATATCGATAAATTCCTGGGCTTCGGGGCTGCCCGGGTCGTAAAGCGCGGGATTGGTGAACTGGTTCCCGTAAAGCGCATATGCTCCGCCGCCGGAGATCAAGCCGCAGATCAACCCGGTTACGAGGCCGATCAGCGCGCCGTGGCCGGATGTGACGCCCACCGGTGACGAGGCGCGATAGATGAGTACCGCGATTATCGCCCCGACGACAAACCACAGGCAGCAGCAGAAGTTGAAGCTGTTGATGAGGGGAATCAGCCCGAGAATACCGCCGACAATCCCCCCGATGATGACGGCTTTTGCCATCGACGGCCTCGGTTCGGTCATGTATGGATCCACTTATCTCCTCCCTGTGCGCTAAACGTATTGCATCAATTATAACAAACGAGGGTTGTTTTGCATCGGTTTCAGGTCGGTAGGGTTTGTTAGATAACACGCCCCTTCCAGCGCCCGATACTAATTCGGTTTGTGAGTAAAGGACTTGGGGACCTCCAATTGCCCCGGGGAAGCGCATTAAATTCAGGGGTGACATGGAGGTAAGCCTATGGGCCGACTTCTCGGCAAGGAGGACTTCATTGACACTTTCGGCCTGAACATCGAAAACCGTAAACCGCCGAAAAGGTCACCGCGATGGGGTGAGAATCCCGAGGAGTATACAGCGGACGAGCTGAGAATCCTCGAAGAGTTCGAGAGCCTCATACGGGGGTCGACCCTCGACGAAAACTCAGACTTCAAGAGGAAGTTGAAGGAATTGGCGGATAAACGGCTTAGAGTTTCGAAGCCGAAAAAGAATAAATGAAGCCTTTTCGTGCTTAAACGCCCCCGAATAGGGGGCGTTTTTGTATGCCCCGCGGCTTCCAACGCAACCGCGCAAATGATAGAATCGCCCCGGTCGGAATAGACATTCGGAGGAGACGATGACAAGCTTTGGCGATGTTTTCATAACCGGGGGAGCCGGATTTATCGGGAGCCATCTCGCGGAGCTGTGCCTTCAGAAAGGGCACCGCGTCAGATGCTACGACAACCTGTCGGTGGGGATGCGCGAGAATGTCCCGTCGGGCGCGGAGCTTATCGTCGGCGATATCATGGATGCCGCCGCAATGCTCGATGCCATGCGCGGGAGCGAATATATATTCCATCTCGCGGCGCGGGTAAGCATCCGTCGCGCCGTGGAGCAGTTCATCGACGACGCCGACGTCAACATCATCGGCACGCTCAACGCATTGAAGGCGGCACGCGATGCCGGCGCGCGGCGGTTCATCTACGCGTCATCCATGGCGGTCTACGGCAATCCCGATTATTCGCCGCAGGATGAGAAACATCCGACGAGGCCGACCAGCCCGTACGGCGTCAGCAAACTCGCGAGCGAACATTATGTGCGCCAGCTCGGACATCTCTGGGGACTCGAAGCGAACAGCTGCCGGTTCTTCAATACATACGGCACCAGGCAGACGCCGAGCCCCTACGTGGGGGTCATCACGATATTCTGCGGGCAGATGTTCAACGGCGAGACGCCAACCATCTTCGGCGACGGCGAGCAGGTGCGCGATTTCATCCACGTAAGCGACATCGCGAACGGGGCATACCTTGCGGCGACGGGCGACGCATTCGGCGATGTGTTCAACCTCGGCACCGGCATCGGTACAAGCGTGAACGATATCGGCAAGCTGCTTTCGGAGAGGATAAATCCGTCCATCAAGCCGCAACATGGTCCCGCGCAGCCGGGCGAACCGGGGGATTCCATCGCGGACATCTCTCACTCGCGCGAAGTGATCGGGTTCGAGCCGAAGTGGAAGATCGGCGAGAAGATAAATGAGGTCATCGAGTGGAACAAACCGCGCCCGTAAGCCGGTTCGCAAATATCGGGAATTGAGTTAAGCAGTTGTGGATTATTTGACCAGTGGTTCGTGTACGCGCGGTTGCATAGGAGTGTCACTGGGGATCGATATCCTGTTCTTGTAAATGGTGCTGATATCCCCCGGCAGTTTGCGCGGATCGCACTGGCCGGGCTTGCGTCCAAGGAGAGCGCGGCTGCGGCAGCAGTCCTTGAGAGCGTAATCGCATCGCATCGCGATTTTACGGAACGGTTTAAAGAATATCAGGAACGATGCGAAGCTTCCCACGCCCCAGATGTATGCGCTTTCCGTCAAGAGTCCAGTGAGGATTTCCTTTTCCCGGGCGTTGATTTTCGCGCTTTCCCCGGCGTCGGCCTTGTCGCCAGCGTCGGCAAGCTGTTGGATTGCGGGCGCGATGGGCTTGAGTTCAGCGGGCTTGCGCAAGACGTAATATGTCGAGCCGAGAAGGAGCCCCGGAAGCAGCATGAACAGGAAGATGAATTTGCAGGGATTGATGTATTCCAGCCTGAGTATGACGAACCACGCAACCGCCCCGAGCCATCCGCCCCAGAACGCCGTGATGCACTGGATATCGTCCGGTTGCTTGTTCGTAAGTGTCGCGAATGCAAGCATCGGCACACCGACGGCGATTATTTCATTAAAAGACAATTTGAGCATAACGAACTCTCACTCCGGCGTTCATGGATTAAAATCGGGACAGGGGCGTGAATCCGCTTAATGCGATTTGAAACCTGTCGCTAAGTGCGGCATCAATGCTTAATAAATATGAATAGCACGCGGTCATTTTTAATATGGATTAAACGAAATTAATGTGCGAGCAATTGGAAAGTGCCCTTCAACAGGGCGGATTCCGGCATAGTGATATGCCGGGAAAGATTGTTTAACGCACTCGATGCGCGAACAGGGTTCTCATGGCTGAGCTTTTTGGACCAACCAGCGTGATAGGACGAATCCTTCGGCAGACGGATGTCGCGATGCCGATGATGGTCGTCGCGAGCATCATGATGATGGTCATCCCGCTGCCGACGTTTCTGCTCGACTTTCTCATCATAATCGCATTCACAGCGGGTTTCATCTCGATTTTGATGACGATGTACGCCCGCGAGGCGCTGGAGTTTTCGGTTTTCCCGACGTGGCTGTTGATGGTGACGATATTCCGCATCGCGCTGAACATCAGCACCACGCGCTCGATCCTCAGCCAGGCGAATGCGGGTCATATCATCTCGACATTCGGCTCGTGGGTAATCGCGGGCAATCTTGTCGTCGGTCTCGTGATATTCGTCATCCTCGTTGCGGTGAACTATATCGTCATCTCGAACGGCGCGCAGCGTATCGGCGAAGTCGCCGCGCGGTTCACCCTGGACGCGATGCCCGGCAAGCAGATGTCGATCGACGCGGAACTTACGAACGGACTTATCACCGAGGACCAGGCCCGCGAGAAACGCCGGAAACTGGAACAGGAAGCGGATTTCTTCGGGGCGATGGACGGCGCGTCGCGGTATGTCCGCGGCGACGCCATCATGGGTATCATTATCACGATAGTGAACATCGGCGCCGGGTTCATCATCGGCATGGTACAGCGCGGGATGACTGCATCGACGTCGATCGAGACATACACCCGGCTGACCGTCGGCGACGGACTCGTAAGCCAGATACCGGCGCTGTTGATGTCGGTGGCGACCGGTATTACGGTTACCAACGCCGCCGCCGAGGAGAACATCTCGACGAGCCTTTTCAAACAGATAAAAGCAAAGCCGAAGACAATCATGATCGCCGGTGTCATCATCGCCGGACTCGCCCTGGTACCGCAGATGCCGTTCTACCTTCTGCTCCCGGTGGCGGCGGGGCTCGGTGGCATCTGGTGGTCGATAACGTCGGGACAGAAACGCGAGGACAAAGCCGAGGAAGATAAGCGCGTCGAAGCCGGCGTGGGACCCGAGACCCCAG
>CAZSPL010000174.1:0-9019 GCA_964608735.1 uncultured Planctomycetota bacterium | reverse complement strand
ACGATGCAGTTCGAGCGCGAGATGTTCGCCGAGAGTTTTCTCAGCGCCTGGCTCATTAAACGGGCCTGCAATCCGACATGCACATCGCCCATCTCACCCTCTATCTCCGCGCGGGGAACGAGGGCCGCCACGCTGTCGATGACGATCACATCGACCGCGCCGGATTTCACGAGCATATCGGCTATCTCGAGCGCCTGTTCGCCGGTATCCGGCTGGCTGATGAGCAATTCATCGGTATCGACCCCGATGACCTTCGCATAGACCGGGTCGAGGGCATGCTCGGCGTCGATGAACGCCGCGATGCCACCGTTACGCTGCGCCGACGCGACGATATGCAGCGCGAGGGTTGTCTTGCCGCTGGCTTCCGCACCATAGATTTCCATGACGCGTCCGCGCGGGATACCTCCCACGCCGAGGGCATGGTCTATCGACGGTATCCCTATCGGGATTACCTCGAGCTTGAGCGCCGCTTCATTGCTTCCAAGACGCATTATCGCGCCCTTGCCGAACTGCTTCTCGATCTGTGACATCGCGAGACCGAGGGTTTTTGTTTTGTCTTCTCTTACTTTTTCAGGCATTTTAGTTCTCCCTCACCTGTTCTCCTTGTGATAATTCAACTATCGTAACTCCCTGCTGCGGGCAAATTATAACAGGTTACTAAACCTTTGTATAGTCTTTTCCCAAAAATTATTCAGACCCGAAAGGCACCCTGTTCAGCTGGATATATTCCGGTCCGTCGCGCTGAAGTATCGACTCGTAGAGGGTAAGCTCGGTGAGCTGGAACTTCATCTGCTTGGGCGGCTCATTCATCTCGAAACGCCGCTTCGTCTCGGGGTCCATCCGCCTCCGGGCACGCGCGATGGTGATATGCGGATGATACCTCCTGTCGTCGAGATGGAAATTCATCATCATCAATTCGCTTCTGAGGCTGTTATAGATTTCCTGGCATTTTTCATCCCCCTCGGCCAACCCGACCCAGATGACCGAGCCGAATGTCCCCACGCTGCCTATCTGCGCGTCGAACGGCTTGTGATGCTCGGCGGTGCGTTCGACGGCCGAATTCAGCCGCGTTATATCATCCGCCGGGATCTCACCGAGAAAAGCGAGGGTGATATGCAGGTTTTCCCGGGCGACCCACTTGTATTCGTAGTTCTTCCCCGACACGTCCCTCGTATATTTCGCCAGCATACGTTTGACGTTGCTCGGGAGATTGATTGCCACGAATGTCCTGATGTTATTACTCACTTCCATGCACCTGCCAGTACTTTTCCAAAACGTATTCGCGAAGCATCCTGAGCGCCTCGGTAACCGATTTCGCGCGGATGGTCTCGCGGTCGCCGAATAAATCGAAGGCCTTGACCATCTTGTCGCCGTCCTTCGAAACGATGCTCATGTACACCTCGCCGACCTTGCTCTTGTCACCATCGGTGGTGGGGCCCGCGTTGCCGGTAATGCCGAACGCAAAATCGACTTCGAAACCCTTCAGGGCTCCGTCGGCCATCGCGAGCGCGACATCACGCGATACCGTGCCCTGCTCATCGATGAGCGATGCCGGTACCCCGAGGAATTTCTCCTTCGCGAAGCGGGTGTAACATACGATGCCGCCAATGAGAGACTTGGACGCCCCGACCACGCTGGTGAGTTTGCTCGCGATGGCGCCCGCGGAAATCGACTCCGCAAGCGCGATGGTGATCCCCCTTTCGATAAGCCGCACCATTATCTTGTCGGCGTTCGCGAAATCTATCTCTTCGCCTTCAAGTTTGTTTTTACCGGTGGAACCGTCCCGCACTATTTCACCTCTCCCTTGAGGTCATAATCCATCGCTTCAACAATCTCGACCCGGGCGAATTCACCGATCCCGGCGTCGCCCGAAATATAGACCAGCCCGTCCACTTCCGGGGCATCGCGGAAGCTCCGCCCATACAACGCCCCGTCTTCCTCGCCTTCCACGAGAACATCAAGCGTCCTGCCGACATACTTGAGGTTACGCCCGTAACTTACGTCGGCCTGCAGGTTCATCAGCGCATGATATCGGTGGTCCATCTCATACTCTTCGACTCGTCCATCCATATCCCATGCCTCGGTGCCCATCTCGCGGGAGAATTTGAACACCGAAAGCCTGTCGAATTCCGCTTCAGCGACGAAATCCGCCAGTCTCTCAAATTCGGTCTCCCCTTCCCCGGGAAATCCAACTATGAGCGTGGTACGGAGACAGATGTCCGTCTCACCAAAATAATCCCTCAGATAAGACACAAGTCCACGATAATCACGCGCAGGGGCTGTGCGATGCATTCTCTCGAGAATTCCCCCGTCGGCATGCTGAACTGGAATATCGAGGTAGTTCAATATTTTATCCGAATCGCGCATGATTCTCAATAGCCCGTCGTCAAGTTTCTCCGGATGCAGGTATAGCAGGCGTATCCACTCGGGTTTCTCGAGTTTGTCCAACTCGGCCAGCAGCCGGTGAAGCGATGAGCCGGTGTCGGTTCCGAATGCGGTGGTATCCTGGCTCACGAGGATGACTTCCCTTACTCCCATCGAGCCGAGACGGCTCACTTCGGCGACCACCGACGACACTTCCCGCGAGCGATACGGCCCCTTGATGGATGGGATTGTGCAGAATGCGCACCGGTGATCGCACCCCTCGCTTATCTTGACGTATGCATAATGCCCCGGTGTTGTCAGCAGGCGCGGATGCGTGTGGTCATACAGCCACGACGGCTTAAGATGAGTATCCACTTCGAGCTTGGATTTCCTCTCTTCACCGATATCCTTGCCAAGGTCCCGGGTTACATCATCCACCAGGAGTTCCAGCTCATCGACGCCGTATATCCCGTCAAGTTCGCCGATCTCCTTCCCCAGCTCGACCGGGAAACGCTGCGGAAGACATCCCGCGGCATAGATTCTGATGCCCGGGACATGACTCTTCAACTCCAGCGCTTCGAGTATCTCTTCAACTGCCTCTACCTTGGCATCTTCGATAAACGCGCATGTGTTGACGATGATGGCGTCGCATGTTTCATCCGCGAAGCCGACCTCGAAGCCGCGCGCGGCGAGCATGCCGAGTATGACTTCGGAATCGACCCGGGCTTTGGGACACCCGAGGCTTACGACCCCGATTCGTTTTTTTCGTTTACGGCGCGCCATGCTTATCCACTTTGCGTGCTATTAAATTGATTCTCTTCCATCGCCCGATGCGGAACGCAAAAAACAGCGCGATGCCCTGAACCACCTGGCTGAATCCCATGATGAACCATACGCCGGTATCATCGAAATTAGTGTAAAACATGATTACCCATGCAAACGGGATGCGTATTGCCCATATGGAGATGACATTTATAAGCATCGGCGTTAGGGCATCGCCCGCCGCGCGTACCGCGCCCGCGAATACGAGCGCGGCGAGGAAAATGTCGCAGATGCCGATTATACGGAGATACATCGCCAACGACGCGATGACCTCCTCGTCATTGGTGAAAATCATCGCGAGCTTGTCCGGATAAAACCAGAACAGGAGGGCGTTGAGGCACATGACCCAGAAGGCGAATCCGAACGCCGTGTATGCCGCCTTCTGCGCGCGGTCAATCCTTCCCGCGCCGATGTTCTGCCCGACGATTATCGCCGACGCCTGCATCATCGCCATCGCCGGCCCGAACGGCAGCCACTCGATAAGAAATCCCGTGTTCAGCACCGCGTGGGCTTTTTCCTTTATCATCGAAAAGCTGATGATGTAGTTCAAAAGCATCACCGAAATGTTTCGGCTGATAAATTGAAACGCGCTCGGGAGCCCTATTCGCAGCACCGGGAGCATGCCGATCCACGACGGCAGGAACCTCTCGGCTTTCCGCATGTCGACACGGTAACGCCCCGAGAATATCAGCGAGAATGCGATCACGCATCCGATTAACCTTGAACAGACCGTACCGACCGCCGCGCCCTTGATGCCCATCCCCAGGCCGAGGCCCGCGGCGCTGAGACCCAGCACTTCCGGCCCGGGAATCAGGAACCAGTTGAATATGATATTCAGCAGGTTCATTGTCACGAGTATGATCGTCGGGGTCAGCGTGTCCCCCGTGCCCTGCATCAGGCTGAAGACAACCATCGAAACGAGAACCACCAGCATGAAGTCGATGAACACGATAAGGTAATCGAAGAGATAGCGGTTGACCAATTCGCTCGAATGATAGACTGGAATGAACTCTTTCAGGTATATCCTGCCGAAGATGGTAATCAGGACCGCGAAAACGGCGACGAACCAGAATGTGTCCACGGCTACCGTGACCGCACGCTTATGATCCCCCGCGCCGGTATATTGCGCCACGAGGGTGCTCAGGCCGACCCCGATTCCCATCGCCAGCGAGAAGATCAACATCAGGGCGTTTCTCGCAAGCCCGATCGCGGCGAGCGGGTCCGGGCCGAGATTGTTATTGATACCCCACCGCCCCACCATCCAGAGGTCGACGAAACCGGTCATCATCTGCAGGAACGTCTGCAGTATGAACGGCCATACGAGGATGAACAGCACCGGCAGTATTTTGCCGTTGAGTATAAGCTGCCTGCGGGATTCGAAACCGCTGATGGGCTTTTTCTTACCGATTTCCGTGTGGTCATCGCGCAATTTGAGTAGCGAAGTCCCGTAAAAGAATGATGGGGTATGCGATACCCCGGATGCAGACCACCCCTGCTCGCATGCATTCCATGAGCGTTATCTCATCGCCCGTGAACCTCCCCCCCTTCGCGGCGGTTAGGCGAATCCACCGCGAACCGGCACGAGTCTACATGAAATCCACGTCTTCGTCGAGGTCGATGGTGCCCGGCAGGTCGGTATCCGGTTCGCTCCCGCCGCTCCTTTGTTTCTCGGGTTCACCGGGCATTGACGGCGCGCTGTCCGGGTATTCCGGCACCTGTTCGCGCATGCCTTTCGGCGTGAGAATGACCATCTGGTCGGCCTGTATGTCGGTGAAGTATTTCGTCTGACCGTCGTTCCCGGTGTACTTGGTGGTCCGGATGCGCCCCTCGATATAGACCTTGGTGCCCTTATCGAGATACTGGCCGCATATCTCGGCGAGCTTACGCCACGCCGTGATGCGATGCCACTCGGTGTGCTCCTTCTTCTCGCCGCTCTCATCCGTACCCCATCGCTCGGTGGTGGCGATCGAGAACTTGCACAACGGCACGCCGCTGGGGGTGTACTTCAGCTCCGGTTTCGCTCCGAGATTGCCGATCAGAATAACCTTGTTCACGCCTGACATTTTCTTCTCCTGTTAAATGCGACAGCGATTATAGCATGACACGCCGCTGGAAACACCACCCGGCCCTTATATCATCTATTCCCCGCTGTCCGCAATGAATTTCAGCGCCTTGTCCAGACCTTCATTGAACTGCGAGAGGTCTTCCTCGAATATCATAATCCGGTCCCGCTCCCACTTGCCATCCCGTTCCCTCGATTCCACGATGCTGAGGTACTTCTTCCCGTCTCCGCGTTCTTTCACATTGAAGAAGTAATACCGGCTCTTGGTATCCACCCTTTCAACAAAAAGCTCGTTCGAATCTTCCGCCACGAATGCACCGTCCCATTATCGTTTTCGCGTACATCCCTTAGGCGAAAGTTTTGGGCGAAATCTTACAGTTTCACTCAATTTTTTTCGGAATTTTTTCCGCCTTCCGGCGGGCGAGCTTGCCGAACCACCACCACATCACGATGCCGACGATGATTAGTCCCACGCTTGCAACCTGGGCCACGGTCAATCCCCAGAACGCCATGACCATGTCGTCACGGTAGAATTCAACGATGAACCGCCCTATCGAGTAGAAGATGAAGAACCCGGCGAACACCCTTCCCGTCAACACCGGCTTCAACTGCATGCGCAGGAGCACCAGGTAGACGATGAAATTCGCGATGACATGGTATATCTGCGCCGGATGCCGCGGGAGGCCGTCGGTGGGATAGGAAGTCGGCAGGCCCCCGGGCATCGGGTCCGTCGGATACGTCACGGCGTACCAGCAGTCGTGGCACGGGATTCCGAAACAGTGGCCCCCGAGGATGCATCCGAAGCGCGAAATCGCCAGGCCGAGGGCAAGCGCCGGAGCCCAGGTGTCGCAATATTCGAGGAAGCCGATCCCCAGCCTCCGGGCCTGGATATAACTCACGGACATCCCCCCCAGCACTCCCCAGTGGAGGCTCAATCCGCCTTTCCATATTTTAAAAACTTCGAGTATGTTCCCATCGAGTGCGCCGGGCTTGGTGATGAAGAACCCGATGCGGGCGGTGATGAGTCCGCCGATGAACGCGAAGGCCACGAGGTCCCATATCCACAGCGGATGATAGCCCCTCCTGTATGCCGCGCGTACGGCAGTGATCCCGGCGACGATGGCGGCGATGCCCCACAGCGCGCCGGTGGCAAAAATCTTGACGGACCCAAAATCGAGAAGTACAGGTAGCATGATTCAGGCAAAATATTACCACTCCCCACGCACATTATGTAGCCCGGCTTCCCCGAAGCCCCATCATCGGTTAAAATGATGTCAGCCCACTGTCGGCTGACGAGAAGTGGGAAACGGGATGGTTGATGTAGAATGCATTCGGGATTTCCAAGATATATCTTGAGGCGCGAAAGGACCGGCGGCCATCTGTTCGACCGCCTGACCGGTTCCCGCGAACGCATCGGCGAAGGGAACTATATCCTCCTCGAACGCGCGCACAACCTCGGCACCGGCGCATCGGGAGTACGGCGCTTCGTAGCCGACAGCTTCGCCGATGAACGCACCGCCGAGGCGTTCCTCAACGACTGCGTGCGACGCGGAATCCTCGATGAGAACAAGGCATCGAGCCTGCAGATAATCAACGCGCCGCTCCCGCCCGACCGCCTTCCCATCGTATGCCATTCCGCGCCAAGCCGCTTGTTCTGGCAGATCACCGACCGCGGGCCGGCCTGTTCGACCGGGGATAGTCCGCATGAAGTCTCACTCGACAAGGCGAAGAAAATCATCAAGAAGGTCGCCGAAGCCGGTACATTCGAGCTCTGGTTCTGCCGGTGCGAGCCCACCGACCACCCGTTTTTCCCCGGTATCGTCACCGCCGCGAAAGAACAGGGCTTGTTCGTCACCGTCGAGACGCACGCGACGTTCGACGAATCGACGCGGAACAAGATGTTCTCATCGATGGTGGACCGGTTCGCCGTAATAGTAGCGGGAAGCGCCACGACGCATAACGCCCTCTTCGGGGACGGGGCATTCCGCAAGATGATTGAATTCGTCTCCCGCCTGTCGCAGCGCGGCGAGAAGCTGGCGACCATCGTCATGCCGTTCGGAAAGAACAACGCCGACAAATTGAAGGACGCCATCGGGATGACCAAGCAGGTACGCGGGGAGGAGCTGTTCGTGGTGCCGATGGGCGGTAAGGGCAAACTGCCGCTGAAGGAATTTTTCGCGCGCATCAACGAAGCAGCCGAACTCGCCGAAGGGCTTGGTGTGCTTATAAGTACTCCCGCCGATTTGCTGGGAGGCAAGAATCTGACAATTGCCGGATGCCCCGCGGGAATCAGCGATGCAGTCCTCGACCAGGACGGCATGCTCCGCGCGTGCCGTTACTGCGATGCCGACAGCGAACCTTCGGGAGATATACTCGAACTCGGCTACATCTCCCTATGGCTCGACCATGGACGGTTCGGTAAGTACCGCGATGAATCCCCCGCCTGCCGCGCGGGGGAGAGGTTGTTTGGATAATCCTGTACCAGTTATTTGGCGTAAATTGTATTGTGTTGTGGTGCGGGCGTTCTGCCTGCGTGGGGTAATTCTCAAATTAAACAAATACTGTTGTAAAAACAGCATACGCTGATTCTATTTTCCCATATTTATAATTTTAAATTTTTAATGTGGATTTGCCTTGACACTTGCATTAAGCATGGTAAATTATTATTCGGTACCCATGAAAGTCTTTAAGACTATGTAACAATTAGTAAGGGAGGCCCGATGTGATGAGTACCACCAAAACAATCAACTTGCCGGCGGTTGGGGTTATTTTAATGCTGCTTTTTATCGGCTGCAGCGGGACGCAGGAGGCATTGCTCCCACCCGATACCAGCTCCGCCGAGAATCCACGCAACGGCCTGGAGGCGGGGAGCGGCCGTGCGCTTCTTGACGCCTACGAAATAACTCTGAACGTGAAAACCGGCGAGGTTGAAACCTCAAGAGCCCGGAATGCTCTCATGCACTACGATGTTACATAAGGAGCCTGTTGCATATTTCACCTATTCATCTATAGACATGAAAGACTCGATCTCCTCACCAGTGAGAGGGCAACTTGATTCGGACTTGTATCTCGAAACGGTCTATACGGCGGGAGATGAGATTATCGTGATTGATAACGCCGGAGTATTCAATCTTCTTGTACCGGGCCAATTTTTTATCGGCGATCCCGTGCTATCCCAGCAGTCCGGCGCTCCGGAATTGCAGGAATGGGATTTAGAGATAATCCTGGCATCTAATCATCTAATTTCAGGCCCGCGAGTGGCAGCATATGAGTTCGATCACCAGTCTTCAATCACCGAAATTTGGCACCATTCTCTCAATGCGCCGAACACACCGGCTGGTCATCCCGTTCCCGTCGAATTGGCGGACGCGAATTCATTATATGAGGAAGTTTTAGTCCTAACCGAAAATGGCAATCAGATCCTTCTCAAGGGCGGTCCTCTCCCATTGCCGCCACGACAAATCTACTCTCACCACTCGGAAGAAGTCGACACATATCTTGGCCCCCCTGCAATCTATAGAAGTAGTGCTGGTCATCTTGTTGCCGCCGCGATAGGCAACGCGCTGGCAGGGGACAGGTTTGAAGTATTTAGAATACTTGACGCCGGCGGCCCGGGAAACGAAACATCGATCGGCATCCCAAGTTTTTGGGGCGACGCGGTCCCAACACCGGTTCTTGATTTAGGATTTTACGGCGAGGCCGAAGCAGAATGGCAATATTTTATCCCCTGCTATGACAGGGTTGCCAGGATAAGTATGGGGCCCGTTGGGC
>CAZSPL010000173.1:0-9047 GCA_964608735.1 uncultured Planctomycetota bacterium | reverse complement strand
CTGGCTGAGGGATTACCTTTTCTATCCCGTGAAGGGCAGGACGGATTTCTTCTTCGCCGTGGCGGTTACATTCCTCCTCGGGGGCTTGTGGCATGGCGCGGGATGGACATTCGTCATCTGGGGAGCGCTTCATGCCGTCTGGGTGACATCTCACCACGTCTTCAAGAAATATCGATGGGTACCGAGGAATCCCATCTTCGGGCGCATTGCCACATTCCTTTTTGTCACTCTCGCGTGGGTATTCTTCCGGCCGCCGACGATGGATGCATCGCTCGAGATATTACGCAGGCTGTTCAGTTTCGGAAGCATCCTCGGGCCGGTGAATATACCGGATGAATTCCCGATCATCCTTGCCGTGACGATGGCGTGGGCCATGTTCGCGCCAAACGCATATGAGCTGGTCTATCGGAGGCAGGCGGCCCCGAAACTCTGGTGGGCCATAGCGCTCGGTATCCTAACCGGCATATGCCTGCTAACCCTCTCCGAGAGCGGGCCGTTCCTCTATTATCAATTTTAAAAACGATTACCCCCCGCCGTAACCCATGTCTTCAAGGCTGTCGATGGCGAGGTCGATGCGGGCTTTCAGGACGACCGGGTTGTAAAGGTCCGGGTCGAGTCCGGCAACCTTGAATCCGGCGACAAGCTCTGCCTTGGACGTGAATCCCGACACGAGCGAGCGTCCCGCGACGTAGTATTCCCATGCATCAGGCTCGCGGCCCGGCTGGCGCGCGAGAAACGTCCCCGTCAGGTAGTAGCATACCGAGAGGTTATAATCGGCAAACTCCCGCTGGGCCCCGTCGTTCCTTAAAAGCACGAGTTCGTTCTCGGCGTCGGCAAAATACTCCATTATGCGAGACACCGAAAACTGGCCGGAGTTGTTGTATGCCTGGTAGGCCTTCGCCAGCGAGGCTTCCGCATTGGCTCTCGACGTTGTGGGCGTCAAGACCGTCACCGCCGACGCGCTGTATACCGTCTTCATCTTCTCGAGCGCCGATGTGCTCGCCAGCATGCGGTTTTCCCAAGTATCATCCTGCTGCGCCATGCGAAGCTGGTTTATATCGGCGATGATTCCGCTGAGCGCCGTTATAGCGGAGCTCGGGACATTGTTGTATCCCTTTATCGCCTCCACGGCCGTGTAAAGGTCCTTCACGAATTCGAGCCGGTCTTCCAACTGCCCGCGTACGAGTGGCGTATTGCCGAAGACAGAGAATCCAGTTTCGGCTTGTCTATCCAGCTCGGCGAATGAGGGCACCGCAAGCCCGTGCGCCGCCTGCGACAGCTCGGAGATGCTCGTGAAGTCAGGCTGCGCGACGCTTATGTCCCACGCGCGATAGAGCGATGTCAGCTCCGTGTCGAAGCGCGCCGATGCCCTCGACGGCACCAGCGAAAAGAAATACAGGCCCGCAAGAATGATGATCACCGCAGCGGCGATGGGAATCCCCCACAGGAACGCCGCCCGCGATAGAAGCGGCCTTCGCGGTGGAAGCACATCCTCCGGTCTCAGCGGCCTTGCATCGATCGCCTGCGATGCCGAGCGGCCGACGTACATCAGCTTCTGCTTGCCGATGGTTATTTCATCGCCGTTGTTGAGGCCCACCCGGTCGATGCGCTTACCGCAGACGAATGTCCCGGTCTCGGTGCCGGAATCGTAGAGGAAATAGCCGCCGTCTTCCCGCGTAATCCACGCGTGCTGGTTCTCGATGGAACTATCGTCCGGGAACGTGATATCCCCCATCTTCCGGCCGATAGTGGTTATGCTCGGATGAAGCGCTATCTCGCGCCCTTCCTGCGTGCCTGACAAAATAATCAGCGACGCCTCTCCCGACACGGGTTGCGCCGGGGCCCGGGGGATAACCGGCGTGGGACCGAGTTCCGGCATGGCTTCGGCGATGGCAAGCGTAAGGTCGTTCGCCGACTGGTAGCGGAACGCCGGGTCCTTCGCGAGGCATTTGAATATGATATTTTCGAGGTCCTGCGGGAACGCGGGGTCGATGTTGCGTATAGGTTCCGCCTGGACCGATGTTATCTTGTGGATGATTTCCCCGAGGCTTTCTCCGTTGAATGCCGGATGTCCCGCCGCCATTTCGTAGAGCACCGCGCCGAGGCTGAATATGTCGGAGCGGCCGTCGATATGCGATGCCGTCGCCTGTTCCGGGCTTGAATATTGCGGCGTGCCGATGAACGCGATCCCTTCCTCGGGAAGCCGGGTCTCGCTTCCGAGGAACGTGGCGACGCCGAAATCGTTGAGAAGCGCGCGCCCGTCGGGAGTCAGGAGGATGTTGGATGGTTTGATGTCGCGATGCACCAGGCCGTTGTCGTGGGCATATGCAAGCGCCTCGGAAATCTGCCTCGCGATAGCGCCGACTTTCCTCGGGGGAATCCGTCCGCCCGCGGCTATCTCATCCTGCAGGGAGTGTCCTTCGGTGAATTCAAATGCGATATACCACATCCCCTCATCTTCGCCGGCATCGATGATGGGCACTATGTTGGGATGCTTGAGTTTCGCCGCGGTCTCGGCTTCGCTGCGGAAACGCTCGAGCAGGCCGGCTTCCTGGTGGGCGTCGAGTCCTGGCGGAAGCCTGAGTTGCTTCAGCGCGACGATGCGGTTATCGCTTAGTCGCCGCGCGCGGAACACTTCGCTGTAAGTCCCTTTACCGATTTCTTCTATGAGTTCGTAGTCTCGCATTGCGTGTATGTCTGTGGTTTACCGGGCTATCCAACCTCGAATGAATCGAGCCCCGAATCGGTCTGAGGGGCATCGGCTTCGAAGGATGAATCGACTAATCGTACGCCCGATAAATTTATCGCGGTCAGCTCCTGTATCTCCCTGAGTGCTATCTCGACACGTTTCTCGCACTCATCAAGAATTTCAAGCTCCTCGGCGAGCGCTTCGAGAAGGAATTTGTCCTTCAACGTGCCGCGCCTGTTCAGCAGCGACACCTTGCGCCCGAGAGCGCATTCCTTCTTGTCGAGCTCCGCCTGCAGCTTGTTAAGCTCCATCTTGGCCTGCATCAGCCCCGATGTGCGCTTCGCCTCGCCCGAAAGCCTGTTGATGAAATTTCTAAGCTTGTCTGAAATGGGTTCCATTGAGGATTCCGCAGCCTCCGGGACGGATTATATCACAAGCCGGGCGACCCTTTCGCCGCTCGACGGAACATCATAAAATCGATACCCCGCATATCTATTATTTTCTTCCGATGGGCTGAAAAAATGCAAGGGTATAGTCTATGATACCGCATTTCGGCGGTTGGTTCATATGCGCGCGGGCTTTGAGTGCTATAATTCCAGCGTGATTGCGGATGGATATTAAGATAAAAAATAAGCATGAAATCAAGAAGATGAAGCAGTCGGCGGTCATTCTGAAAGAAGTATTCGACCTGCTTCTTCAAAGGATAAAGCCGGGCATAACCACGAAGGAACTCGATGAGCTGGCGGAAAGGCACATTCTCAGGCGGGGCGGCTATCCGGCATTCAAGGGTGTACGCGGAATCGTGCCATATCCCGCGACGCTTTGCGTTTCCATCAACGATGAAATAGTGCACGGCATCCCCGGCCCGCGGAAGCTCGCCGACGGCGATATCGTCTCCCTCGACTGCGGGGTCATCTGGCGCGAATATTATTCCGACGCCGCCGTTACCATAGCGGTAGGGGAAATCCCCGATGCCGCGCGCGAGCTTATGGACGCAACCCGGCGGGCGCTTCAGGCCGCCATCGAGAAATGCCTCGTGGGCAACCATCTCGGCGACGTTTCCCACGCCATCCAGGCGGTCGTCGAGGGGGCGGGATTCAGCGTTGTGCGCGACCTCTACGGCCATGGCATCGGGAGGCGGCTGCATGAAGACCCGCCGGTGCATAATTACGGCAATCCGGGGGAAGGGCCTGAGATAATACCGCGGATGGCGCTGGCGATCGAGGTAATGTCCTGTCAGTTCGGCTATAGCACCATGGTTCTCGATGATACCTGGACCGTCAAGACCGCCGACGGGGGCTTGAGCGCGCATTACGAGGACACCATCATCGTAACGAAGATGGGTCCCGAAAATATAACAAGGCTGAATATCTGATATCGCCGCGAATGCGGCCTACTGGAACAGCTTCAATATACCCCGGTTCCTCTCGGTTTCGGCTTCAAACTTTACCTTGAGAATTTCTATCTGTTCATCGTCCGGTACGAATCTCGCGAGCAGGCCGGCATCCGCTTTTGCCTGCCAGTCCGTGCCGGCCGCCTGGTTGAACTTGTATTCCATGGCGTTGGCGAGGCATACAACGTGCGCGTAATCCTCATGCTCCCCGTGAAAATCGGGCGTATGATGATTCCTGATCGCGGCTACGAGGAAATCGGGATACTTCCATATCTGCGCGATCTCGCCCGCGAAATGGGCATGGTCCTGCCCGGCTATCTCCACTTCCGCTTCGAGTGGCAACCTGCCTTTCTCGTAAATGAGCTTCAGAATTGCCGAGTACTCATCCTGGAAGAACTGGTCCAATATGACGATGCCAAGGTCGTGCAACAGCCCGGCCATGTATGCCTCTTCGGGGTTGACGTTGTTCGTCTTGCCGGCAAGCATACGGCTGAGCATCGCAACGCCGAGGCTGTGTTCCCAGAACCGACCCCTGTTGAAATACTCGTTCGACGATTTCCCTTTGAAATGGTCGACCATGGAGATGGAAAGCGCCAGGGAACGTACGGTGTTGAACCCCAGCAACGTAATCGCGCGGTTGAGATTGTTGACCTTCGATGAAAGACCGTAGAACGGGGAGTTCGCCATCTGCAATATTTTCGCCGCTATAGCCTGGTCGTTGATGATGATCTTGTTGATATCGCGCGCCGAGGACGTCGGGTCGTTCGTCGTCTTGATTATCTGTATCACTATCGCCGGAAGCGTAGGGATGTTCTTGATCTTATCTTTTGCCACTTCCAAGGTGCCCATTTGCAACCTCTCCTCTGCGAAGGTTTAATTATCGCCGACCGCCCGGAACCCTCATTAAAAATTTTAACGCCGGTTGAGGATTCCTCTCACATTATTATCTATGAATAAGGCCGCCTGATTTCATATTCGCCGGAGCGCAGGATGGTTTTTTTTGCCGATTTTTACATCCCGGGCCGCTGATGCCGTTAAAATCAGGGAGACAGGTCCCGTATTTTGCACATGTGGCGGGATTATTATATAATTTTATACCACGTCAGCGAATTACTGACAGGTGTAGTGATTTGAGATGGTTCTTGACGGCCAGCCATGTCTTGTACTGAACGGGGATTATTCTCCCCTTAACATCTGCACTGCCCTCAGGGCCGTGAAGATGGTCTTCGCGGGACGCGCCGAGGTTATCGAGGGGGAATTCGGCGGCGTACGAACCATCGACAAGCAGTATGCCCTTCCCACCGTCATAAAAATCTCGCACAGGGTGCGGGTTCCAAAGGTGCGGGTTCGGCTCTCGCGCAAAGCCATCCTGTCGCGCGACCGCTACATCTGCCAGTACTGCGGCGCTGCCGGCCCGCGCATGACCGTCGACCACTTGCGGCCCAAAAACAGGGGCGGCGAATTCACCTGGGAAAACCTCGTATGCGCATGCCCCAAGTGCAATTCCCACAAGGGCGACCGTACGCCCGAAGAAGCGGGCATGAAGGTGCTGCGCAAGCCACGCGAGCCGGGCTACTTCGCGCTCTCATACCTGTATCATACGCAACGCAGGCAACCCGACTCGGTCTGGGTCAAGTACCTCCCCCCCGGCATATGCCGCCTGGTTGAATTGGAACCGGGCAATGCAGACCAGCAATGAATGATGAATTCGCGGAAGACCGGGGCCGGGCGATCACTCCACCGGCGGGTCATACCATATGAGAAGCTCCGATATCTCGTGCCCGGCGCTGCTTTCGACATAGACATCCGACAGAAAAACCGCCATGAATTTCGCGCCGGTCATCCCGATGAGGTTCGCCGAGCTTCCGCAATGGAATTGCGACCACACCCAGTTACCCGGCGAGCCCATGCCACCACGCCAGTATCTTGACTCCCATCCGGTTACATCCTCGCAGCTTATGTATGTCCCCATGCCTTCGTATATCGGGCTGTAGAAATCATCGCCGTTATAATTCTGTCCCGATTCGTAATGCCAGTAATCGTTCGTGTCGCATATATCCCCGTAGATTGTCACCCCATCGTCGTCGGTCCACCCGATGAACGCCCCTTCGAGGATGTCGGTTTCCATAGCATGCACCATCCGGACGTGAACATCGGTCGCGACCGAAGGGACATCGAACGCCGGAGTCAGCAGGGCCGAGTACATGTTGTTAGGATACGGCGCGCCGCATGGAGATGATGACGCCCACCAGTCGCCGCAGTATTTGTAGCCCCCATGCGTGCCCAACGATGTGCATCCTCCGTCGCTGTCGACGAATTTCTGCGAGTAAAGCAGGTTATCGAAAACTTCGAACAGGCCGGTTCCGGAGCCTTCGCAATCGGTGATAACGATAATGTCATACATCCCGCTACTGTAGGAACAAGCTTTGATATTGAAATCGCAGCTAATCACGGAGTCGCTTATCACGATGATATCCGTCGCGGGAATCTGGACGCCGCCGTTGCTGAGATAGACATGATTCACGCCGCCCGCCGCGCTGAATGCCGATCCTGCAATCAACGCATTGTTGATAGATACTCCGGGATAGCTCGCCCAGAAATCGGGTTGTATCGAGCTTACCACCGGTGTGGGGCAGGTGATTTCGAACAGGTCAGCGCCCGTGCCGCTTGCGCCGCAAGCGCTTGTGACCTCGATGTCGTACCAGCCTGTCTCGGCAATCGGCGGGATGTCGAAATCGCAAATTATTGTGTGTATGTCGATGACGGACACATTCGTTCCATCTATGTCAGGCTCGCCGGGCATCTTGAGTTTCACCTGTATCGGCGGGCCCTTGAACGCGCTGCCGTGAATCGTGACGCTTGACAAGTATGTTCCGGCTTCGGCCTGCGTCACATCGATTCCTGTCGCCACGGGCTCATAGCACATCACCTCGAACAGGTCCGGAGTGACCGTCGAAGCGCCGCAATCGTTGACCACCTGTACGTCGTACATCCCCTGCATCGCGTCGATGGGGATGCCGAAATCGCAGAGGATTATCTCCTGCCCCTGGATGTCAAGGTTTATCCCCGGGATGTCGGGTTCACCGTCGCGGACGAGGCTCACCGATGCGTTGTCGCAGACGAAGCCGGTGCCGACGATGAGGATTCCCGTCACAAGTGTGCCCGCATCGCCCTCTGCGGGAAATGCGCTTGTTACGCTCGGCGTAGGGCAATATACCTCGAAAAGTTCCGCCCCGGTTCCCGGCTCACCGCAATAATTGGTGACCTCGACGTCATATAAACCGCCTGTCTGGCTGCAGCTTACGTCGATATTGCAGTGGATTTCCTGCGGGCTGATGACCGTTACGTTCGACGCGGTGATTACAGGCTCGCCCGCGCGTTTCAGTTTTACCACCACGGGTTCGAGGAAATCGTCGCCCGTGATTGTAACGCCGGACAGGCTCGAATCGATGGATGCGAAGTCCGGGTTGATACCGCTTATCATCGGCAGAGGGCAGAGAACTTCGAACACCGATTCCGCATAGTCGTAGTATCCACTGCCGTTGGTCACGCGAAGGTCATACATCCCGAGAGGCGCGTCGAGCGGGATGTCGAGGTCGCATATTATCGTCTGGCCGTCCTGGACTACGACACTCTCCGCCACGATGTCCGGCGCGCCGGTTTTTTGAAGAATCACCGTAGCACCCGGGCCCTGGAATGTGGTGCCGGTCACGACGGCACCGCTTACCAACACTGACGCCCCGGCGCTGTCAGGCTGGATGCCCAAAATGTGCGGTGCGATCGATTGAATCATTATCGAGACAAAATCATAGAGCGCGACATCGGTGGGGTTCGGCGACGCCGCGATGATCCTGACAATATGCTCCCCCCCGAGAGCGCCGGCATTGTTCATCACTTTCAGCCGCCAGAGGCTTCCATCGACGTGCTCGAACTGCGTGAACGGTTCGCCGGTTATCTCAGGAGCCACGAGGCTGACCTTGGAGATGTCATCCTGCCAGTCGTAGACATCGACTTCGACGAATGCCTCGGCCCCGATGAAGTCACCCATTTCCCCCAACTGCTCGTAATTGGAAATCTCATATGGTTCCCTGCAATTGCCGAGCCAGCAGCCGTCGACGGCGAATTGTATCGCCTGGAGCTGCGGCGGGGCGGGGAGGATGATCGAAAAATTCTCGGAATACGACTGGTGACCGGCGAATATCCTGTGCCCCTGGTTTTTTGCGAACGACCTGAACGGATTGATATCGATACCGCCCGGTACATCGTAGAGCGGGGACCAGTCATCGGCGTTAAGCAGCCTGTGCCCGAGATCGTTGGTGAAGACTATCCCGCGCACGTCGCGCCCGGCGATGGTATACGGGTTTTTCAGCGTAACCTCGATATCGAATATACGAGACACCGGGTCCCAGTAGTTGACGCTTGCCAGCATGCAGTCGGGACATATCGGTGGTAAGAGCATGTTCGTGATGTCAAAATGCGGGTTGGCATTGCGAAGCGGCGCCGTCTCGATTGTGACATTCTCCGTATCGATGAAGAATTCCCATAGCCCGATGAGCGACCGTTCGCAGCCTGCATCGACCGCCACGGTTTCGGCTTCGGGTATTTCAACAGCAGGCTGAAGCGCGGGTTCTTCCGGAACTGAGGGCGATGTACCCCCGGAAGAACAACCCACCGTGATTGCGAACATCAGGGCAACCAACGGCAATAGATGTGTGAATGAGCGCGACACTTTGTATCCACCTTCCCTGAATCCAGCTATCCATATTTATAATCCGCTTATATCGGTCTTAATTGTTCTGATTGTGCGCGACCGGGGCGAATCGCCTCTGCCCAGGTTGCAGTTGCGGGCGAAGTATGGTAGAAATTCGGATATCAGGCAGTACGCATTAACTTAATCCAGTCGCGGAGGGTAATGAAATGCATTCCCGTTTTAATTATCATGATTTCATCGCTTATGTCATCCCC
>CAZSPL010000172.1:0-9050 GCA_964608735.1 uncultured Planctomycetota bacterium | reverse complement strand
TTCCAGCGCCTGCACACCTTGGCACACACAGGCGCTGTAAAGGGGTGCCACCCGAAACCGAAGCTTGTCGGAGCGCGAGCGTGACGCTCGCATGCGGGCAAGGCAGCCCGCGATTCCAGTGGGGGATGTAAAAAAGCCCGGCGATGTGGACCGGGCAATAATTTTCAGGAGAAAGCCGGACTAACCCATGTTCTTGATAATCGCGGTACCGAACTCCGAGCACTTGAGGCGGGTCGCGCCTTCCATCTGGCGTTCGAGGTCGTATGTCACGGTCTTGGCCTGGATGGTCTTCTCCACCGCATTGTAGATGGTCTTCGCGACCTCTTCCCAGCCCATGTACTCGAACATCGTGCATCCCGAAAGTATCACCGAGCCGGGGTTGACCTTATCCTGCCCGGCGTACTTCGGCGCGGTGCCGTGGGTCGCTTCGAACAGGGCAATGAAGTCGCCGATATTCGCGCCGGGGGCCATACCGAGTCCGCCCACCTGCGCGGCGGCGGCATCGGAGATGAAATCGCCGTTGAGGTTGGTCGTGGCGACGATGTCATACTCATCGGTGCGGGTCAGTATCTGCTGGAACATCGAGTCGGCGATGCGGTCCTTGATGAGTATCTTGCCCTCGGGCATCTTGCCGTTGAATTTATCCCAGAGCTCCTCTTCAGTGACGGTGTGATCGGGGAAATCGGCCTTCGCGACTTCGTAGCACCAATCCTTGAATGCGCCCTCGGTGTATTTCATGATGTTGCCCTTGTGCATGATGGTGACGCTCTTGTGTCCGCGGTCGATGGCAAAGCGTATGGCTTTCTTCATGAGGCGCTTGCTTCCGGTTATGGAAACGGGCTTAATCCCGATACCGGAATCGAGCCTGATATTTCTGCCCATATCCTTGTTGAGGAAATTGATGATCTTGTTGCATTCATCGGTACCCTGCGCCCATTCGATACCGGCGTAAACATCCTCGGTATTCTCCCTGAAGATTGTGATGTTCATTTTCTCGGGATGCTTGACCGGGCTGGGGACTCCCTTGAACCATCGCACCGGTCGGACGCAGGCATAGAGCTCCATCCGCTGGCGCATGGTGACGTTGAGGCTGCGGAATCCGCCGCCGATGGGAGTGGTCAGGGGGCCTTTGATTGCGACGAGGAAATGCGATATCGCCTTGATGGTTTCTTCCGGCATCCACATGCCGTCGCCGTACACCGCTACCGCCTTATCCCCCGCGTAGACTTCCATCCACGCGATCTTGCGTTTGCCGCCGTATGCTTTCTGCACGGCGGCGTCGAACACGCGTACCGATGCGGCCCACAGGTCGGGGCCGATGCCGTCCCCTTCGATAAACGGGATTATCGGGTTGTCGGGGATCTTGAGCTTGTCACCGTCGATGGTTATCGCGGTGCCTTCTTTGGGTACCTTTACGTTTTCGAATTCCACTATGTCTCCTCCAATACTGCGATATGTTGTGGTTTTTATTTCACAGCCCGGGCTCGCTGTGCGGCACCCGGTCCGTTCCTATCCAGCAATTCATCAGCCGCCCGGTCGCCGGTAATGGCCGCGCGGGAAATATTTTGCATCCTCCGCCGGTTACATCAGGTCGGCATCCGCCTCGGTCTTCTCGATTACCTCGAGATGCTTCTTTGCCCAGCGATGCTCGGGGTCGAGCTCGATAGCCTGCTTGAAATGCTCCTGGGCTTTTTTCACCTGGTTGCGGGCGTGGTATGCATTACCGAGATGATAATGCGCCACCGCGCTTCCCGGTTCGAACTCGATGACCTTTGAGAACGCCTCGATGGTCTCATCCGCCTTGCCCAGCCGGGCATATATCACGCCGAGGTGGTACCAGGCTATGTTGAACTCGGGATTGTGTTCGAGCAGCGTGCGGTATGCCTGGATGGCCTCGGTGAGTTTTCCCTTGTGATATTTGGCGATGCCGAGCCAATAGAGCGCCATCTCGAATTTCGGGTTTATCTCGAGGGTTTTCTCGAAGCACTCGATGGCTTTCGGGATCGAGCCCGCACGGTAATATGCGAGTCCGAGGTCGAAATGTGCGGTGGCGAACTCTGGCATTTTTTCGATGGCTATCTGCAGCTCGGCGATGGCTTCATGCAGATGCCCCGTACGATAATAGACATTCCCGAGGTGCTTGTGGATCTCATAGCGCGTCGGGTCATGCTTGAGGGCGAATTTATACTGCGCGATGGCATCCTCGAGGTCGCCCTTGTGTTCAGCCATGAAAGCGCGATAGAGATGCACATCGCCTCCATGCTCCTTCTGCTTGCAGCCGCATTCGGGACAGAAACGTGCTGGAATCTGAATCTCGTAACCGCAATCCGGGCATTTCATATGTCTCCCACCTCCCGGGTATCCGTCAGGATTTCCCGTGTAGATTAAGAAGCCCCCCGGCGAGGATTATATCCCTCTGCCGCGAGGTAAGGCTGTATTTAAGGGGCACTTCGATACCCTTTGTCTCATCCCTGAGTACGAGCGGCTTGCCATCGGTGAGCAATTGGCGTACATGCTCGATTCGGACATCGTCGCCCGCCTCTATCTTTTCGTAATCCGATTCGTTCTCGAATACAAGCGGGAGGATTCCGAAGTTGATGAGGTTGGCGGTATGTATCCGTTCGAGGCTCTTGGCGATTACGCCCTTGACGCCGAGATGCATCGGGCACAGCGCGGCATGTTCGCGCGATGAGCCCTGCCCGTAGCTCGCGCCGCCGACTATAAACGTCGCCTTGCCGGCATCGCGATTCATCCTCGCGCGCTGCGAAAATTCCGGATCGACGCCCTCGAAGACGAAACATGAATACTTCTCGGTGTTGGAACGGAATTTCAACCGGGGTCCGGCGGGCATGATGTGGTCGGTGGTGATCTTGTCGCCGACCTTCAGCCCGACTTCGCCTACGAGGTCTTCTGGAAGCATTATGTTCTTCGGCGGCTCGCCGATATTGGGGCCGCGGTATATCTCGATATCCTTGCCGTCCGCGGGCGGGATGATGAACATCGAATCATCGACAAAGAATTTCTTGGGCATTTCCACGCGCTTGTATTTCATTCCCAATGTTCGCGGGTCGGTCATCACGCCCTTGATGGCGCATGCGGCGGCGGTCTCGGGACTTACGAGATAAATCCCCGCGGTCTTGGTGCCGGAACGTCCGAGGAAATTGCGGTTGTTCGTGCGTACGCTTACCGCCTGGTCCTTGGGAGCCTGTCCGACGCCGATGCAGAATCCGCAGCATGGCTCGACAATCCGCGCACCGGCGGCGAGCAGTTTGTCGAATGTGCCGTCCTTGACGATCATCTGGTAAACCTGGCGCGAACCGGGAGATACCACGAGGCTCGTGTTCGGATGCACGGTTTTGCCATCGAGTATATTCCCCACGGTGACAAGGTCGGTATATGATGCGTTCGTGCAGGAGCCGATGCATACCTGGTCGACAGGCATCCCGGCGAGATCCTTCACCAATGCTATGTTGTCCGGGCTATGCGGCTGCGCTACCCGCGGTTCGAGTGTGGAGAGGTCGATGTCGATAATCCTCTCGTATTCGGCATCGTCATCCGCTTTCAATTCAACCCATCCCTTGCCGCGTCCCTGTGCGACGAGGAATGCCTTGGTGCGCGCATCCGACGGAAACACGGATGTCGTCACCCCGAGCTCGGCGCCCATGTTGGTGATGGTCGCGCGCTGGGGGACATCGAGCGTCGCGACTCCGGGCCCGGCGTATTCGACTATCGAGCCGACGTTACCTTTCGTGGTCATGATTTCCAGCAATGCCAGTATGACATCCTTCGCGGAAATCCAGTCGGGAAGTTTTCCAGTAAGGTTGACCTTGACGACTTTCGGGCATGTGATGTAGAACGGCTGGCCCGCCATCGCGAGCGCGACATCGAGTCCGCCCGCGCCGATTGCTATCATCCCGATGCCGCCGCCGGTAGGCGTGTGGCTATCGGAACCGAGCAGCGTCTTGCCGGGAAGCCCGAACCGTTCGAGCTGCACCTGGTGGCAGATCCCGTTGCCGGCGCGCGAATAGATCACGCCGTACTTCGCGGCGACGGTCTGCAGGTACTTGTGGTCGTCGGCGTTCTCGAAACCGTCCTGCAATGTATTGTGGTCGACATAGCTGACCGACACTTCGGTCTTCACGCGGTCGAGGCCCATGGCTTCATACTGGAGGAAGGCCATCGTACCGGTGGCATCCTGGGTCAGTGTCTGGTCGATGCGTATGCCGATGGATTCGCCGGGATTCCATTCTCCTTCGACAATATGGGATTCGATTATCTTGCGGGTAATACTCTTGCCCACGTTCCACCTCTTTCCTGGACTAATTGTGGTTTCTTTCCCTGCGCAAGGGGTGTAAAGCCGCCCCCGGTAATGAGCCGGGGGCGGCATAATTCCATTTCACGGCTATTATATATGGTCTAATCGCACCACTCAAGCCGCAAATCCATAAAAATCCAGGGCTGCTTATGCCTTGGTGACGAAATTCTTGACCCAGTTGGTGCCGACGCTCTTCGGCCGCGTGATTGCGGTACCGATGGCTCGGTTCAGGATGAACTGCGAGCACATGCCCATCGCACGGGAGACCGAGAAGAGAACGGTGTAGTAATCGAACTCGGTCAAGCCGTAGTGATAGAGCAATGCGCCGGAACCGGCATCGACATTCGGCCAGATGTTGGCTGCCTTGCCCTGCTCTTTCAGCACGCCGGGGACAACCTCGTAGATCAGGTTTACGATGGCGAATACCGGATCGTCGGGCATATACTGCCTGCCGAAGTTGCGCAAAGCGGTGTACCTTGGGTCTTCGACGCGAAGCACTGCATGACCGTAGCCGGGGATAACCTGGCCGGCCTTCAGCCGCTCCCATGCATAGGCGGTCAACTGCTCCTTCGTGGGCACGCCGCCGAACTTCTTCTGGATTTCAAGAACGAAATCGAGGCATTCCTGGTTGGCCAGTCCGTGCAGCGGGCCGGCGAGGCCGTTGAGGCCGGCGGATACCGCATAGTACGGATCCGACAGCGCCGAAGCGACGGTGTGGCAGCTGAACGCGCTGACATTGCCACCCTCGTGGTCGCTGTGAAGAACCAGGTAGAGCCGGATAAGCTTGGTGAACTCGCCGTTCGGGTCTTCGCATCCAAGCATCTTGGCATAGTTGGCGCCCCAATCGAGCTTGGGATCCCACTCGACGATCTTGCCCTGCTTATAGCGAAGCTGATACACCAAGCCGGCAAGACCGGGCAGCTTGGCGAGAAGGGAGATCGAATCTTCGAGGATCGGGCCCCAGTATTCGGTCTTGGGGATGCCCTCGGAATATTTCTTCCGGAAAATCGATTCGCGCTCCATGACGAGGACGCCGGTGTCGAACATGGCCATCGGGTGCGAATCCTTCGGCATAGCCTTGAGAACGTCGATAACATAGCTCGGGATCTTGGCATACTTGTTGAAGTCGGCCTGGAGGGCTTTCAACTCATCCGCGCTCGGGAGAGTCCCGATGACGAGGAGGTAGAAGATCTCCTCGGGAAGTTTGTCCACGAGGTCGAGTATCGGGATACCCCTGATAATCAGGCCTTTATCGGGATCGACAAGCGATGTGTCGCAGATCATGCCCTTGACCCCGCGCATGCCGCCGAATGCCTGCTTCACGGTGACCTCGGAAATCACTTTGTCCCCGTGCTCGGTAATGAGTCCCTTGATTTGATCCCGCAGGCCGGGAACCTGTTCAGCTAATTTGCTCTGTAGAGTCATATCATCATCCTTTCGTTTCGACCCTGGGGCCGAGTATTTTTAATTTTGAATCTATGTAAAGCTCAAGCATTAATAAGGTATAGCGCGTATAAATCCCTCAGACCCTGCTAAGGCCTGTTCTTGAGAAGCACAGCATATCCGAGGTATTTCTCCCTGCTTCCTGCCGGAGGATACTGCTTCCCGGCGAGGGATGCATATTAAACATTTTCAATAACTATATGTCAATATGAAAGAGCTTTATTTGGAGTAAAATGGCTGTCTCACTTTTACAGCGCCGATGTATATTTTAATGTGCGCTGTGAGGGGAGGTGGTTGTATTACCAGCATTAAAAGGGGGCTTCGGGTGTATAGGGGGGAGTCGATATCTGGAGTGAGCTTACCCGGGGTTTCATGTCGAATATTTGTGCATAAATTCACTAAAGTTTATAAGCAGGAATGATTCTCGATTAGGCCGCCGCCTCTATCACCAGTTAACACTTATTAGTGCTCATAATTAGGTATCGCGCAATTCATCGGCCTGTGTGGCGATGTCGCCGGGTTTTGCTTGTCATAAAGTTGACAAGTGGGCAAACATCTGGCAGAATACGGCACCGTGCGCCAAAATTCGCGGCGATGTTATCTGGCGCGTCCGCGGATGTATCCCGGGAATGCGGAGGAGCGTTGTAGACGGGGGGAGTTTAACGCAGGGCCGGATGCAAAAAAAAATCAGCTGTGGTATTATTCCGCATCCTTGGGTTTAGATTTAATTAAGAGAGGCCTTGCCGGCGTATTCGCGGATTCCCTTGGTCGGCACTTTACATATAGATCGAAAATACCCGGGGGAAAATATTTTTGAGAGGAAAAAATCATGGGACGTAAAAAAATTGCACTTGTCGGCGGAGGTCAGATTGGCGGTATCCTGGCCCTGATCGCCGCGCAGAAGGAACTGGGGGATGTGGTTGTTCTCGAGATCCCTGATTTGGAAGGGATGGCGAAAGGCAAGGCGCTGGATATCCAGGAGTCTTGTCCGATGGGCGGGTATGACGCGCTCGTCACGGGTACCAGCGATTATGCGGACCTGAAAGGCGCGGATGTGGTTATCGTCACGGCGGGACTTCCGAGGAAGCCCGGCATGACCCGCGACGACCTTCTCGATGTCAACGTGAAGATCATCTCCAATGTAGCAGCCAACATCAAGAAGCACTGCCCCAAGGCGTTCTGCATCATTTTGACAAACCCGCTCGATTCCATGGTCTACGGTTTCCATAAAGTTACGGGTTTCGCGAAGAACATGGTAGTCGGTATGGCCGGCGTTCTCGACACGTCGCGGTTCCGCGCGTTCGTTTCGCTCGAGACCGGTTACTCGGTGGAGGACATCGTCGCCCCGGTACTCGGCGGACACGGTCCGACCATGGTGCCGCTTGTCAGGCTCTCAAGTATTGGCGGTGTCCCGCTCGATGAGATTCTCTCAAAGGAGCAGATCGACGCCATCGTCAAGAGGACCCAGGAAGCCGGCACCGAGATAGTCAAACTGCTCGGCACGGGCTCAGCATTCTTCAGCCCGGCGGCCGCCGCCATCGAGATGGCGGAAAGCTACCTGAAGGACAAGAAGAGAGTTCTCCCCTGCGCCGCGCTGCTCGAAGGCGAGTATGGCATCAAGGGATTCTTCCTCGGCGTACCGGTCGTCATCGGGGCCGGCGGAGTTGAGAAAGTGCTCGAAATCAAGCTGACGCCTGAAGAGAAAGCAATGCTCGACAACTCCCTCAACGCCGTCAAGGGCGCGCTTGCGGAAGTCGACAAGAGGACATAAGGGAAGTATCCAATAATCGACCTGCCTTGGAGGACCACCGGGTCCTCCTTTTTAATTTTTCGCTCAGCCTATCTTGAATTTCCAGCCCAAATCGCGGAAAAAATTGGGGACGTCAAAGTAACGAACACCGAGAATACCACACGCATCAGGGATCTTGAGCGGGTCGCTATCGCGCTTTCGCGGCTCTTCGTAAGATACAACACTTGTTCCGGTTTGCAACGCCAACGCAACCACGAACGGATCGGCACGAGACCTGTTTCGCTTGATATCGACAAGAGTTTCACATCTGCTTAAGACAAGCTTCAGGTTCTTTTGCAATTCATTGTCTAACGGATGTTGCAGAGATTTTTGAGTCTTGGACCACTTGTACAAATCATCATCCTGAATCTTAAGCTCCTTGACTACCTCATCAGGCGCGATGATTTCATTATTTTCGCACATGGATGCAAGCATCGGCCACATGTCGGGAAACAGGTCCTGCGGATTGTATTTATGCCAGGAATTGATTAGAAAGCTTGTATCAATGCAATATTTCATGCGAGTTTCGCATACTGCTTTTTGATTTTAGCCAATCTGCTTATCTTAACATCCAGGAAATCAGCCACATCATACAAGTCGATGGCTCCCCGGGAATATGCATCGAGCACCAGGCCCGTGTACCTTAGACCATTCTCTCTTAGCTTCAAAAGATTAGGGTTTGGGTGTTGCTTGTCTCTCTTCTGTTTTTCCTTCTCTTTCTCTTTCCATCTAAGGAATTCTTCTTCATACTGTTCGAGTTTCGAATTGTAATATGCCTTGGATATCCTGCCCAGATAATGCAGTCTTCCAATAATCACTTCTCTGCTTACGCAATATATGTTGCTCAGATGAGTAACTACAGAATCATCCCAGTCTTCATCTCGCAGGCGATTCCCAAATACAGGCTCACTCAACAAATCATCAGTAGGCACCAGGAATTCGCCCGCAAATCCATTACAGTATGCTTCAATCCTCTGTTTTTCCCGGTTGCCGTGCCCGGCTTCCCGCATATCGCACAACGCATCCTGGCGCAGCATCAGGTGGGCAAGCTCGTGCATGAGCGAGAAAACTCGTCGGCTCCGACTGTCGCCGCCATTCAGGAGAATTATTGGAAAGACATCTTTAGGTAGAGACAGCGCGCTCATATAATCAGTGCTTATATGCGCGCATTGAAAAATAAGAATGCCATAGTCCTCGAAACGACTTATCCAGGCTTTCAACGCACTGTCGGGGAGCCAGGATTTCTGCATTTCGATACTGATACCAAGTTCGTTCCTGATATCCTTACATAATGATTTAAGGTCTGAATCCAACCGACCGGTCAAGTTGAACGCGTGTATCTCTTCCCCCAAAAGACCCGCAAGCTCTAATGCTTGTTCGCGCTGAACTTCGGCGCGTCGAATGGAAAGCGCAAGCTGGTATTCTGAATTATCGTCCTGAATTTCCGTACTCCCCCTGTAATCGGTTATCTCCTTCGGCAATGGTGGTGCTTCAGGCAGGAAG
>CAZSPL010000171.1:0-9069 GCA_964608735.1 uncultured Planctomycetota bacterium | reverse complement strand
TTCACGACGAGAGCGGCTTCGAGTATCGCCTTTATCTGCATGCGGTTTATTTCGGGATAGAGTATCCCCAGCCTGCATCCGCGAAGTCCGAGCATGGGGTTTTCCTCGTGAAGCTCGTCCCTCAGCTCGTTCATTCTTTTGAGTTTCGCGATCTCCTTCCTGTCCCCGCCCGAGGCCCTCAGTTTCTTGATGCGTTCCTTGAGCTTGGCTTCGGTGGGAATGAATTCATGGAGCGGCGGGTCGATGAGCCTGATGGTTACCGGCAGGCCTTCCATCGCGCGGAATATCTCGATGAAATCCCCCTTCTGCAATTCGCCAAGCTGGAGTAGAAGCTCGCTGATGCGCGACGCGACATCCGGCTTCTTCCTGTCCATCCCGGCGAGCAGGAGTATCAATTCCGCGACAAATTCGGTCCTGTCCCCCATGAACATATGCTCTGTACGCGTCAGCCCGATGCCCTCGGCGCCGAATCCGCGCGCCTTCACGCAGGACGGCCCATCATCGGCATTCGTCCTGATTTTCAGCTTTCTCACTTCATCGGCCCAGCCGAGCAATGTCGCGAATTCAGCGGACACGGTCGCATCCACGAGGGGCACTCGCCCGGCAATCACATGGCCGGTGGAGCCGTCGATGGTCAGCATATCTCCCTCGACGAACTTCCGCTCGTTGACCATGAAATATCCATCGGCGACATGTACCTCGATATCGCTGCATCCCGCGACGCACGGCTTGCCCATACCCCTTGCCACGACGGCCGCATGGGATGTCATGCCTCCCTGCGATGTCAGCACCCCGGCGGCGGAAATCATTCCCTGTATATCATCGGGGGTTGTCTGTACCCTTACCAATATCGCTTTCTTCCCGGACTTCTCAGCTTCGACGGCTTTCGCGGTGGTGAATACGATGGGTCCCGATGCGGCGCCGGGACTGGCATTGAGCCCTTTCGCCAGAATTTCAAATTGCGCGCCGGGGTCTATCATCGGATGCAGCAACTGGTTCAGGCTTGACGGCTCGACCCTCAGCAGCGCTTCGCGCTTGTCGATACGTCCTTCGTTGACTACATCGACCGCTACTTTCACCGCTGCGCGCCCGGTCCGCTTGCCGTTCCTCGTCTGCAAAATATAAAGCACGCCGTCCTGGATAGTGAACTCGATATCCTGCATGTCCTTGTAGAAATCTTCGAGGGTCGCGCATACGCCTACGAACTGCTTGTAATTCTCGGGGAATCTATGAGCCATCTCCGAGATTTTTTCGGGCGTGCGTATCCCGGCGACGACATCCTCTCCCTGCGCGTTACGCAGATACTCGCCGTATACTTCCGCCGTGCCGTCCGACGGGTTCCTCGTGAATGCCACGCCGGTGGCGGATGTGTCGCCGAAGTTCCCGAAAACCATGCATTGAATGTTGACGGCGGTGCCAAGGTTTTCGGGGATGTTATTGTGTTTGCGGTATGTCTTCGCACGGGGTATGTTCCACGAATCGAATACCGCCTTTATGGACATTTCGAGCTGTGTCCGGGGGTCCTGCGGAAAATCGCCGTAGTGTTTCTTTACGATTCTCTTGTAGCTCGTGATGAGCTTCTTGAGGTCGTCCTCGTCGAGCTCCGTATCGGCGACGACGCCTTTCTTTTTCTTCATCGCCCTGATGGCATCCTCGAATTTATCGTGCTCTATATGCAGGACGACATCGGAGAAAATCTGTATCAGCCGCCTGTAACAGTCGAGGGCGAACCTCCGGCTGCCGCTTTTCTTCGCGAGGCCGACTACCGACTTGTCGTTCAACCCGAGGTTGAGTACGGTTTCCATCATGCCGGGCATGCTGAATTTCGCGCCCGAGCGTACCGAGACGAGAAGCGGGTCGGACGGGTCGCCGAATTTCTTCCCCATCTTTTCCTCGAGTGAAGTGATGCCCTCCGTAAGCTGGTCGGTGAGGCCGTCGGGGAAAACTCCCCCCGCGCCGATGTAAGTATTGCAGGCCTCGGTTGTCACGACGAAGACCGGTGGCACCGGTATCCCGAGTTTCGTCATCTGGCAGAGATTGGCCCCTTTGCCCCCGAGCAGGTCCTTCATCGATGCGTCGCCCTCATCAGCCCGGTAAATCCATTTTGCCATTTCAATCCTCCCGCGTTTTTCTATGTCTCGCCGGCGGCGGTATTTGCTTCCCCCGACGCAGCAACGGCATGGGCATTCAGCTTATCAACATAATCGGTCCACAGGGCCTTGAGCGCTTCATCCTTGAAATCAATTTGAAGCGAGATTAGTTCAGCCGTGAACCAAGACTTGAAATATGCGTCGCGCTCATCGTCCGACAAGTCTTGCATGTCGCGTGTAACCGTTTTCTCAACCATCGTGTAGACCGCGTCTTTTTTCAACAGTTTGCGTATGTCATCTTCCGTGACGGCCCCACCCATGCCGCCGAGCTGCTTCAGTTTCTCGGCGGGGGAATCATAGTCCGACGCCCACTCCTTGAGGGCTTCGTCGGTGATGGAATCGACATCGAACCCCATCTCCCCGGCGAGGTTGTAGGTGAGCATCTCGCTGAGCATCTCGGCGAATGTCTGGAGGATGAGTTGGTCGCGCATCTCAGCCACTTCCGGGATACCGGGCATGCCTCCCGACGCCATAGCCCACATCTGGTTCGCCCTGCGGTTGATCTCGCCGGTAGTAATCTCCTGCCCGAGCACAACCGCGGCCACGGCCTGGTCATTCTCATCGAGCATACTTGCCCCCGCGCCCATGCCTTTCGTTTCCGTGGGGACGATATCTTCACCGAGGCTTAAGTCGCGCGCGGTATGCTGTTTGCTGGAAATCCAGATGCGGATCATCACCGCCAGGGCGATGATGAACACTACGATTACGATGTCTCTTAATATCTTCATGAAACCCCCGGCGGAATTATTACATTAAAATTATATTTAAGGCCGGTGTTTTTCACTACAACCGGCCTGTCTGTCGAACTCATATCCCGCGGGCGCCGGCCCTGCCTGCTATTGCCCGCCTTCAACGGGTTGATTCTCCCCGGGAGTTTCATCCATTTGCTTCACGGCGACCGGCTCGGTCTTTTCCTCGTAGGTCTCGGTCATTTCCAGGCCTTTCTTTGATAAGTAATTCTTCACGTCGTATTCTTTCAAGAGCCTGTCTTTCAGACCGGTGAATACATCGTTCTGCTTTGTGTTCCTCCACTCGGTGATAATCTGGTCGCGGACGTCATCCTTGGTGATCTCGGCTTCGGGTATTCCAATCTGGCTGGACAGAGACTGCCTGTAGCGGTCCCCCTTCTCGTTCCACAATTGATTAATTTCCTCCTCCGTGGGACTGCCGATCTCATTATCTATAAGCTGCTGCTGGAGGACCTGCTGCTTGTTGTAGGTGAGGATGTCTTCCCAGCGGATGCCGTTGGTGTCGAGCCATTCCTGCGTGGCTTCCCTGCCGCCGCGCTGCTCGATGAACATGTTGAACGCGCTTTCATATTTGTCCTTATCGAGCGTGATGCCGCGCTTGCCGCATTCGAGCACGACGATCTTTTCCCATATCATCTGGTCGAGCATCGGGCGAACCTGGTAGAAATTCGTGAATTCCTGCGCTGTGATGAAATGCCCGCCGACCTCGGCGACGATGTCCTGGGCGGGAGGACGGCTGCAGCCCGACGAAGCGAGGGCCATCACGGTGAATATCACGACGAATGTAATGCCTGTTAGTCTCATGTCTCTTCTCTCCTGAAGAAAGCTTCCTTCTCAATAATCCAATAAACGCAAATGTTATTCAAATAATCGCTCAATTTCAAGGACTCGGCCACACATAGCCGGATGGGCGCCATATATCAGAGGATAGTCGCCCTGAGTTCTTCGACGAATTCCGATGCCGCCTCGATGATGTTCACCGGCGGCTTGGTGAAGTGTTTCGAGATGCCGTCCACCAGCGGACGCAGGCGGGGCGAATGCCGGGACATCTTGAGTATCCGGTGAAACTTGTGGCTGTTTACGAATTCCCTCGGGAAAATGACTTCCATCTGCTTCGTAGCGACCGAATATGACAGCTCGCGTATGCCGAGTTCCTTCAGCTTCGTTTTAAGCTCGACCATCCGAAGGAGGTTGCTTACCTCTTTCGGCGGGGGGCCGAAGCGGTCATCGAATTCATCAGCGACAATCTCGAGGCTCTTTTTATCTTCTACATCGGCGAGCCTCCGGTAAAGCGAAAGCCGCTCCGATGAGTCGAAAACGTATTCCACGGGGATTCTCGCCGATACCGGAAGATTCAGCACGGTAGCGGGAACCTTGGAACGCCCGGCGCGTTCGAGTTCCGGTTCGGTACCGGTCGAGACTTCCTCGATGGCTTCATTCATCAGCCGCGCATACAGGTCGAACCCTATCTGCGTTACGAAACCATGCTGTTCCGCGCCGAGAATATTTCCCGCGCCGCGGAGTTCGAGGTCGCGCTTGGCGATCTCATATCCAGCGCCGAGATGGCTGAACGAGGTCAGCGCTTCGAGACGCTTCACCGCGAGGCCGGATAATTCGCTTGCGGGGGGATAGAGGAAATAGGCGTACGCCTGCCTCGCGGAACGCCCTACCCGCCCGCGCAATTGATGCAGTTGCGCGAGTCCGAAGTTCTGAGCGTTCTCGACGATGAGCGTATTCACGTTGGGGATATCGAGCCCGCTTTCGATGATGGTCGTGCACAGGAGCACGTCATACTCGCCGCTCATGAATTCCATCATCACTTTTTCGAGCGCGACCTCATCCATCTGCCCATGCCCCACACCGATACGCGCCTGTGGCACAAGCTGCTTGAGCCGCTCGTGCACCTTATCAATCGTCTCAACGCGGTTGTACAGATAATAGATCTGACCGCCGCGGGATATTTCTTCGAGGATGACCGACTTTATGAGCGACGGCGAGAATTTCCTGACGTATGTCTTCACGGGCAGCCTGTCGGGCGGCGGAGTGTCGACCATGGAGATATCGCGCAGGCCGATGAGGGACATGTAGAGAGTGCGGGGTATCGGTGTCGCGGTGAGGGTCAGCACATCGACATTGTGTTTCAGCTTCTTTATTTTTTCCTTGTGACGCACCCCGAATTTCTGCTCCTCATCGATGATAAGCAGCCCGAGGTCTTTGAATGAAACATCGTTGCTCAAAAGCCGATGCGTGCCGATGACGATATCCACACCGCCTTCACCGAGCCGCTTGACTATCTTCTTCAGTTCCGCGTGGCTCTTGAAGCGCGACAGGAGTTCCACTTTTACCGGCATATTCTGAATGCGGCTCGTGAACGTCTGGTAGTGCTGCATGGCGAGGATGGTGGTCGGCACAAGTACCGCCGCCTGCTTGCCTTCGAGTACAGCCTTGAGCGCGGCCCTGATGGCGAGTTCGGTCTTGCCGTAGCCCACTTCGCCGCACACGAGGCGGTCCATCGGCTTGAGGGATTCCATGTCCCTCTTTATCTCGGCAAGACTTCGCAACTGCGCGGGGGTTTCCTGGTACTCGAACGCATCCTCGACCTCGTTCTGCCAGGTCGTATCCTGACCGAATTGATGCCCCTCGGCGGTCAGGCGCAGTTTATATAATGCATAAAGCTCCGATGTGATATCGACGAGCTTCTTCTTGATGCGCCGCTTCAGCTTGTTCCAGTCCGACGCGCCGAGGCGGTGTACCCGTGGAGCGCTGCCTTCGGATGACGAATACTTGAAAATCTGGTCGACCTGCTCGATGGGCACGAAGAGCTTGTCGCCGCCGGCGTATTCGATGAATATGAAATCGCGCGTGACGTTGTCGATATCCTGCTGGGTGATACCGCCGAATACACCGATGCCGTGGTCGACGTGGACGACATAATCCCCCATGCGTATGCTCTTCAGTTCCTCGCGCGTGAGGGCCCGTTTACGTCCCGCCGAGCGCACGAATACCGGCAATTTCTGCGGGAAGAGGTCGGTGTCGGTGATTATCCTGTAACCTGAAGAGGAAAATCCCCCCTCGACATCCCCGTGGATGGCGGGGACTTTCCGCTTGAGTTCCTTGAGAAGCTGGGACACGCGTTCCCGCGAGCGGGTTATGATGAATATATCTTCGGACTTATGCGTGTCGGTAAGGTCGCGAAGCCTTTTTTCGAACGAGCCGGAAGGCTTCCGGATTTCGCGGTGATCGAATTGAATGGTCTTCGCGCGCGGTGAATCGAGTGGACCGAGCAGGTTGATGTTTGCCCACTCGGACAGCTTCCTTTTAACTTCGGCGGGCTCGATGCTCTGCTGCTCGAATTCCGGGAGGTATGCGCCGTCGCTGCCCTCCGCGCCCGATTCCACACTGTCCATCGGGTCCATGACCCCGCGGATCGATTCCGTGAAGATGAGCGCCGGGGATTCGAGGACGATGGTCGCATTTTCGGAAAGGTAATCGAGTATCGTCGCCCTGTCGAAGAATGCATACTGCCCCTTGATGAATTCCTCTTTCTCGCGCTGGGTGAATTCCCTCAGCGGCGGAAGTTCGATCTCGCCGCCGATCGTATCCTGCAGGAAATTCCCGTCTTCGTCGAGGACATCGGTCGCATTCGGCGAACTGACAACATTGGCTTCGAAGCATGGGCTTACAACGAGGCTCATGATAGTCAACTGGCCACGCTGCGTTATGGGGTCGAATTCGCGTATGGTCTCTATCTCGTCGCCGAAAAGGTCGAGCCGTATTGGAAGATCGCGCCCGAGGGGAAATATATCGAGTATCCCGCCGCGGCTCGATACTTCGCCCACTTCCTCGACCCGCGTCACGAGCCGGTATCCCATGCCCACGAGCCTGCCGACGACTTCCGGCTTGTCGATCTCGTCGCCTGTCGCAAGGCTGATGACGCTTCCCCTGAACCGCTCGGGGCTTATGAGCGGGCTTATCAGCGAGCGCTTGGAGATGATGATGATGGGATTATGGTTGAGCGTAAGTTTCTCAAGTGCCTGGTAGCGGTAATACATGACCTCGATATCGTTCATGCTCAGGAAATCCTGGCTGAGGAGGTCGAGGTCGTCGAAGAGAAACGGCTTGTGCATCAAGTCGGCCTCAAGTTCAGGCTGTTGCTGAGCGACGATTTCCCCGTTGCCGTTCTCGTCATCCTCATCGCTTTCGTAGACCACCTTGCGTTTGCGGCGTCCGATGAGGGAGTTCAAATTCTTGAAATTTACTTTCGCCTTGTCGAATGTCGGGGTTATCCACAGTACCGGGCCGGGGCATTTCTCGGCGAGAAGCGCGACGGCCATCGCGTATGACGCGCCGAACAGACCGGCGAGATTGACGACGCGCGAAGCGGGGAGCGATTCCAATGCTTCCGTGAAAGCTTCCTCGGAAGCGAGCCTGTCCATCATAAGTTTTTTGCTGTCGTCATCCAAACCGGGCCTATCCAGCGGAGGAATCATCCCCCATTCTCCTGCCGTAAGTGTTAACGAAATGTATCGCGTCCCTGGGATTGCCGGTGATAAACAGTTTCAAACCATTGCATGCGATATCGATCGCCTGCCCGAATTCGGCCCACTCGTCGACGCTGAGCTGTTCGAGCACATAATTTTCGACACCTTTTATTCCCTCGATGCCTATACCGAGCTTCACGCGATGGAACGCCTCGGTACCGAGCGCGCCAGCGATGCTGATAACGCCTTTGTGCCCCGCGGGTGAACCGCCATACTTCATCTTCACTTTCCCGTACGCGACATCGAGGTCGTCATGTACGACGATTATATTCTCGTTGTTGATATCGAATTTCCGCCCGGCGCCACGCAGCGCCTTCCCGCTGAGATTCATGAATGTCATCGGCTTCAACAGTACGAAAATCTTCCCGGCCATGCTTCCGCTGATGTAGACATAATTCGATGCCGTCGTCCATGCAGCGGCCCTGGTCCATTCCCTCGCGAGCGTATCGACTACGGTGAAGCCGAGATTGTGGCGCGAACGGGCATAACGCGGCCCGGGATTGCCCAGACCCACGATGATTAAATCCACACGTTTACGTTTGGGGCGAAAGAAGAACAATCAACCCTCCGTCGTCGGGAGTTTTTCAATGAAACATGCTGATGCTTATTTATCGCCCGCGCCTTTATGCCCAGGCCGCTCTTCTTCTTTTTCGCCTTCGGCGGCTTCTTCAGCTTCCTCGCCCTCAACAGGCTCGGCGACCTTCTCGACTTCCTCGGCAGCCGCGGTGGTGATGTTGACAATCATTATCTCGGGTTCGCTGACGAGTGAGACACCTTCGGGAAGCTTGATATCCCGCGCGTAAAGGGCATCGCCGATGTCCAGCAGCGAGATATTCACATCGAGATGCGACGGCAGGTCCGTCGGGAGGCACTCGATATCAATCGTATCCTCGATGACGTTTCTGATCCCGCCGCCCCTCACGCCGACAGAGTCGCCGCTGAATTCGAGGCGAACGGTGAATTCGCTCGCCGCGGTAAGGTCGAGGCGTTTGAAATCGACGTGCATGAGATGGTCGGTTATAGTCTCGCGCTGTATTTCCAGCACCTGCACCGTTTCGATAATGGCGCCATCGACGCTGATTTCCAACAACTCCCCTTCCGCCTGCTGGAGTGTTTTCGCCAGCTCCATGGTCGGGATGGTGATGCTGATGGCATCGGCGCCAAGCCCGTAGATGATGCACGGGGTCATGTCGGCGTTCCTGTATCGCTTCGCGGCCTCTTTGCCGGTTTCGTCGCGTTTCTTGGCTTCCAGTTTCGTTAGTTCAGTCGCGGTCATTGTTCACACCTCACGTAAGGACACGCAAAAGGGCTCACGTGCCACAAGCCGGATATTCTACTATAATCGGGGATTGGTAGCAAGAAACAAGCGAGACTTTTTTACAATCGACCCCGCTCAATCGACCGGATTTCGATGTATCGGGATACCCTTGTCCCGATACCAACCGCACGTCCGTTTCGGCACAGGGGTGTGCCGAAACATCATGAGAAGGTTGTTTCAAAGCACGGAGGCAAAAAAGGGGACACCCACCGAAGCATGAAGCCATCAATGTCGGTCAGCGCTTTTCCCTCGATGCCAGCCCGACATACTACGGTTGGGTGTCCCCTTTTTCGATGTATCGGGACATCCCT
>CAZSPL010000170.1:0-9111 GCA_964608735.1 uncultured Planctomycetota bacterium | reverse complement strand
CGGCGGGATGGCATCGGGACAATGCGTCCCCGACGGCAACGATACCGCCGCCGAGGCCGCAGCGATAGGGCTGAACGAGACGGTCTCCGATTACATCTGTCCCGACGACCTGTTCGATTTCTATACATTCGATGTTCCCGAAGGCACGGAGGTTTCCGGGAGCATAAGCCTCGCGTCACCCCAGGTATCCACGGTACTCAGGCTCGAAAATCTTAGCACCGGCGAGCGAATCATCGGCGACTGGTCGACCAACGACGAGCGCGATTCGTTCTCCTATCCCATCTCGGCGACCACGCTCGCACCCGGAACATACATCATCAGGATTTCATTCTGGTCGGCGGCGGCATACGACCATGAATATACGTTGACGATGGGCCTTTCGCTCACCTGGCTTGGCGACTGCATACCCGACGACAACGAGGTGCCCGCCGATGCCGGGTATCTCGCGTTCGGGAGCAGTGTGTCCGACTGGGTATGCGATATCGACCATCTCGATATCTGGCATTTCACCGTATCCGGCGATACTCAAGGCGCCGGCAAAATAAAGCTGGTCGCGAATCCCGGCGAGCTGATTCTTTATCTTTATGACAACGCATCCACCGAGCTTTACCAGGAGCGCACATCATCGGGCATACTCACCTACAATCTCGGAGAGGCCGACGACCCGCTCGCGGACGGTGATTATTACATCGGCGTGTTCTTGCCTTCCGCCCGCGACGACGAGAATTCATACACGCTGAGCCTCCATGAATATGTCGCACCGCTGACGTTCGACGGAATCATCCTTGAAATGCATGCCTTTGTTCCATATGAACCCGAACCCGAGTCGCCGACAATCGATATGGAGAACTTGCCGCTCCTGACGACGGGAGTCAAGGTTCAGCCGCCGAAGGCTCCCTGGCCGATGATTAGCGGCGGGCCGTATAACACCGGCGCGTCGATTTTCCCCGGCCCGCATGGGGAAATGTTCGAAGCGACATTCTATTACTTCAACACCGACTACGATGACCTCGCCGACGGAAGCGAGTTATACCGCCGGCTCCTCGTCGGCGCTGATGACCAGGTATTCGTATGCAGTAAATCAGGGAATAAATTCCATGTTTTCGAGATAACCCCGAGGGTGCCGAGATATTGCAATGCATTCCCGATGGCGAGCGCGAAGGAACCATGCCTCGACGGCAAGGGCGCGTTCTATTGCATTACATCCAACGGCAAGCTCACATGCTACGACGGTTTCGATTTCTGGACCGACGATGCCCACAAGAAATGGGAAATCGACCTTCCCGGGGCCGTGAGCGATATGGCCGTGGAAGCGGTCGGTAACAAGATATACACTTCATCTTTCGATGACGGGTGGTATGTCCACGCATGGAGCAAGAGCGGGAACGCGCTGTGGAACTACGGCCCGCTTGATTCACCCATCGTCGATATCGCCGAGGGGAATTTCTCGACCTATGTGCAGACTGAGCAGACTTTCTACAAATTCGGCAGCCAGGGCACGAGGCTTTGGCAGATGGGATTCCCCCATCCGAGGGGAGAACGGGCCATGGTGCACGATAATTTCCCGCCCCGGATAAGACGTACGGACGGGTATATCTTAGTCGACAACAAGATGACCGACTATGAATTTACATTCACGCCCAACGGCGGTATCTCGGGAACGAGCTGGTCGTATGACCAGTTGGCGAAAGAATCCGCCATCGGAAGCCAAGGCTATGATTATTCCGTGAACGCGTCGGATTATCTTTATTGCTACGAGCCGACCAACTCATCGCCGATAGCCTGGAGCAAGCGGATTGACGGTGACGTGTGCGACATGATTCTCGACAGCGACGAGTTCATCTACGTTCTTTACAGGCACCAGGATGACGCGGGAGTATACACGTATCGCATAGAGATACTCGACGGCAACAATGTGGGTGAGCTGGTGTATACGGAGATTATCTCGAACGTATCGCGGGAAGAATGCGAACTGAATCTTCCCGGCGAGCTGGCGATAGGTCCCGACGGCAAGCTGATAGTCCTCCTCGGCGCGGGATATCTCTATGCTTTCCAGCAGTATAGTAGCTAAGCCCTTCAATATTAATTTACCGGGTGCCACGCCCACTTCGAGTCTTCGAGAATGGGCGTGCCTTGAGAAACTCTTTCCAAACGAACGCAATCCCGCATTCTGATGCCGGGGTATAGGGGCACGATTCGTTGTTCATGCGATTAAGTCATGGTATCGTTGAAGTGTACAGGGGGAACCTGGAAAGGCATCTCAAGGAGGCCCGTTATGAAGAAGTGGAGTGTTTTCATCATCCTGTTTTTGATGTGCACTGCATTGCCCGCTTCCGCACAGGCCGGTTCCGATTCAGCGCCGCCGTATGGCTCTCCTGAATACAAAGCGATAGGCGAACAGGTCCAGCTCATAGGAAGCTTCCTGGATCAATTGGAATATTTCCGCGTTTATTATGGGAGGGTTCCATTTTCATATGAAGAATGGCGCGATTCCGGATTCCTCCTCTTCACGCCATGGACCGGGATCAGCAATTTCCCGGCGAAGCATGTCGACCGTACCCCTTCGGTGGAAACGGATTCCTACGGAACGTTCCATTACCAGTATATCGGGCCGTCAAAATACAAGCTTGAACTGCTGAGCTTCGTCAGCGAGGGCCTGGAAGTGCTTACATACGAGAGCGACCTGTCCGCGCCCTTGAGTTTCCATACTGGCTTATCCTATATGGAAGCAAAGGCTGATGCATATGCGAATCTCCTCTTTCTGCTCTGGTGCCACAATTATGATTATCTGCTAAGGGAACCAACATCATTGCTTGATGCCGCCGAAAGCTATGTGAGCCTTGTCTCCGCTGGATTCAAGCTCCCCGAAGGGGTGGCCGCCGAAGGGAAATTCGAGATGGGAATCGATCTTTCCACGGATATTATGTATTTCTTATCGGATCTTGACAGTTCGCTATTTTCTTCAATTGACCCGGTCATGCTTACATATGGAGACATCGATAATCCACCTGATACAATCAGCGATAACCGGCTTGTCTTGTTCTCGTCCGACAAGCTTCAGGCGGGATATCCTGAGCTTTACGGAAAGTAGCGCGGCATTCTGATGCCGGGAACGAAGCCCATGCGGACGAGACGGGCCTGTTGAAAAAGTAGATATTTCTGGTAGCCCGGGGCTACCAGATAATCTACTTCCTTGTTCTTGAAGCAGTAATTGCCACTTTTTCAACAGGCCCGGGACGTCCGCGCTCCGACCGAGATGACATGCGATGCAGGATAGCGTTAATTCTTCTTCTTTATCAGGCCCGGGTCGATGTGGTCGAGAATCGTTTCAGGACGCTCTATCACACCTTTGGGCGGCATTACCGCCATCAGCATCGGGGGGACATGCATCTCCGCGCGCCAGAAAGTCAGCTTCTGTTCGGTCGCGGTGGTCGAGACTTCGAGCATGTAATCCTTCCCGTTCTGTGTGTAGTCCTTGAGAGCGATCTTCTGTTCTCCGCCCTGTTCGGTAATGGTGGTCTGCCATAACACCTTCTGGGACATATCCATCAGCTTGAACGTCATCCCCGGGTAACCCGCCTTGACCGTCATCCAGTAGGTCACCGGTACGCCGTTGACACCGTCGTTGTTGATGGTGAGCTTTCGATAATGGACGGTTGATGCGGGTGGATAAAAACCGCCGAACATCGACCACTCCTCGCTGTCGTAGTCATAATTGGCGCCGCCGCCCGGCGAGCTGAATGACTCGGTCATCCCCGGGGGCGGGGGGGTGTAGCCGAGGATATTTTCCTTGAAATAGAATCTGCGGCGCCCCGAAGAGCCGTCATTCATCTTGATTCTTAAGAGCGCGTTGCCCGGTGAGGATGGTATGTCCAGGCCGAGCCAGACCTCTGCACGTCCGTTCGGACCGGGGGTCAGCGGTCCGCTCCACACCGGGTTCGGACTTCCCGGCTTACCGGCCCGCACCTCGAAATCCGCCTGCGAACCGATTATTTCCACCGGACCCGCGAAGCATGCCGTCGGCTGCGTATCCGCATGGAAGAAAATCGCCGACTGCACCCCCTGCTGAAGGTCGAATGTCATCTCGTCCATAGTGGGCAGGTCCCCGGCCTTGTCCCATGTAGCATAGCCCGGCGCATGATAGGGCCCCGCGCCGTTGGGTATCACTTCTATGGTGTATTGCTTCAAGTCCCTCGATGCCGACATGTCGGCGACGAATACATTGAAACCGCCGGGGGGTACCGGGTCCAACCCGAAATCGAGGATGGAGAAGCTTCCCTCCGATTTGAGCTTCTCACCCCATCGCTCGCCACCGAGCATAACGCCGAGTATCTCACATGAATGCTTCACCTGGATGTCGCCGATGAAGAAGCGGTCGCTGTTGATGTAATAGTAGTCTCTTTCATCCCTCGGCCAGCATATCGATGACGCGACCGGGCTGTAGAAACCGATGGGCTTGGCGGTTTCAGCGGTGTTGTCGGCATCCACGCCGTAGCCTTCCGATGCCCCCCTGTCGGCAAAATTCTTCACCCGGTACATCACAGGCCCGTTGCAATTGGAGTCGAGATATATCTTGATGTAATACTTCGCCGGATTGAGCTTGAGCGATGCCATATCCAGTGCGAGCCTTGCCTCACCGGCATTCAACTGGGTATATCCGATGGGCGCGCCGGATGCGTTGAGGATGTCCATGTGAAGCGGTGTTTTCGGCCCGCTGGACGTCAGCGATGCAAATGTGAACAGGTCGAGGAATCCATCGACCTGCTGGTTCGACGGCTGATTCCAATAATAGAAGTCGACCTTATCGTTGTTATCGAGAATGCCGATATATGAACCGCCGATGTTCACGGCTTTCGCCTTGGTTAAATCATTCTGGCCGCCGGTAATGGTTGTCTGTGGTATAGCCTGAAAGGCCAGCCTGTACGCATGGTTGCCGGCGTAGCTCGACCAGTATGTGATGCGCAGGTAAAATTTGCCGTTGTACGGCGATGCTATCCCCTTGGTCTGGCACAGGTTCGAAATCGCTATCTGCGCCTTGTAGAAATTATCGGTCGTATCGAGCACGGGACTCGTTTCCGTGAGCTGCGTGAGGCCGGAGCCGTTGTCGTAGTATGCCCTTATCGCGATGCCCGGGGCGTCGGAAATGAGCATCATCATCGCACCGCAGCTTTCATCGCCCGCCGCATCGAATACATACCAGTCGAATTGGTCGGCTTGGCAGACCGCGTCAAAGCGATTGTAAACCAGTTCGAGCGCTGAAGCAGTGATGTGGTCGTTGTTGCCGTCCGCGACGCATGGGATGTCCTTGTAAATATCCATTTCCTCGTATGCGCCCTGTGCCGCGCCGGCGAGGAATACGAGAGCTATCAAAAGGATGATTACCGTTAGGATGTGTGACTTTCGCATCGAAGAAACCTCCCTCGGTCTGATTGCCGTCATGATATCAATTATTCGACGGAATCGATATTTAAGTCATGGTCTTGGGAAAGAAGGGACAGTCGCGAATGGTACATTTTTGAGGCTTTTCTTATTCCGTTACGGCGGCATTAAGGGAGTCGCCCCTACACAAATCATCAGGAAAAATCAGGGATCCGGGTGGCACCCCTTTACAGTGCCATAATGGGCTACAAGAACGGGACTTGGAACTCTTTTGATACGGCTTTGTACTCTGATGCACTGGAAAGGGGTGGTACTGGATATCCGAGCAGCGCCACCCCTTTCCCGCGCAATAATCTTCGTTGATGAGTCGAATGCATGCTGTAAGCGCGGTAAAGGGGTGCCACCCGGATCCATGGTTTTTCTTATAGAAAAGCAGGATTCCTGGTCCTGGTAGCCCGGGGTTGGAGCCCTCCTATGCTTCATGAATTATAAATGGGCTCCTACCCCGGGCGGCCGCCAAACAGCGGAGTATCCGCTTAACAATGTGCCATTCGTGACTGTCCCTACTTTTCCACCACCCGTGACAGATTTTTCATCCGCGACAATAATGGACGCATTCATTCGCTCGTATCCCACGGAAGTCAAAGCGGAAGCCGCGATAATGACCTTGGCAATTCAATTTTGTATAATTCCTTTAATCAACTTTGAAACGATCTTCAGGTTAGGAGGACAATGATGATAGTCAAAGGTTTACCATTTGCAGTTTGCTTGATCCTCTTACTGGCTGTAAGCGGCATTGCATCGGCGCAATGCGACCCCGACAGCCACAACGACGCGACGAGCGCGCTCGAGATCGGCTACGATGAAACCGTAACCGGCTGGGTATGTCCCGACGATACCTGGGACTACTACTACTTCGAAGTACCCGAAGGCTCCGATATTTCAGGGATGATAACATTCGCCGCTGAGCAGAGCGGTACGACTCTCCGTATCGACGGCCCGCCGGGGTCGATATTCCCCGAACGCGGCACCCTCGACGCCGAGCGGACATTCTGGATTCCCATCGCCGCCGGTACCCTTACCCCGGGAACGTATTACCTCCGCGTGGGATTCTATTCCTCACGCGCATACGACCACCAGTACACGATAACAAATGACCTGACGTTGACCGGCGGCTCGGAATGCGTGTCCGACGGCAACGACGACCCGGAGCATGCGGCGACTCTCGCGCTGAATTCGACGGTCAGCGACTGGCTATGCGCCGCCGACCATATCGATATCTGGCGGTTCCATGTATCCGATGAAGATGAAGGCCTTGGCACGGTGTCCCTCACCGCCGACCCCGGCGAGTTGAGGCTCTATGTCTATGATTCGAGTGCAACCGAATTGTTCACCGGGATGACCGTGGGGGGAAGCATCGATTATGTCCTCGGCGACGGTGATGAAGCGCTCGCCCCGGGGTATTACTACATCGGCGTATTCCTTCCCGCCGCGCGTTCCGATGAAAATTCCTACTCCCTCACTGTAACCCCGCGGGAGAGAGGATTCTTCTTCGAGGGGGACCTCTTCTTCGCCGCACCGCTGCACGTGATAACCCCGCAGAAATGCCCCTGGCCGAACATCCGCGGAAACAGCATCAACAGCAGCCGCTCGACATTCAAAGGCCCGGGCGGAATGATGTATAAATCAGGGACCTTCGACAGGCTGGAGCTCTCACGAAGCGAAATGGAGAACGACAACAAGTATTACCGCAACCTGATCGCGTCTTTCCACGACCGGCTTATCTTCCAGGAGTTTCCATCCAAGACGATCAAGTGCGTGCATGCCCAGAATATGACCCGCGTACAGTGGCAGCTCTGGAGCGGAAGCCATAAACCGCCCTGCCTCGCCAAGGACGGCACCATCTACCTGATAAACCGGGACGGCCGACTGGTGTGCGCGCATTCCACGACCGGCGGAGAGATATGGACGCGCGACCTTCCCGAAGACGGACGCGCCGCGGTTGAGCTCGCGGCGAAATATGTCTACACGTCGGTATACGATTCGACGCTCAGCTCATCGTACGTCCAGGCGTGGGACTGGCAGGAGAGCACGACTACCAATGACCGCACCGGCGCGCTGGTCTGGAGCGTTGGCCCGGTACAGGGCTCGGTACTCGGAATCGCCGAGGACGACTACCGCAATGCGGTCTATGTACAGACAAACCGCTATCTCTACAAATACGACCAGGAAGACGGTGTCAGTGAATGGTCCAGGCCGTATACCAATCTGATCTCGCCGCAAAGCGAAAGCGAGTTCGGTCCGATGGTGGGCCGCGACAGGCGGATATGGGTCTACACCCACGCCGGTGCGGGCTGGCAAGTTTTCAACGAAGACGGCACCACCTACAAAAGCGGCTCCTACGGCGAGCGGATCCGCGCCGCGTGCATCGGTACCGACGGACGTCTTTACATCGCCACAAAGACCAACGTGAAATGCTTCGACGACTGGAGCGTACAGGTCTGGGACAAGCCGTTCGGAAGGTACATCGACGATATGATCATGGACTCCGACGACAGGATATACGTCAGCAAGATGTATTATTACCGCTCCACGTCCGGGAGAGAAATCGAGCAGTATGACCAGAACATACATGTTATCGACCCCTCGGACGGGCGCACCATATTCACCGCTTACGACCTCGGCATCGATGTCGACGTGGTCGGGATGATCACCGATGCTGAAGGCGGCGGATTCGGGATGAGCTGTCTCGCGATATGCGAGAACAACCGGCTCGCGTTCCTGCACGCAAACGGCGTGTTGCATGTATACAACCCGTTCCTGATCGCCTACTTCACGCCGCTGTACGGGGCTTTATCCAACAACGACGATTAGCGGCGAGAAAGCGACAAGTCTATCCCGAAAACAGGATAAATTCACACCCCGGCATTCCGATGCCGGGTTTTAATCTTCCATGGCAGCGAGACCGGGCAAGGGCTCAACGTACTCGTAAGAAGCGACAGCCGCATTAAAATATTTATAATGATGGTTAAAAAAGCTGATATTTTTCCCCGGAGCACTTGACATCCGGGCAGCCGGGGGTAAAATATAGTTATCTAAAAACTAACAAAGCTTATCGGTCAGGGAGGAAAGAGCGATGAGAAACCAGGGAATGCAGCTTCGGTTGTCCGGGGGGATCGCCGTGCTCGTGTCGTTGCTGTTTGTCGTCGGTATCGGTTGTTCGGGGGGGGGGGGGTAGCGCCTCCTTCGGAATTAAGTAGTCCGCCCATGGTAAAGCTTTCCGAAAAGTACGCTAACAGTGGGAGGACGGTCCTCGATTCATACCTTTTGAACTACAACAAAGCATCAGGGGAAGTCTCGGTAACGCAGGCGCGTAACGCGTTGCAGCATTTTAACGTCACGGAGCATGCATTCGGGGTGTCGTTCAGCGATGAATTCAGGCTTTTCAATACCTATTTCAATTATCACGATGAAGCCTATCAACCGTCTCCGTGGCTGAAAGCCTATTACAGTCTGAACAACTGGAACAATACCCAAGAGGAACCGCCACCATATTAGGAAGGAGGACTGAAATGAGAATCTTGACAATAGCATTGACTTTGCTGATGGGAGTGGGATTAATATCCTGCTCAGCATCATCGTTAACGACGCCGGTTGACCAGGGTGAGATGCTTTCCGTGGGAAGTATTGAGAGGGAAACCTCGCGCTGGGTCTGGGGCAACTGGCTGATGC
>CAZSPL010000169.1:0-9121 GCA_964608735.1 uncultured Planctomycetota bacterium | reverse complement strand
TTTTTAAGATGGCGTATATTTATTAAGCTCCGGGTGGCACCCCTTTACCGCGCTTGTTGCATGCGCTTGAAGTCTCAATGATGTCTATTGCGCGGGAAAGGGGTGGTATGTCCAGCGTCCGAAGCAGCCACCCCTTTCCCGCGCGATAAGCTATGTTGGTGCATCCAGTCTGAAGCTATAAGCGCGGTAAAGGGGTGCCACCCGGATTCTTCTGATAATGCCACCCGGATTCCTCTGATAGCTTGAATTAAGGCTTAAAAAAGCACCATTCGGGACAGTCACCTATTTTGCCTGAGTAATGACGGTTATCGATACTGTTGGTGCAAAATAGGTGACTGTCCCTACTTTTCCTATCCCAGCGGCCACCAGTTGCCGTTGGGGCCGCCGAAGGCGCCCATGCGGCTGCGGGTGTTGATGTCGTTATTGGATGGATTCCCCGACGGCGCCCCCGTGTCGTCCCAATCAACGATACCCGGGTCGCCGCGCTGCGATGTCGAGCCCGACGGTAGATCGTAATCGGTCGGCGGATTGATATAACCCGGGTTCTGCGGGCTGGTCCAGTTGCCGAAACATCCCGTGCCCATTACGACATACAGGAATCCCTCCGCGCCGTTCTGATGCATCCACGCGGTGTTGTATGCATTGCAGAAATACGCGGTGCAGGGGTCGGACGGGTTGACCTGGGTGAATTCGTAAGCCCGCGACGACGCTGAGTTGCTGCTCGAATTCGATACAATATTATTGTAAAGCTCGACGTTGGGGATGGCGTATGTCCCCACTATCGTGTTGGAGAAGAGGATGCCGATTAGGAACCCGTAATTGCCCGGGTTGGTGAAGTCATCGATAGTGTTATTGACGATGACCGGGTCGTATGAATGCGCGTCACCCGGCTGCCCGTCGATATAGAATCCCTCGATATTGCAGTAGCCGTTTATGCCGATGATGCTGTTGACGAGGTTGTTGGTTATTTCCACATAGTCGCACCACAGGAAATTGAATATCACGATTCGCCCGGAATCGGCGGATGCATCGGCGGTCAGATCGTGCGCCCAGTTCTGGCGTATCGTCGGGCTGTCGGAACGGTAGCCCATCACGCAGTTGATGATGTCGAAATTGTTCGACCCTACGCCGTTCAAGTCGACGAATTCGCATAATTCGACCAGCGTATCCACCGCCCCTTCAAGAAGCACGCCCTTGCAACCCGCGGACCCGATTACATCCCCCGTGAAGCGGCATCCGGTCACGGTGTTGCCGTTCGTCGAACCGCCCCCGCCGTTAGCGTTGGAATCCCTGAAATCGATGCAGACAACGGTGGGCCATCCGACAAAATCATTGAACGGAGTGCCTGTGGGGAGTATCAGCTCCAGCCCCTCGGTGTATGTATCCGACACATTATAGCCGTCGAGCACGCGTCCCGCTGATGATGATGTAACCTTCGGCTTCCCGACGCCGCCGTTCCAGTTGTTGCCGATTATCTTCACGCCGCTCTTGAGCGAGACGGCTTCATCGTAGATTCCATCGCCGCTTATCGCGTCGATATTCACCTGGTCGCCCGAATTCGCGAGATCGATGCCCGCCTGTATCGTATCGAACGGATGCGTGTAGCTTCCATCCATATCCGGGTCGCCCGCGTTGTCGCCATCGACATATATCCCCTCGGGAGGCGCGCCCGTGCCTACCGTGACCGAGCTCGTGAAGTAGGCGGTGATGTAGATGCCGGGGATGAATCCCTGGAAATTTTCTTTCTCGCAACTCACGCTGACGAGGATGGGCATTGAATCGGGAGGCGGAGTCGCCGATGCTATTTCAATTTCATATGTCGCATATCCATCGCCTGAGCCGACCGGCGTCGATGAAACCACCGGAGAAAACGCGCCGGGGCATTCCACCTTTACCGAATTGAGCCCGGCATCGAAGTGGTCCCACACATCGATGCTCAGCGCAAGCGCGCCGCCCGAATCATTGCCGTCATTCCAGAGCGTATTCGCGATCTCGGTGATTGCGAGATGCCAGGCTTCGGGACGATTCGCGCCGGGGCCGAAATCTTCGGGGACATCATACGGTGGATCGCCTTGGGGAAACATCCAGCAAGCATCGACCGCGTAGTTGAATATCAGCCCGCCGCCGAGTTCGATGGTGTAATGGCGTATATTCTGCTGTCCCGCGGAGAATACGCATCGTGACATCGGGTCGAGCGCGCTCACCGGGTCCGATGCGGACAATTCGTCGCAGAAGAGTTTGTATGCGTTCAGCGTGGTATTGAAATTCGCCGTGGAATCGGGAGTACCGAGCAGGCCGTCCTTATATGCGAGCATGGTATTGTCGTGGGGGAATTCCGATGGATTCCACCAGCGGGAGTAGCCGTCGGGATTCAAGAGGCGCGTATCGCCGTCGCCGGTCATCATCAGCGACGCATCATCGAATCCCGACACCGAGCCGTTGGTGATGAGCAGCCCGCATACATCGAATCCCGTGAATTCATTCAGCCCGAGGAACGGATGCCTCAGGCCGATATCGGTCTCGATGATGTTCCCGTTGAATTGGAGCGATTCGAGGGTGAGGTACAGCAGGGCGGGGGGTTCGAGGAAGTGAAGGGCGTTCAGATGCATGTCCGCCATGCGGATGGGGACGGCTTCGAGCGTTTGTTCCACCGGGTCGGCGGTGAATTGCCACAGGCCCATCATGCAATGGCCTTGCGATGCCGACTCCGCGCGCGCGACCACCGATTCAGGCTCGATAGCCGAACCGGTTCCCGAGCATCCGACAACCGCGAGCGCGGTGGCGAGAAAGACAATGACGCAGGCACGTTTCGTATTCATAGCCCGCCTCCATGACGCATTCTATTACAGTTAGAAGCCGAATTTGGACGGAATTATAGAGCTAAGACCGGGCGCGGCCTCTTACCACAGTTTGATGATTCTCAAGCGGCCTATGTCATCGAGGACATATGCCACGCCGTCGGCAACCGCAATCTGGTCCGCCTCTCCCGGAATGGGTAGCCCGGTGAGAACGTAGGCGGAGTCGAGCGGCGCGATGTCGACTACCTGCAGACCCGCTTCGCTGTCGGCGATGAATGCATATCCGCCATCCAGAGCTATTCCAACCGCGGACCCGGGGGTATCAACGGTCTTATAAATGAATGCGGCTTCCGGGTTCGATATGTCGATGATCTTCAGCCCGACCGAGCCACCCGTTCCGTAAATATAGTCGCCTTCTATCGCGACATCGCCGACGTAGCCATCCACCGAATTAACGAAATGTCCATCTTCGGGCGGGTCTACATCGACTACCGACAAGAATGCCCCCTCCCATAAGTTGTTTGAACAAACGTAGGCATAGCCGTTACCTACACCCAACCTTTCTTTCATAAATCCTGGAATACTAATTTCCTTTACGATGTATGCCGATTCCACAGGGTCAACATCGATTATTTGCAGTGCGCCCCCACCGTCGATGGAGTACGAATAGCCGCCATCCACGGCGATATATTCCCAACCAAAGGGTCCATCCACTGTGTTGACAACATGTGCCGCTTCCGGAGTACTGATATCCATTATCCAGAGATCACCAGGCTTTGCGATAAATGCATAATCGCCCGACACCGCGCCATCATTCGAACCGGAATATAATGACGAATAGACAACCATCGCCGATTCGGGTGGATTGCAGTCAACGACCTGCATAATCGACCAACCGCCGAACACATAGGCGTACCCGCCCGATGCAGATACTGCGTGGCCTTGATGGAGCCTCCAGAATGTCGTGGCGACATGTGCTTCCTCCGGCGGTGTGACGTCTACTACATGAATCCCCCCCGCCTGCTCGGCCACGTAAGCATTGCCGCCCCAGACGCTGACATCCCAAGGGAAACCCAAAGTTGTCATCGGGAGAGAATCGACATAATGAGCCGATTCGGGAGGATCTACGTCGAGGATTATCAAATCATCATCGAGAATGTATACATAGCCGTCGGATTCATCCATCGACATCGGGAGTGCGAAATCGACATCCACAGTCGTCACGACGTATGCCGTTTCCGGCGAAGATATATCGATGATATCACAATCCCCCCAGACCTTGGCGACATAGGCATACTGACCCGAGCAATCCACTAAGTCCGAATAGCCATAAACAGCCACTGTATTCATGACATACGCGGAAGCGGGATCGGTCACATCGACTATCGCCAGCCCGGCGTCATCCGCGGCCGCGTAAACATAATTCCCGGAAACAGCGATGCTTTCGCAGGAGTCCGGTAAATCAATCGTTTTCACCAGGTGCGCGGTCTGCGGCGGAGCGATGTCGACAATATGGAATTTTTTACCGCAGACGATATAGGCGTAGCCGCCGGATACCCGGATATCCGCCGCGCCGGTACTCAGTCCGACCGTCTTCACCGAGAGGGGGGATTCCGGTGGTGAGACATCGATTATGCGAAGCGTTGCACTCGACGACGATTTATCCGTCAACAAATAGGCATAGCCGCCGGAGACATCCGCCAAATCGCTGCTGCCGGGTGGCTGGATATTGCCTGCGCACACCGGGTTCAGCGGGTCGCCGACATCGAAAATGAAGAAGCCATATGCGCCCGAGGGAGCATATGCGTAACCGTCGTCGACAAGTATGGTTTCCGGGTCGAAATTCAGCCAGGGGGGTGTGACATCCTGAAGGTTGAACACGTCACCGGTTACTTGAAACAGACCCTCCCCGATCCCTGACAACCCGCCGTAATTGGTCACCTCAACGTCGTAGAAACCCGTCGTTGCGCCGGGTGGGATGACTAAATCGCAGTTTATTTGTTCCGCCGAGATGACGCTTACATTCGATGCAATGATGTCATCCTCCCCATCCATCTTCAGACATACTTCCGCACCCGGTCCCTTGAAGTTATCTCCATAAACGTGGACACCGTTAAGCGCTGAATCAGGAGGGGCACTGTCGGGATCCATCAGGCTTACGACAGGCGGTGCGCCGCTGATAGTCAAGGATACAAAATCATACAGGAACAAATTGGGCGAGTTCATGGAAACCGCCTTGACCTCGATGCTGTAATCGCCGGCAGACGCGCCTTCGGAATTCGCTACCTCGACCGTCCATGTATTGCCGCTCAAATGCGTAAGCGAGGTTGACTCTTCCCCCGTGATCTGTGGCGCGCAGATGGTCACCCCGCTCACATCATTCTGCCAGTCCAGCACATCGATACAGATATTCCCCGACGCTCCCGTCATTTCGGATATCTCGTCCTGCGAGAAGTTGGTAATCTGATACGGCTCATTGCAGTTGCTCGGATACGAGGCGTCCACCGCGAACTGGATATAGTTGTAATATGGCGGGATGGGAATATATACGAGGAAGTTCTCGGTCTTCTCGGTCGAACCGGCGAAGATGCGATTGGACAGGCTCTTCGAATATGCCTTGAACGGATTTATGCTCATGCCTCCGAGGATATCCCATAGCCCGGTCCAGCCGTCGGCATTGCGAAGCTCGTGCCCGTAATCGTCGGTGTAGAGAATCCCGCGGACATCATAGCCGGTTATCTGGTATGGATTGCGCAATTTTACATCGGCATCGAGAACACGCGTGACCGGGTCGAAGGAGTTCACTTTAATTTTCAGGCAATCATCGCAATTCGGGGGAAGGAGCGCATAGGTGATGTTGAAATGCGACTGCAGGTTTCTGACGGGGGTCGCTTTTACCGATGAATCGGCCGCATCGAAGTGGAGGTTCCAGAATCCCCACAAAACGCGATTGGCGCCCACATCCCTTTCGGGCGAAATCGCAGCCGGCGTCTCGGGAGAGGCAACCGGATTATCGGTTGAGCCCGAGCATCCGACTACCGCGAGCGCGGTGGCAAGAAAGACAATGACGCAGGCACGTTTCGTATTCATAGCCCGCCTCCAGGCGCTCCGGTTGTGGTGCAGGCGTCCCGCCTGCTTATCCGGATATCGCAATTCCAATATATTTAGAAGCCGAATCCTCGCGGAAAAATAAAGCCGGGGGCGGTCAGGCGTCAAATCCCCATACTCCCCTCCCACCCCGTCCTATGGTACGATTCAGGCGTAGATAAGATGCCCGAAACGCCGAAATACGTCGACTGCATGATAATCTCCGGCGGACGCAAACTCGCCGGACGTTACACCTATGCGCTTCCGGATGAGTGGGCGAAGGATGTCCGGCGCGGCGACATACTCCTCGTACCCGCGCGGAAGAAACTCCGAATGGCGGTCGCGCTCGAATTCCCGGAATCAACCGACATCGAGGGAATCAAGAACGCCGTCGCGCGCTACGACGGCCCGCCCATCATAAGCGAAAAACAAATCGCAGCCGCCGAATGGATGCAGCGCTATTATGTCGTCCCTCCCGTACCGGCGCTCAAGCCGTTCCTCCTCGAACTGCAAGCGCTGAAAGCCGTCGAATATATGCGCCCCGCGCTCGTGAAACAATTCATGGACCGCCTCAGCGAGATGGGGTTCCTGTTCATACGGCAGGAATCCGCCGACCTTATCGCCGAAGGCAAACCGTTCCGACGTCGCAAGCTCGAAAACATCCTCGCCGAAAGCGGCTTCGAACAGGAAGCCATCGACGAAGCAATCGACAAACTGCTGAAGGAAGGCATCCTGCGCATCGATTTCAGCATTGAAAAAAAGCGGGAAGTCTCCCGCGCCGATTCTTATATAAAGCTCCTCGAAGGCAAGCCCGGCGATGCAAAGCTGACCGAAAAACAGAAACAGATAGTCGATTTCATCGGCGGGATGGACGGCCCGGTGCTGAAGTCATCGATTACGGATGCGTACCCCAAATCGGGGCAGACGATAACATCGCTCAAGAAGAAGGGAATCATCGTGGAATTCAGCGACGCATCCATGTCCTACGCGCCCGCCGTCGCGCAGATGCACGAGCTTACCGAACATCAGCAAAACGCCCTCGCGCAAATCGTCGAGCGGATTGAGAAGAAAGAAGCCGCGACGATACTCCTTCACGGCGTAACCGGCAGCGGCAAGACCGAAGTATATGTGCATGCCGCGCGTAAGGCGGTCGACGCGGGACGCCAGGTGGTCGTGCTCGTGCCGGAAATCGCCCTGACCCACCAGGTCGTGCGACGTTTCGCGCGCGATTTCCCCGGACGTCTCGCAATACTGCATTCGGAATTGAGCAAGGCGCAGCGCGTGAGCGAGTGGGAGAAGATACGCAACCGGCAGGCGGATATCGTCATCGGCGCGCGCTCGGCATTGTTTGCGCCGCTCGAAGACATCGGCCTGATTATCCTCGACGAAGAGCACGAACCGTCATATAAACAGAATTCCATGCCGCGGTATCACGCCCGCGAACTGGCGCGACGTCTTGTCGAACTTCATTCCGCGACCCTCGTGCTCGGAAGCGCCACGCCGAGCATGGAAAGCTACGAGCTTGCAATGCGCGGGAAGTTCCACCTCATCGAATTGCCGGAACGTATCCTGGGCGGGCCGCTGCCGGAAATCGAACTGGTGAAACGTCAATTCGTACGAAAGCGGCTTCCCGACGGCAAGACGGTGCGTCGGCTCGAAGTCATCACCGAAACGCTTCGCGCCGCGATGGAGGATGTGTTGTCGCGCGGAAAGCAGGCGCTTTTGTTCCTTAACATGCGCGGCTATGCCAAAACGCTGATATGCCCCGGGTGCGGGCACTCATTCGAATGTCCCGACTGCCTGCTTCCGCTGGTGTATCACCAGAAGACCGGCGCGCTCATGTGCCACCATTGCGGCTACAAACGCATGGCCCCGAAAATGTGCCCCGCATGCGGCGACTCGGAGCTCATCACCGAAGGAATCGGCACGCAGCGGCTCGAGGAAGAAATCGCCGATATGTTCCCCGGCACGCCGCTGCATCGGCTCGACCGCGATGTGAGCGACGCCCTCGGCAGCTCGCGCACGGTGCTGGAAGATTTCCGCACCGGTAAGTCGCACATATTGCTCGGCACGCAGATGATAGCCAAGGGACTCGATTTCGCCGATGTCGAAGTCGTGGGAGTTATCAGCGCGGAGGATTCGCTGGCGATACCCGACTTCCGCGCCGCGGAGCGAACATTCCAACTGCTCACGCAGGTCGCCGGACGCGCCGGACGTCGCGAGGCACGCGGGCGGGTTATCGTACAGGGCATGCGTCTCACCCACTACGCCGTGACCTGCGCGGTGGGCCACGATTACAAGGCGTTCTTCACGCAGGAGCGGGAGATTCGCGGACGCTTCGGCTATCCGCCGTTCAAGCATCTCGCGCGGATAGTCATAGCGGCGAAGGAGTACAACCGGGCGGCGATGTCGGCGGATATCCTCGGCGATGCGCTGCGGGCGATCGGGAAGAAAATCCCGCAGGTGGAGATACTCGGCCCCGCGCCGGCGCAGGTCGAGAAGCTGCGCGGACTCTGGCGGCGTCACCTTATTTTCCGCTCCGAAAAAGTCGGCCCGATAAGCCGCCTGCTCCGCACCGGCCTCTCCGAAGTCCGTTTCCCCTCCGAAGTCCGCGTCGAAATCGACGTCGATCCCATCCAGATGATATAGCCGGGTGCCGCCTACATCCCTGGTGCCGCCTACAAGCGAGTCTTCGAGCTTGTAGGTGAACTGCTCAGCCATCCCGAATCCCCGCCAAACCTCATGAAACATCCTCCCCAAAATGTTATCATTACCCCGCACCGAAACTTAAGGAGTATCACGATGACGCGGAAACCATCCGAAGCCGAGCAGAAAGGCTTCAAGAACCTGATGAAGGGCACCGGCTATGACAAGGGCCTGGTCGAGAAGCAGCTTATCAAACTTAACCCCGAGGACCTCGAACCGGGAATATTGAACATCTGGCTGCGAGGCAAGCGCCAGTCGGACATCGAACGCGCCAACCGCGTGATGGAAGCATGGCAGGCGAATGGATACACGATCCCGGAAGCGGATTGAATAGAACGACCCCGCATCATATAGATGTAACCCGGCATCCTGATGCCGGGAAATAAAGCGGCACCTGAGCGATGGGTAGGAATCGGCTCCCGTTTTGCGGGGGAGCCGGGCTACGTACTACGGTCCCGAGAAATATGTGGTAGAATATAATTACGACAACATGGGCAGAATGATGAACAAGACGGTGCGGGACACGGCGC
>CAZSPL010000168.1:0-9135 GCA_964608735.1 uncultured Planctomycetota bacterium | reverse complement strand
AGGACCACGAAGAGAATTGAGAAGACAACATCGAAAATCCGCTTGCCGGCCTCATACCCGAAATTCGGGTCGAGCTCAATCGGCTTTTGCTCTTCCTGGGTTGCAGCCCCGGTGAGCTGATATCCCTTTAGCGCCATTTTATTTCGTCCCTCGACCAAGCCTCATATTATAGCATAACCACACACTCATCCGGAAAGCTTTGCCCAAGCATTTTCTTGGATGCGCTCTTGCAGGAATTACTACGAATAACGCGGTTTCGTTAAAAAAAAATTCAATGAGAATCCACGTACAAGATTCTCTCTTCACGATTAATAGCGGCGCAGCCTGATATTAGCGACCTAAATAATGTCAATTTTAAAAATGGAATTATTTCTATCAAAGCTCATTTTGTCCGCTTAAAACCGAATGGAAGGGGACAGAATATGCCATCCGGGACATTCCGACCCGGACCGCTGATGCGCGAATCCTTCACGGGATGAAAAAAACATCCGCGAACCCTATGAAAAAACATCCGGGAACGGTGATTCAACGCCGGTTTCCGGGATATTAATCACTGGATGACGCGCGGCGCCATGGAAGGAATGAAACTTGCACATATTACCCTCGCCTGGCGTACACCGTGAAGGAGAAGAAAGTGGAGAACGATATGATTTTTGATCACATGATTCTTCCGGTTGAGTTCGACGATGAAATCCTCAGGATCCTCGAAGAGGAAGATGAGGATTGGGATATGGCCTATGCGTACAATTCGAGCTACCCGATGAATTGAGACAAGCTGACAAGCGTTTTCACTCATATAGAAAAACCCCGTCCCGAGCGGGGTTTTCTGCTTTCAATGAGGGTCCGCCCCCGTCTATTCTAATCCTTTCTTATCCTTGCGCCGGGCGTCGTATTAGTCTTTAATGGACGCGGTTTATTTTCAGAACACGACAGGGAGAATGAGATGCATGCTCGAGATAGATATCTGGCTGTTACTGTAATTTTGCTCTGCGCGGTGCTTTTCTGTTACGGATGCGAAGCGCGGGTGCCGGATGAACCTCAAGGGGGACTGGATACGCCCCTCGCAAAGATCGACGGCAAGTTTATTACCGTGGGAGATATGCTCGAACATCCCGGCGCGATGGACCTGGTCGAGGAGCTTATCTACGAGGAACTCGTAAAAATGAAAGGCGCCGAACTGGGCTTGAGCGTTTCAGATCAGGCCGTGCTCGATGTGATGCAGCCTTATGTCGAGCAGGCCGGCGGCAGGGCCGCATTCCTCGAACAGCAGAGGAAGATGGGGATGACATATGAGAAGATAATCGAGAACGGAAAGCTGAGCCTTCTCCAGGATGCCATCGTGGAAAGCATGGTCCAAGAGCCGACATATGACGAGGTTGTCGATTTCCTCGATACGGAATACGGCGCGAAAGTCCTGACTAAGACGGCTGATCAACTGGGCAAAGCCGTCGAGGATGTTACCGTGGAGGAAGCATATGATAACGCCGCGTCGATGCTTCGGGACATGCGCAAGTATAAGGTGCTGCAGGATGGGACGCTGCATGAAGTGCTCCCGCAGGGGCATGAAGTGGTAAACCTTCTGCTCGCCACGGCGTTCGATGATCCGGAAGGGGATGCCTGGGTGGCGGCTTCGCCGGAGCCTGTGGCGCCGCAGGAAGATACGCTGACCGAGGGGGGCGATGAGGGGGATTCCGGGGATGTTGATGCTTTGCAAGAGGGCGCAAGTGAAAATGAGCACGAGCTGGAGCTAAATGGGGAGTGATAACAAGCGAAAATCCCGTTTTCCCCCATTTTTTTTGCCACCATCCTATACATCAGTATAGTGGTTTTTCTCGCCCTGACCTCGTGTAACCCGCATAGAAAGCGAGTTTTCACGTAAAGCCAAAATCGCCGGGAATTTTCGTGAAAAATTTCCCAAAACATGTAGACAGTTAATTGGTTATATGTTATATTCATCTTGCAACGGAAGCGTGCTTCAAGTTGCAAGCGAAAACTGAATGGCCTCCCTTTCCATAGGAACCCCGGCATAGTCCGGGGTTCGGTTTTCCAGGGCAGAAACGGCATTAAAATATTTTTCTGAAAAAAGGTGGAAGGTCTTGACAAGGGGGTAGAATGCGCGTATATTATGTCTGGATTTCGAGAAATAAATTTGCACATCAATCGGCCTCCCTTTCCTGATAATCCCCGGTCTTCGGACCGGGGATTCTCTTATCTATTTCTGAAGCCGCTTTCTTGAAAGTCGCTCGTAATGATAACTGATATGAATATCAGGATTACTTCCTGCTGGTTCACAACTTTGAGCGGATGATGTAGTATTCCATCGCGATGGCTTCGGGAATCTATAAAAAAATTCTTATCGCCACTTCCAACAGGGGTAAAGCCGTGGAGATAGCTTCGCTCCTGCGCGGCTGCGCATTGGAGTTCGCGAGGCTCGATGAATTCCCAGGGCTTGACGAGCCGGTGGAGGATGCGGATACATTTACCGCCAATGCGCTGATAAAATCGCGCCATTACTCGGCGCTCACAGGTATTCCAACTGTTTCAGATGATTCGGGATTGATGGTGGACGCGCTGGATGGCGCGCCGGGAGTGCATTCTGCCCGGCTCGTGGATCCGGGGGAGCCCGATTCGGCGCGTAACGCGAAGCTTCTCGCGATGATGCGAAGCTTAACCCGGCCTGGCGAACGAACAGCGCGATTCGTGTGCGCGGCATGCTTCATCGATAGCGCGCGGAATATTGAAATTGTGGAGGAAGGAATCTTGAACGGGCGTATCGCGTTTGAGCCGGAAGGAAATGAGGGATTCGGTTTCGACCCGCTTTTCATCCCCGATGGTAATGACCGGAGCGTCGCGTCGCTCGGGCTTGAAATAAAGAATGAGATTAGCCACCGCAGGAAGGCATTCGAGAAGCTCGCGCGGCGCATCGGCGCGGTTAACGCATGAGCGCGCGATAGTCCATCCACCCCGTGTTGATCACTTTATGAAACCGAATATATTCAGCACTAATGTAGCGTCGCCATCGGGCGTGGAATAGGCTTTGAGATACTCCTTGAAGAGCTTCTCCAGGCTTGTCTTCATGCTCCGGTGGATTTTTGCACTGTCCTTCGAGTTGACGGTTATACGTTTCACGCCTGAATGACATGGCGTGGGCGAATCGGCGCAGGAGCAATCCTCATATTCCTTGATGATTGACATCGTGAGCTCGAGCGCATCGTTCCGGGCGGCACCGGAGAGCTTGATTGCTTTCCTGTGCCGGTTAAATTTCGCGGTGAGCTGGAAGAATTTCTCCTCGATGCTCCCGTTATGTTTCACTGTGCGAACAAGCCTCACGATGCCGCATTCTTCGAGGACCCTCACGTGGTGATACATCGTGTGCGGTTTCAAGCCGAGGGCGTCAGCCACTTGTTTGACGGTGCGCGCTTTTTCGAAATAGGGGAGCATACGCAGCCTGAGTTGACTCGAAAGAGCTTTGAACTCTTTACAGGATGAGCTTTGGAGGTTCATATTTTTCTACCACCGATACGCCGGATCGCCAGTGAGACGACTGTCTTTTCGCTTCCCCCGGCTTCAAACACCATGAGCACGGCTTACACTCAGGCAACCCGGTGTTTGATGGAACGAATAAACAGCATCGCTTACAATCCTGCCGAAAACTTATGGATGAAATAATCGCCACCTTAATTTCATCCATGAATACTTAACTATGATTATAGTACTAATATTTCCGTAAAAAATAAAGCCCCGATGCCGCTTTGATGCAAATTCACCGGGGTATTTATTGACGCTGAGAAAAAATCATCACGAGGCTTTTATCGTCACCTGCTCGATCCGCCACGAGCGATAGTCGGTGGATGTAAACGGGTAGAAAGGATCGATTATTTCATCCGATGTGCGGAAAATGAATCGTAGTTCGATCTCCGAGCCGGCGTAGCGGGTCAAGTCAAAGAACGAAGATATCACTTCGTCAAGGTCGTCCGTCGTGTCGAAATCTTCGGGAAGCCGGCCGGTCCAGCAGAAATGGCCCCATCCATGGACGACGTTATTATCCCCGCCGGGATTGATAACGCCGGCGAATTCGGTGCCCCTGGTGAAAGTGTAGGGCAGAAGCCCCCCGGCATAGCATGGATAAAGCACTTCGAATTCATCGCCGGGATTATCGCCATCGACTTCGTCAACCGCGATGAACGCCCTCACACCGGGATCGACCGATATGCGGTGCCTTATTTTCATCATCACCTGTCCGGATGACGGGATCGCCACGGTGAGCACCGCTTCTTCATTGATGCCGGAATCGTAAACGGACGAGAGCTCATATGCCGCATCGAGGAATGTTCCGTCGTTGCCGGGAAATGCGAGGTCGATTATCCCCCAATACTGGCCGCCGGTTCCGGCATCGATGAAATCCCACTGCGCTTGCGACGCGAACACGGAATCGAAGTGCTCATCAAACACCTCGGTCATCCCGGGGTCGTCATAGGGAATTGCTTCATGAACCGAGAAGCTGTCAATCTCCCACCCGAGGTACGGCTCGTTGTTATCGGCATCGCTGTCGAATAAAAACGCGAGACGGAATTCGCCCCCGGGAGCGGGGATGAATGTCTGGACAATACCGCCGACGATGGTCGTCAGCTTATCGATAATGAATGTGTCGGTTCTCGCGCCGTCGGTGATGCCTGACGTGTTCCCCGGGAGTTCGCCCGTGAAATGGTAGAAGTACATCGGATAGTAGGTATAACCACCCATACCGTCCGCCCAGAGGAACACCATTTCGCCGAAGTCATCGAACGGTTCCATCGAGAAAGTATGTTCGATGGTCACGCAAATCGAGCCTGAGTCAGGGAAGACCATCGTGGGCGATATCAATGCGTTGCGCATCAGGTCGGCATATCCGACAGGATTCTGCACCTGGCTGCTTCCGTTGTAATGAACCTGGCTCGACCATGTCTCGTTTGAATCGCTGAGGCCCCAGTGATAATAGGATTCATCGGTCAAGCTCGGCTGCGGTGACGCCGGCTGGTACGGAGGGCTCTTTTTATATTCGATTACCGTCCAGAAGTTATCGGTTGTAAGGTTCATCGGGTCGTCGTATGGAAGTTCAAACGGCTCGGGAATCACCGGAAGCACGATTATCGATTGCGCGAACGGCTTGTATGTCGCGACGAAGATGTTATCGACGGAGGCGAAAGTTGCTGGATATGTTCGCGAATGTTCGACCACGAGCATTATGTCGTACAGCCCCAGGCCGGGAATTACGGGGTTGGTGAATGTGAGTCGATAAGTCATTCGCCGGATATCCGGGTCGGAGTCGACAAATTCCACTACCGGTGTTTCGCCGTCGAGAAAGCCGTTATCTCCGAGTATGCTTATCGCGCCGTGAATCCCTTCCGCCGGGGAGGTATATTCGAAGAAGCCGTCGTCGTCATAATTCTGCCAGTCATAGACATCGACGAGGAGCGACAGTACGCCGCCGAATGTGGTCTCCTCAAGGTAAAAGAGCGTATTTTTTTCTATCGACATGTCGATCAGGAACGGTTCCGGCATATGCGCTTTCGGCGGGAAGTCTTCCAGTTCCGGGTTTACGAGGTCGACCGGGGCCGCCCAGCATCCGTCGACTGCGTAATTGAACCCGAGGTGCGACAGGAAATCGCCGTTCATCTTGAACTGGTAGATTCGCGAGCAGATGGATCCCACCGGAAGCGTCGCCTGGTCGGCGAAATTTGCCGGGTCGGAAAAATAATCGACCATGTCGAGACCGTCGTTAAGGTTATAGGGGTCGGAGGGCGTGAATGCATCGGGGTGGCCGATGATGAAATATTTATACGGGTTCACCGTGCCGTTGTAGTCATAATCGCCGGAGCCGGTGTATGGATGCGCGAGCTTGCCGTTGACGTATTTCGATACGGGCGATGGTCCACCGGAAGAAAATTCAGCGGGATTCCACCACCGCGTGTAGCCGTCGGGATTGCGCAGGAACAGCGGGTCGCCGGATTGCGGGAGAACAAGGCCGGGGTCGTTCCAGTTATCCCATGATGAATTTGTGAACACGATGCCGCGGACATCGAACGCCCTGAAGACCGGCTCTGTCTCGGGATGCACGAGTGCAACACGGATGGCCATATTCCCGGTGCCTGCATCGATGGCGAGGATTTCGACGATGATGTTCTGGGTCGGGTTTTCGAGGGAGTATGTGGCATTGATATGAAATGCCGTCTCCCTCAGTGGGATTGCCACGGCGGTTTGGAGCTCGGTGTCGATGTCGATATGCCAGGAGCCATAGATTAGCCTGTCGCTTTGAGCGGGATTCCTGTCGGCCGGATATTCAATCTGTCCAGGGGCTAACGGCGAAGTCCCGCTGCAGCCGCTGAATATTGACAGCATGATTATGAGAAGGATCCACGCGCGGCTCTTTTTCAAAAATGGCATCTGCTTCCTCCATGAAAATTCTCCCTCAAGGAGCGTCTTGAACAAAAGGATTAAGGCGGGATTTATCTACCCATGATTATACTATTTTTCACGGGGATGCATGAAAACCGGTTGATTGAAAGGGGAACTCAGCTTCCGAGAAGATAGGCCAGCCCGAACCCGATCTGCGTGATCATCATCAGGAGATACATGTGTTTCCATGATGGATGATTTCCTTCGAGGGCGAGGGATTCGGGTTTGCGCAGGATGAGCCACGCGGTGAATGCGCCGTAGACGGCGAGGAGCACGAGGGGCAGCGTAGCCGGGATGAGGAATTTCAGCCATACCGCGATGGGAATAAGCAGGAACGGCACCACGAAGAACGGCGCTATGAACCATGCAGCCCGTTTGACCCCGAGCACTACCGGGATCGTACGCGCGCCGTGTGCCGCATCCCCTTCGATATCCGCGAAGTCCTTGGTGCTTGCCGCGCCTACCAGGAAGAGGAACATTATCACACCGGCGGCCCATGGCGCGGGATGCGTGAATATTTCCCCGAACGACGCGGGCTGGGTGGTAAGTTCGAGCTGCGCGACATAGCCCGCGAGGATGAGAAGAATGCCGCGCGGGATAGCCATCGTGGGATTCGCGAGCCAGGGGTTGTTCTTCGTGCGTACGGGCGGCATCGAATAGGCGAGGCTGAGCGCGGCGCCGATCACGATGACGAGGAAGAAAGCCGGTCCGATGGCGAAATATGCCGCGAGAAGGCATACGATGTAGAGCAGGGCGGCTATGGCGGACGCGGTGCCGACGGACATGCGTCCCGACGGTATCGGCCTGTCGGGCTTGTTGACGCGGTCTATGTCGAGGTCTGTGACCTGGTTGAGTGCGTTGCTGGCGGCGTTGAGGAGTCCGCCCGCGATCGCGGCGACGATGCACATCGCGCTGGGCAATTTCCCCCCGGCGGCCATCATCGCGCCGGCGTATACCCCGACCGCCGGTGCGAGCATGGTGAACGGGCGGCACAGGTCGACAAGGGTCTTCAAAGGTCCGGTTTTTTTCTCACGATTTTCATTCAAGGCGGTTGTCCTGAATTTGTATGATGTTCAAATCCCCGGCGGCGCGAGACATATCATTTTCATGCCGCGCGGCATCGAAAATAACAGATGCATCGCGCTCTACATGCGGCATCGGCCACGGGGCGGAAATTATATGCCAATATCGCGGGTATTTCAATCTGGTCGCGATGTCGTTCAAACCCTTGCTGGAGCGGGATTGCGATGGTATAATTCTGTAAGTAGCGGTATTAGCGGCCTTGGAACACAAGGATGAAAATATGAGAGACCACTACAGGGCGTTCAAGTATGCTGTAACCAGGCAGCAGGGGGCTCACCCTAAGGTGATGAAAACATTCGCGCTTGACCTTCCGGATAACTGGCAGGACATGCGCGATGTCGATTCGCAGGGATGGGTCGATATACCGACCGCGAAGGAAGCCAACCCATCGGGCGGGACCCTGATACTCCTGAAGCTGAAGGATGATACGGGCACGGTTTTCAAGCTGTTCGATAAACAGGAATTCGACAGCCTCGTGGACAAGCTTGGAACGAAGGAGATAGCTTCGCAGGATTTCGGCGCGGAGCATAAGGGGGAATTCTTCAGCTCTGTCTCATCGGTTGAATACGATCCCGAAGGCAAGGTAAAACTGACCGTGGAGCACCTGCATTGCCTGAACACGCGTACGCGGGTTGAGCTTCGTGCCGTCGGCGGCGTACTCGAAATCAGGTGCCCGTCATAGGCTTTAGAGGAACGCACGTCGCGCGGGTTAAGGCCCGCGCTTTTATTTTCGATGCCGGTGTGGTAATTTAGGATTTGGTATGAACACGGTGATGGAGGGCAAATAGATGCCTAACGTAATGATATGCTTCCCTTGCGCGAGAGAACGGGGTAACTGCGCTAAATGCGGAACACACATCGTGGGGCTCGGCGTACCCGGCAAGATATGCAACAAGTGCGCCATGGAGAATCCGAAGTGCTTCAAATGCGGGCAGCCGCTTCTTGCGCAGAGGATGGAAGCCACGTTGTGCCGCTACTGCGGCAAGGATGATACGAAATGCCTTGTATGCGGCAAGCCGCTTTAGGCTTGTGACGCCAGGGGAATCAGCAGCCACCCGGTATCGGTGGCTTTTTTTTGCCCTGGTTCCAAACATTTGTATAGTATATTTGTCTCCGATATAATGTAGCCTTTGCAGTGTAGATTGAAACGGCGAGGTGATCCGATGGACCTCTTCGGCCCAAGCGACGAAGATCGGATGAAACGGCGCGAAGGCGCGCTTCCACTCGCGGCGAAACTCAGGCCGCGAAATCTCGAAGACATCGTCGGGCAGAAACACCTTGTGGGGAAAAACGGCCCCATCAGGCTTATGGTCGAATCGCGTACGCCTCATTCGTTCATCATGTGGGGGCCGCCCGGTACCGGCAAGACGACAATCGCCAGGCTCCTCAGCGAACAGTTGCAAGTGCCGTTCGTCGAATTCTCGGCGGTTACATCGGGCGTCAAGGAAGTCAAGGCCACTGTCGCGATAGCGCGGGAACGTCTCGAAACGAAGGATCTCCGCACGCTTTTGTTCATCGATGAATTCCACCGGTTCAACAAGCTTCAGCAGGATGCGTTCCTCCCGCACGTCGAGGACGGCACGATAATTCTCGTCGGCGCGACAACGGAGAACCCGT
>CAZSPL010000167.1:4140-9136 GCA_964608735.1 uncultured Planctomycetota bacterium | reverse complement strand
GCCGGATTGCTTATCGGCATCCTCGCGGCGACGCTTCAGAAGCTCGGTAATCCCGCGAACATGGGGTTGTGCATGGCATGCTTCGAGCGCGACATAGTCGGCGCGCTGGGATTGCATCGCGCGGCGGTAGTGCAGTACATCAGGCCCGAGATAATCGCGATACTTCTCGGCGCCACAATCAGCGCGATGGCGTTCGGCGAATTCCGCGCCCGTACCGGCTCGGCCCCGATAGCGCGATTCATACTCGGCATGTTCGCGATGATAGGCGCACTGGTGTTCCTCGGATGCCCGTGGCGAGCGCTTCTCAGGCTCGCCGGCGGCGACTGGAACGCGATAATCGGCATCATCGGGCTGGTCGTGGGGGTTTCAATCGGCGTGGCATTTCTCCGGGGCGGATATACGCTGGGCAGGTCGCGCAAATCAATTCCGATAGCCGGATGGATAATGCCGGCGGTGATGGTCGCATTGCTTCTCCTCGCGATTTTCTACCCGCAGTTCGGACGCGATGCCGACGGGAACCCGGTACCGCCGCTGTTCAGGAGCGCGAGCGGCCCGGGATCACAGCATGCGGCGCTCATCATATCGCTGTTATTCGGTTTGTTGATAGGGTTCCTCGCCCAGCGTACGCGGTTCTGTACGATGGGCTCGATAAGGGATGTCGTCCTGATGAAGGACTTCCATTTAATCAGCGGACTTCTTGCATTCCTCGCGGCGGCATTCGTGATGAACCTGATCTACGGGCAGTTCCACCCTGGCTTCACGCTCGGTACCGATGCGGCGGGCAAGGCGATAATGCAGCCGGCGGCGCATACGGTATGGTATTTGAATTTCCTCGGCATGACGCTTTCGGGACTGGCATTCGCGCTCGCGGGGGGATGTCCCGGTCGACAGCTCATCCTGAGCGGAGAAGGGGACGGCGACGCCGGTGTATTCGTGTTCGGAATGCTGTTCGGCGCGGCGATCGCGCACAACTTCAACATGGTCGGCAGCGCGCCCTATGCGCTATGGGGAGTGATAATCGGGTTGATAGTGTGCCTCGGGATAGGCATCCTGTCGAGGGGAAAATAGGAGGAACATGAGATGTCTGAAACTGTAGACGCGAGAGGATTTTCCTGCCCGCAGCCGATGATAAAGACGTCCGACGCGCTCAAGGCCGCCGGGGAGGGCGAGGTCATTGTAATCGTCGATACGATGACCCAGGTGAACAACTGCATAAGGACGGCGGAGCATCTCGGATGGAAGGCCGAGGTGGAAGAGAAGGACGACGATTATTACCTGACGCTGAAGAAGTAGCGGGGAAGCGACATGGATAAAGCGACCGGATATTCGGTGGTACTGGTTTATTCGACGAGCCACGCTATACGCATTGAAGAATGCCTCAGGCGTGAAGGCTTCGACGCGAAGCTGATACCCGTCCCGAGGCATCTGAGCAGCGATTGCGGCTCGGCGGTGCGCATTCAAACGCATGCGAGGGCGGAATGCGAGGGGATAATCGACGGGCTGGAAGTTGATTATGAGGCCATCGTGGACTTAGAATGATTGATGTCTGAAAATATGGCAGTAGAACTGCGGAGGAGGTACGTATATGAAAGCAGGCGCGAGAAACAAGGCAACCGGGAAGGTTGTGGACATCATCAAGGGAACGCTGATGTGCGAAGTAAAGGTGCAGGTCACGAAAGATATAATGGTGACATCGGTGATGACCCTCGAATCGCTCAAAGAACTCGGGATCAAGAAGGGTGATACGATAACGGCATACTGGAAGGCGGTCAACGTGTTGCTGGTGAAGGAGTAGCGATGCGTTTAAGGGGGACAGGCTGGTTCGAGATCGTGGTATTGGGAATGAGCGCGATGCATTTGCGTAGCATCGTGCCATGCATGCTTCGGAGCCTGTCCCCGGGGCTGGTGTGTTAAGGGGGACAGGCTAGTTCGAGATCGTGGTTTTGGGAATGAGCGCGATGCATTTGCGAAGTTTCGTGCCATGCATGCTTCGGAGCCTGTCCCGGGGAGTGAAGGAGTCTAATTAGCTATTAATCTGATTGTAGCGCAGGCATCCTGCCTGCATCTCTTCAGCTTTACCCCGAAAATTGCAGGCAGGATGCCTGTGCTACAACAAGTGCGCGTAATTCCTAAAGGCGACATTATCGGGATTTTTTCCTGCTTCGTTCTTAAAAATGCGTTATTCCGGCATCTCCCATGGCGTGAAGATGCTTATCATCCGCGGGACAGAAGCCCCGTGCAGCACGACGATATATCCTTCGTAGTCGGAGCCTTCGATGCGTCTCGGCTCACCGCTGATGGTTGATGAATCGCCGAAGCTTCCCACCGATGTTCCCGGGTTGGAAGTGACATCGAATATCTTCACCTTCGGCTCGCCGGTGGATAGACGGTCGAGAATGAAATATCTATTCTCATCATCGCGGCAGATATCCTTCGCGTCATTCCAGCATGTGTCGGCGTCGGACTGGGACCCGGTGCCGAACCAGGCGTTGTCGTAGTTCATCGTGCTGTATGTGTCGGTGCCCGTAAGGTGCCACCTCGTGGCATAGCATTCTACAGGGTCGCTTTCGAGCCACCAGAGTTCATCGCCGCCCTGGTCGGCTTCGACCGCGACGGTGTATGGGCCATAGAGCTTGTTCAGTCCCGTATATCCGCTCGATTCGGAGTATGAGAACGTATTCCAGTGCCAGCTTGAATAATCCGTCGGCATGTTCATTCCCATCTCGCAGTAATAAACACCGCTCCAGTCCCTGTAGCTCGCATAACCCGCGGAATTCGCGTGGGCGTCGCCGGTGTCGACATAGGCCATGGCGTCGAAGATGGTTCTCGACGAACCGATAACGGTGTTGCATCCCCACAGTTCGGTGCCGTCATCGTCGAACAGGATGATGCGGTTCCATCCGTTCTCGGAAGTCCCGGTGATGCATACGACCTCGGTCTCAGCTACATCGATGTAGTCCATTCCCGCAAGGTTATACGAAGTGCATACGGTTTCGAGGTCCTGGAACAGGATATCCGTCCCGCTCTGATACCAGCCGTCGATTCCGTAGCGATAAATTTCGCCGTCGGCATAGAGGACATAGAAATCGCCGTCGGTATGGTCGATGGCGATATCATAGGCTTCTTTATTCCGAAGCTGAAGGTTCTTGGTTGGTAGAATCGTTATGTTGACACCAACACAGCATTCGACATATTCGCCGCCGCTGGAGACCCGCACGCATACATCGCCAACGTAATCCTCATCGAAATATTTCCACGGCTGTTCGTCGGCGCCTTCCTCGTATTCATCGCCGAAAGTGCCGTCGTTGTTGAAGTCCCATTCATACGAAAGGACCCCGCCCTCGGGATCGTAGGAATTGGAAGCATCGAATCCGATAATCCACGGCCAGCCGGTGTAGGGCATCGCGGTGACGACCTGCACGTCGCAGACGATGTCGGACGTTCCCGAATTCACATCGGCGGTATGCAGGAAATAGGCGCACTCGGGCTTACCGGGAAGAAGGCCGCCGTAGCCGGAGGATTCGGATTCAGCGATTATCAGGACGTCGATGGAGCCTTCCGGCGGGGTGGCGGATGCAATATCGACTTCGTATGTGCTGTATCCCGCGCCGCCGCCGGATGCATTCACCGGCCCGGCGGGCGCGAAGCTGCCGGGCGATTCAACGCGTACGCTGTTCAGCCCGCGTTGAACCAGTCATAGACATCGATGCTCAAGTTCAGGCTTCCGCCCGAACCGTTGCCGTCGTTCCAGAGGGTGTTGGATGTTTCAGTGACATCGGCGCGCCACGCTTCCACCTTGTTGGCATCCTCGGCGAAATCATCGGGCGCTACATAGGGCGGAGAGCCGCTGGGGAATTTCCATGATGCATCAACCGCGTAATTGAATACGAGGCCGGCATTGCCGAGTTCGATTGTGTAATGGCGAACGTTCTTCTGCCCGGCGGAGAATTTTCCGCGGCTTGTTAAAGTGACATCGGCCAGGTCCGCATCGGGCGCGAGGCCGTCGGTGTAGTATTTATAGGCATTCACGGTGGCGCTGAAATTCCCCGCTGAATCGGGGGCTCCGAGCAGGCCGTCGTTGTATCCGAAAATCGTGCCCGTGTTGATTGGAAACTCCGACGGATTCCACCAGCGCGTAAGGCCGTCGGGATTGAGAAGGCGGGTATCTCCGGGTCCCGCGATGCGTATGGCGGAATCGCCGAAGCCGGATATCGAGCCGCTGGTGATCAGTACGCCGCAAACATCGAATCCGGTGAATTCATTCAGGCCAAGGAACGGGTGCCGCAGGCCGATGTCGGCATCTATGATGCTGCCGTTGATGTGAAGAGTATCGAGCGTCAAATTGACGAGAGCGGGGGGTTCCAGGAACGGCAGCGCGTTGAGATGGAATTCCGCCATGCGAAGCTGTGCCACGTCGAGGGTGCCCTCGGCGGGATCGGCGGTGAATTGATAGAATCCCCAGCAGAGATGGCTCGGCGCGGCATCGGCGGCGATGTCACCGGGGGTAACGACCTCGTTTCCATTCGAACATCCTGCCAGGATCAAGAGAGCAACTATCGCGGGGATAAGCATTCGGCGGGAATAATCCCTCATAAGGCACCTCGTAGTATTTCGACTCAGCCGCCAATCCTGTCTCTAACATTATATAGATACTGGTGTAGGGTTTCCTAATATTTAAGACCCCCCCTTATTCCCCCCCGCTTCGCGGGGGGGAGATAAGAGCGGAAAAGCAGGGACAGTCACGAATGGTGGTTTTTCAAGCGGCTATCGCGTTGTTTAGTTGCCGCCAGTTCTACAGGAATCCTGTTCTCCTATAGGAAAAAAACAGGGATCCGGGTGGCACCCCTTTACAGTGCCATAATCAGCTACGCGAGCGGCACTCGAAACTTTTTCCATTCAGCTTTCTACTATGAGGCACTGGAAAGGGGTGGTACGGTATTGCGCGCGCGAGGCCACCCCTTTCCCGCGCAATAGGCTTTGTTTATGAGTCAAGAGC
>CAZSPL010000167.1:0-4040 GCA_964608735.1 uncultured Planctomycetota bacterium | reverse complement strand
ATACTGTAAGCGCGGTAAAGGGGTGCCACCCGGATCTGTGATGAGTCAAGAGCATACTGTAAGCGCGGTAAAGGGGTGCCACCCGGATCTGTGATGAGTCAAGAGCATGCTGTAAGCGCGGTAAAGGGGTGCCACCCGTCCCCATTATGAATCGAGTGCATGATGTAAGGAGTCGAGTATCGGCTGTGGAGCGGAACATGTGACTGTCCATGCTTTTTCTGATACATTTTCGGGAGGGGAAAAAGGAGGGTGAAAGATGGAGGATGAAAGAATTATCATCAGTCCCGATACGCTGAGGGCGGAGAGGATACCGCCTGGACAACAGCGTACGATGGAATTCCCGGTGCTTCACGAGGGACGCGTGCCGGATTTGGACCAATCGCAATGGACTTTCGGCATTGCCGGGCTTGTCGAGCGCGAACGGATTATCACATACGAGGAATTCATGGCATTGCCGCGCGTAAAGGTGCAAGCGGATATACACTGCGTCACGGGGTGGTCGAAGCTCGATACGTTGTGGGAAGGAGTCGCATCGAAGGAGATCTCGAAGTTTGCCGGCGTGAAGGCGCAGGCGAAATACGTGATGATCCACGCGGCGGTGAATTTTACGACCAACCTTTCGATGCACGATTTCCTGCAGGACGATGTCGTGTTCGCCACGAAGCTCGACGGGAAGGATATCACGCCCGAGCATGGGTATCCCATACGGCTCATCGTACCGCGGCTCTATTTCTGGAAAAGCGCGAAGTGGGTGACCGGGGTCGAATTCATGGAACACGACAGGCGGGGATTCTGGGAAGTGCGCGGCTATCACAATCACGGCGACCCGTGGACGCAGGAGCGCTATTCGAACCAGGAATAAAAATGCAGGCCGTCAAGCCTGCAATTTCCGATCTTACATTTCTTGTTGTCAGTTGTTAAGACTAATCTTCGGAAACTTCCACTCCAGGCGGAATTTCCTGCTGGCCTTCTTTCTTTTCCGGTTTTTCCTCGGGCTGAACCTCTTCAGGTTCGGTCTCGGCTTCCTTGATTTCTTCCGGGGCGGGTTCCGGTTCGTTGTTGAGGAGAACTATCCCGCCCTGCTCTTCTATCTGCTTCGCTGTTATTGTATTCAGGCATGCGAAATCGATCCTTCCGCTCCGCACGAAATCATCCCCGATGATAAGCGACGGGACGTGCAGTTCCCACTGTAAATCGGCGGCATAATCATCGAGTGGTATTGCGAACTGCGTGTCGATTGCGTTCTTCTCGCCGTGAAGCACGACATCGAAGTAGTCATATTGCACTTCCCAGAGAACATACGGCTCACCGTTCTTCGGAGAGAGCTTGACGTCGCCGGTCTCCTTATCCACTATCATGTTCGTCTTGCGCCCGGTGAGATGGCTCTTGCTGTAGCGAAGCACCGCGTCGAAATCCTCGACTTCGCGGTTGTATACGCGGATATTCAGCTTGACGCTCTTCGGCGGTTTGTTGAGCGGCTTGGCCCAGGGGTTTGTGAGCTGCGATGTATCAGCCCGCTGGATGATCTGGAAATCTTCCACTCCCCTCGGGTCATCATCGAGTGTGATGCGTATGTGAATCGGCAGGCGCGGGTCGCCCTTTTCGAAGAGCGCCTCTATCGCGTATTTCAGGCTGTCGCCCCGCAAATCCTTGAATAGCACGGCGCCGTCTTGAGCGAGGAGGAAATTCTGCGGGATGTAGTCGATGTTCAGCCGGTCGGCGAGGGATTCACCCATCCCGCTGAAGTCGTTTATCACGGGGAATGTGATGCTTTTATCGAGCATGAAACCATAGAGCTTGAGCATGTCGGACGGGTCGTCGAGGTTTATACCCACAACCATCAGTTCGTAAGGCCCGTAGTCATACCACGCGTCGACGACGTTCGGTATCTCGCTTACGCATGGCCCGCACCATGTCGCCCAGAAATCGACGAACACGTAGTTCTCGCCATAGAGGTAATCATCGAGGTTGAATTGATAACCGTCGATGGTGGTGCCCCGGAATGTCGGGAAATTCTCGCCGACATGCAGAGTACCCATCTCGCCCCCGGCGGTTGCCGGCAGGGGGATGCATAGCAGGCACAGCAGGGCGATGATCAAGGCTGTTGATTTCATTTCATGCTCCCGTGCGAATTTGCAGCGCAGACGGTCCTGACGCGATATCAGGAACGACTTGCACTTAAAATATGGTCGGGATTCGGGGCATGGTTTTTGCTTGCGTTGGATTAAAATGGATTAGAGCCGGAACGGTTCGCTAATCCCTCGGCGGATTCAGAACCAGCAGACGCTCCTCCGTATAATCATCGATCGCCCAGCGGATGCCCTCGCGTCCCTGGCCGGAGTCCTTCACGCCGCCGTACGGCATGTGGTCGATTCGATAGGTGGGAATATCCCCGGCGACGACACCGGCGACCTCGACCTCCTCCCACACCCGCGTGATGCGGCCGATGTCGCGGCTGAAAATCCCGCACTGCAGGCCGTAGCGCGAGCTGTTTATCATGTCGATCGCATCGGAGATTTTATCCCACGTGAACAGTACGACGACCGGCGCGAAGACTTCATCGCATCCGATCCTGCATCCGGGCGCAACATCGGCAAGTACCGTGGGCGGGAACATCGCGCCGTTGCGCTCGCCGCCGAGAAGCATCTTCGCGCCTGCGTTCACGGCTTCCTTCACCCACTCTTCAGCCCGTTTCGCCTGGTCCTCGGTAATCATCGGGCCGAGCCTGGTTGATTCATTGGACGGGTCGCCCATCTTGAGTTCCTTCGCCATCTCGATGAAGCGACGGGTGAATTCATCGGCGATGGATTTTTCGAGCATGATGCGCTGGATGCTGATGCATATCTGTCCGGCGTGGGAAAACGCGCCGACGACGCATCGCTTGAGGGCGAAATCGATGTCGGCGGTTGCATCGACGATGCACGCCGCGTCGCCGCCAAGTTCGAGGGTGACTTTTTTCTTCCCGGCATCCTGCTTCATACGCCAACCGACATCGGGACTCCCGGTGAATGTCAGCAGCTTGAAGCGCTCGTCCTCGACAAGCTTTTGTCCCTGCTCCCTCGGGCAGGCGAGCACGTTGAATGCCCCCGGCGGGAACCCGGCTTCGTCGATTATTTCGGCGAGTATGAGCGATGTTATCGGCGTGAAGCTCGCGGGTTTCAGCACGATAGAGCATCCGCACGCGAGCGCCGGGGCGACCTTGTGGGAGACGAGGTTGAGCGGAAAATTGAACGGGCTGATACCGAGTATCGGTCCGATGGGAAATCTGCGCGTGATGCCGAACCGTCCCTTCGACGCGGCGTTCAGGTCGAGCGGGATATATTCACCGTAGATGCGTCCGGCTTCTTCCTTCGCGAAGGTGAAGGTAAGGATGGTGCGTTCGGCTTCGCCACGAGCGTCGTTATTGCATTTGCCACCCTCGAGGCAAATCATACGGGCGAGGTCATCCTTTCGTATGACCAATAAATCGACCGCCTTACCGAACAGGGCGATTCGTTCAGCGCTCGACATGGCGCTCATGGTTTTGAAGCCTTCAACCGATGCGGCAACCGCTTTCTCGATGGTCTTGTCATCGGCGAGGCAGACTTCATCCACGACCGACCGGTCATATGGATTGAAAACCTTGAACGTCCTTCCGGTATCGACCCATTCACCGTTGATGTAAAGTTTCCTGGCCATAGTCGCGTCCTTTCATTCGGGATGGTCCCATTGTAAAACATGGATTAAATTTCTTCGAGTTCGATTCAAGTCTATCAAGCGTTAATTGACATTATATGACGCGCATGGTAGTATTAACGATTGTGCTTTACGCCCTGTACCTTGCCATTCCCGGGCGGTTAGCTCAGTAGGTAGAGCAACGGACTTTTAATCCGTAGGCCACAGGTTCGATCCCTGTACCGCCTATTTCTAAAGGATTTTGCTCGTTGAAACAGCCCTTCTTTATGAGAAAATAAGGAAGGGTATCTATAATTCCGTGTGAATGCGCGCCCCCATAGTCTAGAGGCCTAGGACATCGCTCTTTCAAGGCGGTAACAGGGGTT